>NZ_LUKQ02000201.1 GCF_001647025.1 Endozoicomonas atrinae
ACAGACTGTATACCCCCCGAAGACGAAAGCTGTGTTGATAATCCAGAATCAAAAACGCTTCTGATCGAAGCTGAACAGCACTCTCAAACGTAGCAATGTCTTTTTCGGTGTAGTTGTAAGAAATAGGCGAATCCGCCATCAAGAACTGGGTCATGGAGTGAATATCACTTTCGCTCCATAACTCCCCCGGCACCTGCGTCACCGGTCGGTCATTGGCATTGTTACTGGCAGTAGTGGACAGATTAAAAGAGCCATGAGTCTCTACACTGTAACTGCCTTCGTTATCCAGGGTTCCCGGATACATGCTCGGGGCAACCAATCCCCACGCTTTGGGATTGCTGCCAGCAGCCACCTCAAAGTCGCCGACATAAATGGCGACGGGACCGTACCGGTTGAAATAACCGGCTGAGAGGGTATCCACATAACCGCTGTAAAAAACAAAGATCAACGTGCGTTCATCGCCGATGGCGTGCCAGCGTTGTGTACCCCCGTGGTTTTGTGTCACGGCAGCGATCTGGCTGTATCCAACGTAACTTTCCGGGCTGGTCACAACATCGGCAATCTGCATTTTGAACCCTTGCTGCTGATTACCGTCAGGCTCCACGATCAGGTACATATCGTCCTGATGGGCTGAATGATTTTTGTAGACGGTGCGGTTACTGTCCGGCACCGTCGAGGTCATTGCCTTTGTCCAGCCAAATCCCGGTTTACTGCCGTATCCGGTCACCAAAATCGCATCGAGCACTTCAATGATGGAATTTTTATAAGCGCCATAACCGCCACTTAAATATTTAAATTCCGGGGCACCTGAATCGTTCCAGCTGTAGTATTGAACCGGCATCAGTCCGCATCCCCCCTGATTTGAAGCGTAAAATCATCATTGGTTTCCGTTCCCTGACCTGAAAGGACAGTCCTGCAAATCCACACCGGCGCAAGGCATCCATCCGTGTTAAAACGAATAGCGTTACCTGTTGCCCAACCGCTGCCCCAACCATCGGCTTTCATGGTGAAATAAGGCACGCCCGCTTCCGGGTTAATGGGTGCGGTATCAGTTGTTGTACTGCCGGTTGCAATGATCCCGAGCTTTTCCTCAACGACCTGAAAGGCAGTGCTGCTGGTAAAGATCACCGCCCACTTGCCATAGATGGCTCCCTTGTTGGTCACTTCCACCGGATAGTTAATGGTGTTGTATTGGGCGGTGGTCTGGTCGCCGATCCGATGATCTGTCCAGTTCGGGTCGCCGTTGTCCCAAACCTTCTGGCTGAAAAAGTTTTTCACTCTCGCCTGAAGATCCCCATACACGACTGCACTGCTGACCGTGGTTTCGGAGGCCGGTAAATCCCAAGGTACAGGCGAGATAATGGAGAGGTCGCCGTTGATCTGAACGTCACTTAACACGCTCATGTGCTCCACCCGATCCTTAATGGTAAAAGGTGCAGTGAGAGGGTTACTGCCAGCATCAATCAGGCTCAACGGATCGGCAAAGGTAACGGTTCCTGCCTCTCTATCGACGGTATATTGATCGCTGGCCAGTGGAGCCCCGCTGCTGTCTTCCACCACGATTTCTGCCTGATGGTCACGAGCCAGGTTGATCACCTGACCGGCGGTTGGTGTACCTGCATCGGTGCTTGCCGTGTGGCTGATGACTACAATATCCCCGGCTCGATAGATAGGGACCCGTCCATCAGGAGGGAGACGAACCGGATCGAGCCCGATCAATTCAGCATCGAGGGGCAGGCTGGTTTCCACCACGCAGTTATAACGGACACTTTGTGGGATAACGTAGATCGGCGTCTTTTCAGGAGAGCTGCCGTCGATGAACTGAAGCTCACACCAGCCTGTGGTTACGTCTATTTTTCCGACCACTTCTGCGGTATTGAACTCGCCATTAAAATCCGCCGTGGCCGTGATAATGTCCCCGTTATCAACCCGAACGGCTGTTAGCTGCAAACTGCCCTGACGAATTGGAGCACCGGGAGTACGGAAGGCGACCGCATCAATCTTAAAGCCAACGCCAACGGTGGCCGCTGCCTGAATGGTGGCCGTACTGACCGATCCTTCTGGATAGCTCGCCAGTGTCGCCATACCACCGCTGTAGTCAACCCTGCCGACCTGAACCCCGGCATTGGTTTCGGTGCTCAGGTTTTTATAGAGCGAACCGTCCCGATCAAAATAGGTTTCACCGTTCCATTCAAAGATCACGCTGCCGGGGAGCAGAACGGTATTGTCCATCAAGGGCAACAGATCAATGGTCAATTCTGGTGAGGTAATGTTCTCGTTGTACGGTGCATGAGCGAGGTTGCTCGCCTGTGCAATGGCAGTAATGGTGCTGCCATTGAAGGTTTGGGTTTTGGAGGTGTTGGTCACGTCCAGTTTTCGAACGTAACCATTAAACGTCTGCTTGATGACGTATTCAGGGTAGGTGTACTGATCCAACGCCAGAATGGTAAACGCCCCGGTCTGGTAATCAATGCTGCCTGTTACGCCACGCCAGCCACCCGTTGTATCGTCGCTGATCTGTTTAGCCACGTTCCGGGTGGTTTCATAGGTAGTCCAGTCATCCTCGTTTCTGGTTTCGCTCGGTACGTTGGACAGCTGCTCGACCAGAAATTGCAGTTGGATAGAACCTGGGAGCAAGGGCGCACCGGGAATGGTGCCACTCATCACCCCCTGACCATCCACCGAGACAATCACCTCACCACCGGCACTGGTGCCTTCTTCATAGGTAAGTTGAATCTCAGTGCCGCTATCAGGCAGGAAATCCAGCTTAAAGCTCAACTCTCCGGGAGCGTAGTGAATGGCTCCGTTACCGTCACCAGTGAGAAGCCCATTGGCCTGATCGGTCAGGGTTTTATTCTCACCGGAGGAAACATACGTCACCGTCATCGAGCCGGGTTTGATGCCGGGTTTCTCGACGGTATGGCGAAAGGTCATATCATCCACAGGCACCGAGCCGGTTCGGATCGTCACCTCATCATCATTCTGCGCCACGTAGCTAAAAACGATGGCACTGTCAGGATCGGGCAGAGCATCCAGAGTGATTGCAGCTGATCCCGTTGCAAAGATAATGGTTCCGGTTCCCGATCCGGTCATCTGGCCTGCGCCGGTATCCCGGATGTCCTGCCATTTACCGAGAGCGATATAGCTGACCACCAATGTTCCCGGCCTTGGTTTGGCCTCGGCCATATTCAGGGTGTAGTTAAAGCCCCGGTTCTGGTTGGTGATCGGGATAGCCCCACTGATCGCAGCCCCGGTAATGGCAACGGCTGGCTGATAGGTAGCGTTGGCAGTAGCCGTGGTATAGCTGCTCGCTCGCCAGACGTTAATTTCCCCGAGCTCATAATCCACGGTCAATTTGCTGAAATTATTGGTCCCGCTTTTATGGAGCAGATTTCCTGCACCGTCATCTTCAAAGGTGCCACCTTCGAGTGACAGAGAAAGCGTTTTAGGCAGCACGCCACGCTGTACGTAGGTTCGGCTCTGGTTGCCGGTAATATGCACAAAACGGCAGCTGACCGAGCGGGTAGTGTCAGCCGTGGCCACCATCGTTTTGCCGGTATAGCCACCGTATTGATCCAATAGTGGGCTTTCCACCTTGGCACTCGGCACCAGTGGCGCATAAACGCTCTCGGCCTTAACCGTTAAGTCGCCAGCGGTCACATTGGCACTTAATGGCTGAATACCATAGTAACGGGAGGTATCGGCTATCTGTGTCCCATAAATGGTGCTGGTTTCTTCCTCCGGTTCTCCGGGGACTGGCTGCGCTCCGACAAAGGTGGTTATTAGCGGCGCACTGATCTCCATTTCTACCTTGCGCCGGTTAAAGTCCACGTACTCCGCACCGTTGTGATAGGTAAACGTGACCACGGAATGATCAACGGCAGTAATACGGATAAACTGGCTGGTTAGCTCATCGGGTGTGGTTAGCTTATAGACCTCCCCGATTTCAGGGACCGCCCATTCCTCACGCTGATAGCCAACAATGGCACGCTGACCTTCCAGCTGATCGCCGACCAGTTCCCACGATGCTTTAATGCCGGGGACGACATAACTCTCGATTCTGTCTCTGGCATCGAGGCGCTCATCGGTCTGACTGTCGGTATTGAACAGTAAGACACTGACATTCTGATCCTTGGGAGGCTCGGTCAGGATCAAATGACTGCCGAGATAAATGTCATTGTTATCGGTGCTGATCCCGATAAACGCCTTACGCAGGGCAACATCACCAATGGTTCGGTCGATCCGGGAAATATCCTGAAAGAGATTATTGACGTTGCCATCAATGACCTCGTTACCAGTTACCCGACCACCGCCATCTTCCTCGTCGGTAAGCCGCTGGCTTTCGAAGAGTTTTACGTCGCTATTATTGATAGCCATAGCAAATCCTTATGCTTGTGTATTACTAATACTGGGTTGTTATACGTAAAGATATTTTTTTTTAGAAGAGTCGTTATTAATGAGCCTGATGCTGATCTGAATATCCAAGTATCTCTATGGACAGCTACAGTCACTAGAATGAATCTAAAAAACAATTTAAAAAAACCTAGAACATATTGAGCAAAAAATAGAATAAAAAAACAAAACAATTGTAAATAAAAAACCACTCCATTTATATTCTACGATTATGTGCCATAATGATAACTCTGAAACAAATCTGATTGAAGTAGAAGTCTAAGCGTCACTTTGCCGCACTCAAGACAATATATATTTATTGTTATCACTTTCATTCAGATTATTTTCAGCAGTTATGAAATATTATTTACTTGTCGTAAGCGGATGATTCTCACATTTATCTGGTTAGCCTCTGACCTAAAAAACTGTCTCTACATATGTTTGTAGAATTCCAAAAGCCTTTATTTTTAAGACACTCTTTATACTTCGTGTGTATTAAAACGTCAAAAAGGAAAAAATACCATGAAAACCTTAATCAAGGACGCTGTAAAAACAACCATCAAAAATGGAAAAGTTTTACGTTTAAACCATAAGCCTAGCTATTGTTCATTTGATAAAGACAATAACTCAATACTCAAGCCATCAACAAAAATAGAAACCAAACTGATTAACCTTTCCGGAGAATTACTTCTTAACCATAATACAAACAAAAGATACATTGAAAATACCATTAATTTCATAGTAACCTGCTGGAATCTAGGAGCTATGAAAGATTCCGATTACCTTCGTAAACGGAGCAATTCATTTCATTATCTGAAGACAGAAGAAGGCAATACAATCCCAGCTATTTTGAATGATTTCATTGATCAATTGATAATGACACGGCGTTATATCTATGGTGATGATCTTCGTTCTGTTGATAAATGCTTTGTGAAGTGGATTACTCGTGACAAGTTTCTATTAGATGTAGCATGCTCAATCCATCCATGAGTAAATCAAATTAAAAAAATGACCAGAAATCGGATTTTAAGATTTATTCCACATCGGTTTTTAAATTAGAAAACCGATGAAATGGAGGCCAACTTATACTATTTATGACTAATAAAAAAGTGAGCTAAAAAGCTCACTTGATCACTACTATCCATCCTTAAACCACGCTATCAACTCTCCAACCTCAAAACCTGATTTTAAACCAGGCACCTCCCATAAATCGGTTTCTTTATCGTAAATTGCATATCTATCAGACAGTCCCTCATCCGAAAAATCAGAGCATGTAATGGGAATTGCAGATCCTGGTTTCAATACTTGATCACTGTTTTTATAGTGTTTTACAATCCACGCTATTATCAAAGATTGATGGATATCTAAATACTCTCCATTTGGTCCATTAATGGGCTCTATGACATATACGGGGCGTGTATTGCTTATGATATTCACCCTTTCTACAACATCCTGACTATTCATTTTCCAACTCCACATCTAATCTGCCAAATAAAACACTTAGCAGTAGCTATATCTTAGTTTCATTCCTGACACAATTAGGAAATTTGTTAAGACTCATTTAAAATAAAGGTCAACAAATGAAGAAAAAATGCACTCTTAAAAAATTATCATGTATTAAATGATCAATAATTTGTTTAATTAAGCAATAAACTTCAACAACACTTACTTACACAGCTGTATTAAACTGTGAGGAAATGAAGAGTAAGTAAATACTGATAATCATCTTCTGGATAGGCAAACGGTAATACTTGCTGCGCCTCTACAGGAGCACCGTTAGACCGATCAAAGATAACGGAGAACTGTCGGTTATCCGGGAGCGTCAACGTCATGGTTTTATTGGCCGCTTTGGAGAGAGCAAATAGGTTCTTGACTGTCAGTCGGGAGACCCAACCGGCCTCACCATTGCCAGAGAGAACGATTGGCCTACCATTTATTAGTTGCCCTTCCTGAACCAGCAAAGCGCCGGTAAGGCTTCGGTCTGTACTTTGCTGCACAGGGTTCCATTCAAACTCATTGATCCAAAGAAGATCATCCGGGAGGCTAATGGTATCCAATTGCATAGCTTTTTCCTTTTAAAGCGTCCTCATACCTGCGTTTTTCAGGGCTTCCAGCAGTTTGGTTTCATCCGTTGAATCAATACCGACATTGACCGCACCGCCGGGGTATTCGAGCCGGATAATTTTCTGTGGAGCCGGTTGTGTGGTTCGAGTGGTTGATGCTGACGTGCTCACCTGGCTCTCTTGGAGGGTTTGGGCTTTTTCATTGTTGGCCTGCCGGATACGTTCGTTGTAAATCTGCTCACTGATCCGCAGGGCAGAAGTGATATTCTTGATTGCTTCCTGATCCCCTTTGGCAACGGCCTCGGCCTGCTGTGCCTTCAGATCGTCACGCTGCGTTTGATAACGGCGTTGCTCAATATCCGATTGTCTGCCCTGTAATTCATCCAGTTCATCTTGCAGGCTATTGAGGGTATTCCGGGAACTGTCGCCCAAGCTCGCCATGTTCTGCTCTGCCGAGCGAATGGCATTGTTGAGACGGTCTAAATCCTGATTGTTCAGGAGGTTCATCGTATCAGTGGCTCGCTCGCCCTGACGGATAAAGCTTCTCGCTGTCGAGCCGCCGAGCTCATAACTTTCTAACAGTTCTTCGAGAGCGATCTTCTGCTCTAAGTACTGGCTTTTGACATAAGCAGCATTTTTCGCAGTCTCATTCATCCAACTGCTAATGCCGGTGACATCGAAGGCATAGGAGTGCTGTAGTTTGTTAAGTTCTTCTCTCGTTTCTTCGAGCTGACTTTTCAGTTCGGTAATGCTGCTGATCGCCTGCTCTGTGTTGACGTTGCCCACACCATTCATGGCTACAAAGGCTTCGTGTGCCGCACCGCTCATGCCCTGTAGCTCTTCGGTCAGGGTGTTGTAATGATCCGCCATGACTCCGGCAATGGATGCGGAGTCTTCAAGAGCTGCGGTTTGTTGCTCATCAGCCTCGGTGACTCTATCAATACTCTGACTTGTGCCATCCGCCTCCTTTTTCAGTTGTGCCAGCTTCTGGCGACTGGCCTCCAGCGCCTGAGTGTATCCTTTCTGAGATAGTGTTCCGGCAGAAAAGGCTTCGGCCAGTGCTACACCAAGGCTGGCTAATTCGGTGCGGGTTTCAGCCGCGTTGATCTGGCTGATGGCATTCGCAGCATCAGTAAACGCCGCTTTGGTGCTTGCTGCTGCCTGCTCTGCGGTTTGGCCAGTCTGCTCAACGTCTGCCCGGTAACGCTCCTGTTCTTCTCGTACCTGATCCCAGGTCACCTTGCTTTCACGACGAATGTCTTTTTGTGTCTGTTCATGCTGTTTCGAGAGGGCTTCGTAAATACCCACCAATGCGTCTTTGGCGGCATTGGCATCTTCAGCGGTTTGTTTGGCAAACTCTTTGCCAAGAGTGCGCAGATACTGAGTGGTTGCCTGCATCTCTTTGGCAATGGAGTCAGCACCTACGACCTCTGCCAGCTTGCCCCAGCCGAAGATGATTTCTCCAATGGTATAGAGAAATGCGGTCGCAAAGCCTTTCACCGCCAGTGTGAAACTGTTGAAAAAGAAAGTGACAGTATTACCGGTAACCGTGAAGGTGGTTTTCAGTTTATCCATCACCGTGGTGAGGGTGGCAAAGCTGGTTTCTACCTTTGAAACAAACCCGTCAAAAGAAAGGCCAGACAGCGCTGATTGAATAGCCTCGCCCATGGCAATAAAGGCATTGCTGATCTTTTTCGCCAGAGCCTGCAAGCGACCGTCCTGATTCATCGCCTCTATTTTCAGGGCGATGGAACCCAGCAGGTTCTTGGTGTATTCCAGGGCACCACTGTCGGCAATTTCAGCCAGGAACTGCTGCCAGCTGTCTTTCAGGTTGCTGACATAACCGGACAGCAAGCTCATATTTTTGGCCGCTGCGCCCTCTGCACTTTTGCCTATTTCGGCAATCAGCAAGGCGATGGTATCCCGTCCCAACTTCCCGGCAGACGACAACTTCTGTAACTCCTGCACGTTTTTGCCGGTGGCCTTTTCCAGCAGTTCCCATACCGGAACACCGCGCTCTACCAGCTGTAAAATCTCCTCTCCCTGAAGTTTCTGTTTTGCCCAGGCCTGCCCCACGGCCAGCGTGATGCCATTCAGCCGCTCCATCCCGCCGCCCAGTTTGGAAGCCTGATCGACAATGGCCTGCATGGTGCCATCCATGGGGTCGAGGCCAAAGGCTTTTAGCCGGACAAACGCTTCAGAGACTTCTTCCAACTGGAATGGCGTGCTGCGGGTAAAGTCCTTAATCCAGGCCAGCGCCCGTTCACCTTCAGCCATTGAGCCCATAATGGCTTCCAGCTGAACGCTCAAGCGCTCAAACTTATCGCCCGTAGTCAGGATGGACTCTATGCCACGTTTGATGATGTACAGGCCTGCACCTGCCGCGATCAAGCCAGCGAACCGTCTGGTTAGACGACTAATACCCGATGATGCCTGCTGGGCATCCTTCGTGATGTTCTTTAACCCAGAGCGTCTGAAACTCTTGGAGGCCTCCTTAGCCCGATTGCTGGCTTTTTGAAATGCCGCTGACGTTTCCCGAAGTTCCTGGGCAACCCGCTCCTGCTGTTGGGCCAGCTGGCGATTGGAAAGTCCCGTCTGCCCCAGACTTTTGCGCAACTCAGCCAGCTTCTGTCGCTGCTGATGGTAAGACTGGTTAGCTGACACCACCGCTTTACGGGCAGTCTCCAGCCTGCGCTGTAGAGTCTTTGTGGGTTTCTCTGCCTGCTGATATTCCCGGGCCAACCGTTCAACCTTCGCCTCGGCTTCACGAAAAGCCCGACCAGCCTCACGCACAGCAGATGTCTGCTTTTGGAAAGACGACAGCAACCGTTGTTGTTTTTCCAGTTCAGTGAGTTGACTCTTGAGGGATTGGGCTTCCCCTCGCAGGGATTCCAGGGAGGCAGCAGACTGCTTAACCGGACGTGACAGGGTATCCCGCGCTTTCAGCACCAACCGAAGCGCGGTTTCTTTGATGGAGGGCATAGGAAACTCGGCGGGTTATTGGGCCAGATCCAGCTGCATAAACGGACTCAGGCCCTGGCCGGTGATGGTAGGATCCGACAGCACATCGAGCTGCAAGGGAATGTTGGCAAAGTCATCGGAGATAAAGCCGAGGTTCTGTACCGGTGAGAACTTGACCCGATGTACCCGGATATTAAACGGCAGCCCTTCCTGGGCATCATTCAGGCCTTCCATAAAGAGCACAAACTCCCGACCGGACTCCACCAGTGCCTGAACCATATTGGCAGGTAGTGGTGCATAGCTAACCTTGATCCCCTGGTTATCAATACCACCACCGTCAATAACCTTGATGCCTGACTGAGTCAGCTCATAATCATCACCAGCAACGAGCGTAGTATCCAGGCTGTCTTTGACCGTGATGGACTGATTAAGGTCCGGTAGCCGTTTAAACGGAATCAGTTCATCCGCTACGCCATGGCTAACCAATGGCTCAT
>NZ_LUKQ02000202.1 GCF_001647025.1 Endozoicomonas atrinae
GATCATCCTGAGTTTTAATCTGACTGGCTATTTGATCTACCAGTTTTTCGTTGATTTCAACGCTCATTGTTATTCTCCATTTTGGAGTATTAACGACAAGCGTTTACACAATTTAAATTACATTCCCCCGAAATAATGGCAGCATCTTCAAGAAGATATGTTGACAGTAAAATCAAAACCGCCAATACCAGTGGGTGCTTTGTGACATCCAATATCAGCTCAGCCATCAATCATCCAAAATACTTTGAAGCCTCTATATCCATCAACCATACTTTTTTCTTAGGTGAATTCCAAATCGCATATGCTCACATTCGACAACCGAAATCACTGATCCCTTTACCACATCCCTGATTAACAATCATTATCATGTGATGTGGAAACCCTGTGAAAATAAAGGTGTCATTTAACAACAAACCTATTTCTTGAATAGATGTATAAAGAATTAATAACAATTTAGAAAATGATTAAAGATACATTAATAATAATTTCACTAATACTTTTCAGCACAGGTATTAAGGCAGAAACAATAGAAGGTACTCATTCTGTAAGATTTATCATTGGCTTCTACTCAGATTCTTATCATGAGCTGGGCGGGGCTGTAGCAGCCTGTGAATATATTAATGAGCATACTAAAAATAATCAGCCCATATCATTAGTCAGGCCACTCGGTAATGGAGCTATTCTTGTTCATATAAATCAGCTTGATAGCTCACAACTGGAAAAATTTACTAAGCAACTGTTAACTCTGGAAAAAGTTCGCTATGTCGAAATCGATGACATGATGAATCCACTATATAACCGAAGTATGGGTACCATACCCCTGAGGTAAGCATCAATGAACTCTCTGCTGACAAGGACTGTTTTAGCAGCAACACTTTTAACACCAACATTCATTTCACAGGCTGAGGTGGATAATTACAGACTTTTATTACAACGAACAGATCGAGTCATTGTTCACTTTAAAGAAAAGCCTACCGAAGCCAGAGCGTTAGCCTTTATTAAACAGGGGGTAACCCATGGTGGTTATGGCGTTGCTGCAGGAAAAAGGCAGGAAGTGCTTTCAATAGGAGCCACCGTTAATCTTGAAGATGCAAAAATTCTGGCAGAAGGATTAGAAGATGACCCTCAGGTAAAGTTTGCTGAACCAGACCTTGTAATGCAGACCATGAGAGTCCCCAACGACCCTCTATATAACGAGCAATGGCACTACTTTGAAACCAGGGCGGGTATTAATCTCCCTGCTGCCTGGGAAATATCCATTGGTAGCCCTGAAAATGTAATTGGAGTTATAGATACCGGAATTACTGACCATAAAGAGATTAATGACAGGCTGGTAGCAGGCTATGATTTTGTTTCAGACCCCTGGATGGCTAATGATGGTGATGGCTGGGATAGTAACCCCCAGGACCCCGGGGACTCTCTTCAGCCAGGTGCCTGCGGAACCTCATTTGGTAACCCGATTCCTGCCAATGCACAGAAGAGTAGCTGGCATGGTACACACGTCGCAGGCACGATTGCAGCAAAAACAAACGATAATAACGGGGTTTCCGGTGTAACCTGGCTCTCCAGAGTACAACCGCTCAGAGCTCTTGGACGATGTGGTGGCTATACATCCGATATTGTTTCAGCCATGCGATGGGCTGCAGGTCTTAAAGTCTATGGCCTTCCACTTAATCCTAACCCAGTCAATGTCATTAACCTGAGCCTTGGTGGAACAGCACTCTGGTGCCCCCTGTCCTATCAGGATGCCATTGACGAAGTTGTTGCTGCCGGTGTCACTGTGGTTGTCGCGGCAGGGAATGAGCAACATAACGTGGCTCTAAGCACGCCAGCAAACTGCAAGAATGTCATAGTTGTTGGTGCAGTCAACCGAACAGGAAATCGCAGCTGGTACTCAAATTATGGTACCGGCATTGACATTATGGCTCCTGGAGGTGAAACCCATTTCCAGGGCAATGGGATCCTGTCCTTATACAACTCAGGACTGAAGGATCCGAGAAGTGGCTCCTACACTGAACTGCAAGGCACAAGCATGGCAACACCACATATCGCAGGCCTGCTTGACCTTAGCTACGCGGTCAACCCAACACTGCCGCCTTCTGAGCGTAAACGGCTCTTGAAAGAGACAGCAAGGCCATTTTCCTCAGATAGTAATTGCTCAACCTTCAGATGCGGTGCCGGGATTGCGGATGCTGCGGCCTTTCTGAGAGCAATCCAGAGAGCCAAATGAAAAATATTCAGACGAGCCCTGAAATTAGGTCTAGGTTTTTAATAAGGGCTAACAAGATAAACAGGTATTGCAATGCTTCAAAGGAAACAGGCAATGGAGCAGTAATACTTGGGATGAAGTAGAGAATGATTCAGCAGTGCTTCTCTCTTCAATAGATCCAATGGAGTGGAACCTTGAAACCATCGAATCATTCACTGCTGCTGGCCGGAATTTTTTCCTCTCTTATCGCTCCTGTGAGTCTCAAGGCTGATCCAGATCTGGAAATTGCCGAAGATGGTCTTCTGGATCTCAGTCTGGAAGAGCTGATATCTCTGGATGTCCCAGACGTCACATCGGTATCCAAGAGAAAGCAGCGTCTAATGGACTCCCCTGCCGCTGTGTTTGTCATTACCAATGAGGATATTCAGCGTTCAGGAGTGACATCAATTCCAGAGGCGCTGAGAATGGTGCCGGGAATGCAGGTAGCCCGGTTGAATGGTAATACCTGGTCGATCAGTACCCGTGGCTTTAACTACATTTTTGCCAATAAATTGCTGGTCCTGATAGACGGTCGCACCGTTTACTCTCCTTTATTCTCAGGAGTTAACTGGGATGTTCAGGACACCATGCTGGAAGATATTGCCCGTATAGAGGTGATTCGTGGTCCTGGTGCAGCCCTATGGGGAGCCAATGCCGTGAATGGTGTGATTAATATCATTACCAAGCATGCGGCAGATACACAGGGAGGCCTGCTGTCCACAGGATTTGGTTCCGAAGAAAAAGCTTTTGCAGCCTATCGCTACGGTGGAACACTGGGTGATGATGGCTATTATCGAGCTTTCTATAAAACATTCACCCGCAATGGACTTACCAATTCTGATGGCACTGATGCTAATGATGACTGGAAAATAAACCGTGCGGGCCTTCGGGCAGACTGGCGGACAGAGACAGGGGCTGAAGCTTCTATACAGAGTGAAGTGTATGATGGAACAACAAGGCCGCCATTAAAATTATTTGATTATGGAAATAATGAAAGGCATACGATTGTTGACTTAAACCGAGATCAACAGGGTGGCCATCTAACTGGTAACTATAAGCAGTACTACAGTGATGGCAGTAACTTTTCTTTCAAAGGTTATTATGACCGCTATGAAAATTATGATTATCGAGTAACCGAAAAAAGAGACATCGGAGATCTGGAGTTTCAACATCAGATCCTTCCATGGAAAAATCACGATATTATCTGGGGGCTGGGCTACAGGCTGACAAAATACAATCTGAGCAACATGAACAATATAACCTTGCCTGAGAGCAACCGGACTGATGAGCTATACAGTGCTTTTATTCAAGACCACATTACGATCACACCGGATTGGAGCGTGTCATTAAGTTCTCGATTTGAGCATAATGATTTCACAGGATATGAAATCCAGCCCAACGCTAAACTAACATGGAAAGTAGCAGAAAACAGAACATTCTGGGGCTCAGTGTCTCGAGCAGTAAAAACACCATCCATTAGCGAGACTTCAGTAATAACAAGAGGCATGAACTTTCTTACAGAAGATATGATTCAACCTCCACTATCTAATGACTTAGATTCACAAAAATATTTAATGAGTATCTCTGGGAATGAAGACCTTGATTCAGAAGAATTAATGACTTTTGAGCTAGGGTATAGAGAACTTTTTAATAAAAAATTCCGTTTGGACGTTACAGCCTTCTACAATCAATACAAAGATATTATTGCCTATGTTGGCGCTAATGGCTGTTTAGAAGGCACCACACCAGATTTTTCAACTGGATTTCCTCTCTGTAAAGTCGATGGCAGCCCAAATTCTCCAGACCTGATAGCTGAATTTCCAACTAAGTTAGCCAATGGATTAAATGCAAAAACCTATGGACTGGAAGTTGTGGCGGACTGGCAGGTGAATGATTGGTGGAAACTGCAAGCCAATTTCAGTGCATTACAGGTAGATGCTGAAGCTTATGAAAATGAGCTCTACCTCAAAGAAAACGAGATACTTATTGAAGAACTGAGTGCATCAAACACGGCCAATATACGATCCAGCATGAACCTGCCAAACCAGTGGTATCTCGATTTCTGGGTTCGTTATATGGACAACCTCAAGAATGCAAAAGTTGGCGCCTATACCGCCCTGGATTTCAGGGTTGCCAAAAAAATCGGAAAAGACCTTGAGTTATCACTGACGGGAAAGAATCTGTTTGATAAGCAACGCCTTGAGTTCAGTGAAATTTTCAGTGGCCTTGATGCAACTGAGGTACAGGAGTCCTGGTACCTTCAGTTACGCTGGCAACATTAATCGGATGGGGGAGACGACTTCATGCCGATCATAATCACAAGAACGTACGCAATACTTGCAATAGCTTTTCTTTGTTGCCTGAATGCAGCTCAATTAGAAGCCAGTGAGGTTACCAAGGCTGATAAGGTTAAGGCCGCTATTGTCTATAAACTTTCCAAGTTTGTCACATGGCCTGAAAAAAAACAGACGCTGGCATTGTGCATTATTGGTAGTGGAGCCATTAACAGCGAACTCTTAAAAATCAATCATAAATTCAGCATGGGGCGGCGTATATCAGTCACACATAAAACATCCAGTGCTCCGCTGGAAAAGCTGTGTGACATTGTCTACATCCATAACTCACAGCCAAATGCCATATCCAAGATCTTACAGAAATTAAAAAATAAATCAGTGCTGACAATCAGTGACAGCGAGAACTTCGCTTATCAAGGTGGCGTGATAGGACTGATTCGTACCGGTAGTCGAATTCAGTTTGCCATTAGTCAGAGTGCGACTAGAAATGCGAGCCTTTCAATTAACTCCCAATTGATGGGGTTAGCCAAGGTTGTTAAATAGTAATTATGATCACGTTTAAGAACCTTCCAATTAAAAAGAAGTTACGATACGCCATGCTTCTAACGGCGTATTCGGTTCTACTGGTTACCCTGAGTGTACAGACCGTAAGTGAATATATGCACTCACGGTCTTTGCTGGTCAGCAAACTGGAAACGTTAGTTGAAGTCATTGGTGCAAATGCACAGGCTGCTCTGATGTTTGAGGATACGGTAGCTGCTGAGCAACTATTAAACGGCTTCTCCAGCACAGATGAAATTGAAGCGGCCTACTTATTAAGCCCTGCCGGTGAGCGCGTTGCAGGCTATCATCGCGAAAAGAAACAACCCTGGGCTTTTACTCTGGAAGAGCTCAACCAGCCCGTTACGTTATTCAGCAAATCCAAACTGCATTTATACCGCCCCATCAATATGGATGGTCAGTTCATTGGTGCCATTTATGTCCAGTCAAACCTGAGCGAACTCTACCTGCACCTCACTCACATCTTATTTCTGGTCATGATTGCGGCATTGATTTCTGTCGTACTGGCAGCAATGCTGAGCTCCAGACTGCAAAAGCTTCTGGCACGCCCCATTACAGAGCTTGCTGATACCATCAGCGAAATAACCGAATACCAGCAATATGATCGTCATGTTCAGAAATATGATAACGATGAGATTGGACAGCTGTATGACTGCTTCAATGACATGCTGATGCAGATAAAGGAGAGAGATGATCGACTACAGCAGCATCGTGAAAATCTGGAAGCAACCGTTGCCAGTAGAACGAATGAATTGAAAACGGCCAACCGGGATTTAAAAGAAAATCTGACTGAGCTTAATGAGGCAAAGGAAGCTGCATTGGATGCGGCCAAAGCAAAAAGTTCCTTTCTGGCCAATATGAGCCATGAAATCCGTACGCCAATGAATGGCGTTCTTGGCATGCTGGACTTAATGAAAGATACACCGCTTACCAAGACCCAGAGTGACTTTCTTAATACCGCATACTCCTCTGCAGACTCACTGTTACAGATCATCAACGATATTCTGGACTTCTCTAAAATTGAAGCTGGCAAAATGACGATTGAAAAAATAGATATCAGCGTCAGGGATATTGTTGAAGATGTCTGCACATTACTGGCAGGCACCGCCAGAGAGAAGGGGCTTGAGCTCAGCTGCTATACCGATGTTGATCTGCCAAAAACACTGAAAGGTGACTCTGTAAGACTGAGGCAGGTTATAACGAACCTGATTGGTAATGCAGTAAAGTTCACCATCAAAGGGGAGGTCAGCGTTAAGGTAAACCTCATCAAACGATCACAGACGTCTGCTCAAATTGAATTTTCTGTGGAGGATACAGGCATTGGTATTGCTGAAAATATCCTTCCTACACTGTTCAATGAGTTTACCCAGGCTGATGGCAGTACTACCCGGAAGTTCGGAGGTACCGGTCTTGGCCTGACTATCTCCAGACAGTTAGTTGAATTAATGGGAGGAAACATCAGTGTTGTCAGTGCTGAAGGTCTTGGCTCAACATTCACCTTCACTCTGGATATGGAAATATCCCAAAACCAGTGCATTCAAAAGTCTCAGGTACTTCATGCACTTGATGGGACAAAGGCCCTGGTTGTTGATGATAACAAAACCAACCGGGAGATTCTTCGCCACTATCTGACAGCCTGGGGCTTGGATCACAGCGAGGCATCAACCGTAAAAGAAGCGCTCCAGATATTGAGAAAAGCTTATAACAATAACCAGCCCTATGAGCTTGTCTTTCTGGATATGGATATGCCGGAAATGGATGGGCTGGAATTGTCTAAAGTGATCGAAGAAGATCCCGACTTACAGCCAATCCGCAGAATAATGCTCAGCTCGACCGGCTTTATCTCTCAGGAAGAACAGCAGGCTGCTGGAATTTCCGCTTGTCTGAGCAAACCATTCCGGCAGTCCAGATTACTGGATACCACAATGCAGGTTATGCATTACCATCACGCAAGCCAACAACCGGAAGGTATAACAGATCAACTTGAAGAAGAAACGGCAGTATTCTCAGAGAGTATCCAAATACTTCTGGTAGAAGACAATGTAGTAAACCAGAAAGTTGCCATCAGCATGTTGAAAAAAATTGGATTGAATCATATCCATTTAGCAGAAGATGGGCGAGAAGCTGTCGACATGAGCAGAAATCAAACCTACGACCTTATGCTGATGGACTGCCAAATGCCTGAGATGAGTGGATATGAAGCCACCGGTCTGATCAGGCAGAGAGAGCGTGAACAGCAGTTACCCAGAATACCGATCATCGCGATGACAGCCAATGCCATGGCTGAAGACAGGGAAAAGTGCCTGGCTGCCGGTATGGATGACTATCTGAGCAAACCTGTCAAAATTGACAACCTCAGGGAAAGACTGGAGCACTGGCTTATTCACGATACGCTTCCCCTGGAAGCAACCCCCGAGGCTACAGAACAAGCGCAAGCTATTGATAACAAAATGAATCAATCAAAACAGCATCCATTAATCGATGAGTCCATATTCAATTCACTTAAAGAGCTGATGGAAGAAGAGTTTCCGGTACTGATTAACAGCTATTTAGAAGACGCGCCTAAATTAATGGCCGATATCCAGTCCTCCTCCAAAGATGCAGACCTGGAGGTACTGGTAAGAGCGGCCCATACCCTGAAATCAAGCAGCAACAATCTTGGAGCCACACAGCTGGCAATGATTGCTGCCGATATCGAGAAGGAAGGGCAGGCCAATAAGCTGGGAGAAGCATCAGCGTTAATTTCTTCACTGGAATCAACGCTTGATGAAACCATGAATGCTCTTAGAGATCCTGGGGCTTAAAGATATTCCCCTAGGGGCGTTCTCAATTAGACATGTGACCAGCCACCCACGGTTTGTGCCAGACAATAACCTCAGGGCATAAAGGCGCGAACTGCACAATGTGGTTATTCCACATAAGCAGTGAGCAACGATGAATGGCACAAACCGTGGTCGGCCCTTCGGGTTGATCACACAAGCACTCATGCCGCGTTGAATGGCTTGAACATGGAGCCACCATGACCTGCGCCGTTCGCCTTGCCTGAGGGCTTGTGTGATCAACTGGTCTCATGGCTAATTGAGAACGCCCCCTAGCGCAGGTGCTCATAAAAGGAGTCTACCCATACATCAATAACCGGTTTAAGCTCATCTGCCGAGCTTTTTCGAAAGTCTCCCATATCAACAGGACCATATTGAACACCACCTACCAGTGCAACAACCTGTTCCCCCGACTGACTATCTACAAGCTCTCCCTCTTCAATGATATTAAGAAGTTTATCCCTCATCCCTGCAAGTTCTCCGACGCCATTAATGACCAACCCCCAGGGTAGAAACTGATAAAATTCCAGTGCCTTCATACCCAGCTCACCGCCAGTAATCGCTACTCTTAAACGCAGAGTATTCGGGCCCGGCTGGTCAGTGATCGTATATTTCAGCTTAAGACGCTCTGTCAGTCTTTCGGTGAAGTAAGCTTGTAACTGGTTATAGCGCTCTGGTTGTACCTGCCAGTTCTTTCGGACTTCATCATTGATATGCACAATCACCGGCTCAATAATCACGCTTTCATAGCGACGCATTTTCCAGCGCCTGGCGTGATAACCCAGAAATTGTGACTTCTCTTGTGCCACTAACGGTTTTAACCTTGAGTAGTCCGAAAGAAAGCCACTGTGTTGCTCTGAAACTTTTGGCCCGCTGGCACACCCTGCCAGTAACATCACCATAAGAATCCTTGGCAAGCCAAACCATGCTCTCATCTATCCCCCTGACATCCACTTCTGTTTTATTACGGAACAGGAAAACATAGACCGGTGCCGAGCGGCAATACGTCTTTCTGACTACGGCTGGTCACGGTCAAACCATTTCACTCCGCCAATCCAGGTTTGTACAACCTTGATGTTCTGAAAGTTCCCCGACGCGGTAAGAGGATTTTCTTCAAGAATGGCAAAATCAGCAAACTTTCCAGGTTCAATTGAGCCCCGGTTACCTTCCTGAAAAACCTGCCAGGCAGCATCAATAGTCAGAGCCCTTAACGCTGACTCTACACTTATTTTCTGGCTCCCTCCCAGCTCTTTCCCACTGGACGTTTTTCGTTCAACGGCATTCTCTACAAGAAGCATGGGATCAATGGGAACCACCGGTGTGTCGTTATGCATCGTAAATCGAACATCGAGTTCTTCGGCGGACCTCATGGGACTGATATGTTCAGCACGCTTTGCCCCCATAAAGATATTGAAGTGCCGGTCTCCCCAATAATAAATATGAGAAGGAAAGAAACTTGACGTAAGGCCCAGTGCCCCTGATTTTTTCAACTGTCCATCAGTCATCATTTGGGCATGAACAATAATATGCCGTGGATCGCTTCGGAAGGATTGCTGCTGAGCTTCAGCAACACTGTCAATCACCAGATCAATGGCAGCATCCCCGTTAGCATGTATTGCCAACTGTCGGCCACTGGCATGCCAGCGGGTAACAATATCCTGCAGCTTTTCCTGAGTCATAGTTGGATACCCTCGATAATCGGTATCTCGATCAGGCTCCTGCAGATGATAAGGCTCTTTTAAAAATCCCGTGTATCCCTGAATTGAACCATCGAATACCAGCTTTAATGCACCAACGGTCAGTTTCTCGTTATTTGTTGTTTCTACGGTTCCTGTCATCACCGGCGTAAAAAGTCCTCAAAACACCAGTCCAAAATGACCTGTCGTTAAGTATAGCTTTTTGGGGTGGTCTGCAAGTCTGATAGTTCCAGAAAGTTAAATATTTTACTAAGCTGACTCT
>NZ_LUKQ02000203.1 GCF_001647025.1 Endozoicomonas atrinae
GCGTCATTCGTAAGGCGATCAAGAACCGGAAGATTTTTCGGACTGATGAGTCAGTCATGAAGGTAATCTATCTGGCCATGGAAAAAGCTTCCGAGAAATGGACCATGCCGATCAGGAACTGGAAAGCAGCCATGAACCGGTTTGAAATTATGTTTCCTGACCGGTTCAAGGAGTAATAGTTTTGGTGGCGTTTACACAGAATTATTTACAGGCTCTTTCTTGATACCCGACATAAGATAGGAACTCTTGAGCCATTGTTTGCATAAGACCTTCTGAGGGGTCGAATTTAAAAGTTAAAGTTTTGTGTTCTGATAGGTGGCTGACTGTATTTTGAATTGATGCTGCCTGTTCTACTTGAGTATCCTCTGTCCTAGCTAATTGTTGAATGGCCAGTAAAAAACGATTTTTGAATTTTTCATTAAACTCGCACTCATATACACCTACTGTCTTAAGATAAGCTCCATCAATAACTGTATCATGCGTTACAGTAAACGTTCCTCCTCTAAATGTAGAGCCAAATAAACGTCTAGAACTTAGTTCTCTTGGTTGCGCGTGAACGTCCTGAGGGTGCATTACTACTAGTATATCGGGTTTTAGTATTACACCCTCGACAGCATTTTTTACATCAGTACCCAACCTTGAAGACGCTACCGTAATTAGAATACGGACAGGTCTTATCAATGAGCTATCAATATATTCCAAATTTATGGAGCAACCATCCTCGTCTTGTTTAACGTCAAAAAATTCTTTAAAAGCCTTTTCCGCCTTTGCATATTCTGGTTTATAAACTTTGATCTCTAAAGGAAAATCTCTTCTACTCTGTTGGCTGCAACCAGGATCCACTGGAGTGCTTCTTGCTTTTTGCAGGTTGCATTCCATTGGCTGAGCTGGTGTTTCTGTTGTTGGGGGCTCAGGTGTTTTTTCTGAAACTAATGGTGCTTTAGCGGCATGTTCTATTGCTTCGATTTGTGTTTCGAGTGGACTGACATGGGGCTGTTCAGTGGCTATTTCTGGTATTCTGCTTGCTGTCGGCTGATGTTTTTCCTGTACAACGGGCTGAAATGCATCTTCTGGGATTCTTACTTGTGAGGCCTCCGCCATCTTTCCAGTTGATTTGTCACCTGGCTGTGTATAAGTATCTATGGCAGGTCTTTGAAGAGCATGTAATGCTGGTCGTTGTCTGCTTAGCTCTTTTTCTTGAAACTGTTCTTCTATCAATTTGTACGTAGATAACTCTGCTTGAAGTCTATCGATTTCTGCTTGAAGTTTATGAATCATTTCTTGCTGTTTTTTTAGGAGTGAGTCTGCTTTATTTTTGTTACTCAAATCTCGTTGATTTAAATAGGATATCTGTTCTTGAAGTAGTCCAATCTTAGCTTTCAATGCGCTTTTTAATAAGTCGGTTTTACGTTGCTCAATCTTGGCTTGCTCCTCTTTAGCAATTAATATTGCTCTAAGTCGCATGATTTCTGCTTTCTGCTTCTGAATTATTTCGTTAGGGTGGCTAACCTCCCTGGCTTCACGGTCGCTAATCAAAAAATCAAAAGATTCTCTCATGTTACCTGGGCTATCATGAGCGTCTTCCTGATGCTTAACAGATCTGACAGCAGGATGTGATGATTGTATCACGGAAACTTTAGGGTTGTTATTAACTGAAGCATCAGTGCTTTTTCTTGTTTGGATTTCAGTTTGAGAATAAGGAGAAGATGAGTCTGATGTTAAGTTCACAGATGATGTTTGTTGCATTTTATAATCCTGCTACATGTAAGTTATAGAGTTAATTTCTTGTATTTATTAAAAAAACCATTGCCAGCTATAATATTGATTAGAATTATTATAGTGTTTACTTGATATTTCTTGTTAATATCTTTTAATGGTTTTTTTTGGATCTATGAGCAAATCAATTGTGACAGATTAAAAAGTACAGAGTTATACTTTCTTTTTTAGTCTTCAACTTGGTTTTAATTCTATGTGCTGCCTAAGTAGAGCAGTTTTATATAATATTATCTTTTTAAAAAAGATGTTGCATCTTAGGTGCCTTTGGCTTTTATTTGTTATTCCTCGTTCATGATCGGTATAAGCTGATGGCCTTACCATTTATAATAATTTGCAGCTCATTGTTTTTAGCTTTCAGAACCTGAATTTGTTTCTCTTCTGATACTCTTTTGCTGGCTTGTTCACCAATGGCATTCTTATGCTGTTTCCGGTCAATCAGAAGAATGATACGGTTATTGCTGAGCTGCCAGGTGCCAAAACTTTT
This sequence comes from Endozoicomonas atrinae, assembly GCF_001647025.1. Lineage (GTDB taxonomy): Bacteria > Pseudomonadota > Gammaproteobacteria > Pseudomonadales > Endozoicomonadaceae > Endozoicomonas > Endozoicomonas atrinae. The sequence continues at coordinate 2,261 of NZ_LUKQ02000203.1, forward strand.
TTCCGATGCATGCGTTCCCAGTTGCTGAAAGAACGAATCAAAGGAGCCGCTGTCATCGAGATTCCAGTCCATCGCAACGTCTTCACGGATGCGCCACTGACCAACCAGCTGCTCTCGGGTAACGGCTTCAATATCGGTCAGGTTTTTCTGCCTTAACAATTTTCTCAGCCGCTCAGCGGAAGCAGTGTATTGCTTCTTCAGCAGGGATTTTTCACGATTATACGTTGCGGCCCGGTCTCCGTAAGTTTTCTTCTGGTCCCTCAGGTTCTCCAGCTCTTCGTGAAGGTATTCCGGTGCTTTATTTCCCGCTTTTTTAATCTGCAGGCGCTTGTCATCAATATTTTTAGCCAGAATGACTTCAAGGTTATGCATCTCTCTGACTTTTTGATCGAGTTCATCCAGTTTGCGATTCATGGCGCCGTATATTTCATCCGGGCTGCCATAAAGATCGAGCAGCTCCTGATCAAGCTCTGACTCACGCTTTTGTTGAGCCTCCCGGGATTTAAGCTTTTCCAGCTGGCTCTTCTGGTCGTGGGTCATTGCTGGGGGTATGGTTTCAACGATACGACCATTTCTATCAAGTATGCTGTATCCCAGATGAACGAATTCACGGGGCATAGTGGATGAGATAACCGTAATGCCCTCGCGGTTTTTATATTTGTATAGGCTCTGCGCCGCAGCCTGATTGGCTCCGGACGCAGACAGCATTCCTGTCAATAACAGTATGAATGGCTGTTTAAGTCTCATACTCCGTAGGTATCTCTGTAGGCTTTAATTTCCGGCGCGTATCGACGGATTTCTGGATGATTTTCACTATATTCCAGCAAGTTGGCCAAGGAAACAATACTCAAAACCGGAATATTGAAATCACGTTCCACTTCCTGGATGGCAGAAAGTTCACCTTGCCCTTTTTCCTGACGATCCATGGCGACCACAACCGCTGCTGGAGTAGCGTCAGTTTGCTCAATAATAGTCATTACTTCACGTATCGCTGTGCCTGCCGTGATGACATCATCAACAATCGCCACTCGCCCTTCCAGAGGTGCCCCGACAATATTACCTCCTTCTCCGTGATCTTTGGCTTCCTTGCGATTGAAGCACCATGGTATATTGCGATTGTGCATTTCGAACATAGCGATAGCTGTGGCAGTCGCCAGGGGGATACCTTTGTAGGCTGGCCCAAACAGTATGTCAAACTCAAGCCCGGCATTGACCATTGCTGAGGCATAAAACTGGCCAAGCTTGCTGATAGCCTCACCACTACTGAATAACCCGGCATTAAAGAAGTAGGGGGATTTTCTTCCAGACTTCAAGGTGAACTCACCAAAACGGAGCACTTGCTGCTCAATGGCAAAATCCAGAAATTCTTTTTGATACTGGTGCATCGGGAGGATCCTGTTCGCTATATGTCCGTAGTGCCGGACTCAGAGACTGATTTTATACCAATATATAACCCTAAATCCCCTGTATGACGTGCTAATTCAGAGATATTGTGCAAATTATAATATTGGTTCTTTAGTACCTTATAGCCTGAATATTGGAAAGTTAGACAAATTTTGACCAGGGTACACTGTTCTTAGTTCCATCCGGGTCAGTTAAGTGTGAAATTACGGAAACTGTCAGGTGTAACTTCGTCAGAACTGCAGGCTCCTGTAGAAGAGACCGGATTTATGCGGATAAACATACGGGGGGCGACCCGTTATCATTTGTTCGATACAATTCCGAACTTTCTGTGTTCAACCGTACCATAAGAACTGAAATCATGCCTTATAATAGGGATGAGGGCTCTTACTAACTCTGTCGTACAGTTGATGCAGGGTTAATCCCGGTTGAGTAACCGTATCCTTGAAAAGCTTAGACTTTAGCCGTCGTTCATCCTGACCAAGGCAACTGCTTCTCAGGCTGAGATTTGCTCATATGGTTTTGCAGGTCTTCAGTTTCTGTTTTTCCGGTTACTGTCTTGCCGAGGTAACAAGCTTAATGCCAGGGCGTGTATACGGTCTGGTAAGGTGTATTCGATGAGAGTTATCAGTTTAAATTGCGAAGGCATTAAAAACGCACGAGAAAAAGGCCTGTTTGACTGGCTCTTGGAGCAGGATGCTGACCTTATTTGTCTGCAGGATACTCGTGAAGACGAGCAGGTAATTGAGGATCAGTATTTTCTTGATGGCTACTTTGGCTATGCTTTCAGTGGTTACAACAGGAGCGAGCGTGGTGGTGTAGCCATCTATACCCGTCATGCTCCCAAGGCAATTATCAGTGGCCTTGGGATTCCTGAGGTTGATGAAACCGGCCGCTACCTTCAGGCAGACTTTGACAAAATCAGTCTTGTTAGCCTGTACGTACCGGAAGGTGATGATGAAGAAAGCCTTAACTTCAAGTACCGTTTTCTGGACGGGTATTCCCACCACTTAAGCAAACAACGTCGTAAGCGCCGTGAGTTTCTTATGTGTGGTACCTGGAATATTGCGCACCGCAAGATTGATGTGGCTAACTGGCGTGATGCTCAGGAGATCTCTGGTTTTAATCAGGCTGAGCGTGGTTGGATGGAAGGCTTGCTGGGAGATATGGGCTTCTTTGATGCTTACCGTGAGGTTGACCGGGAAGCTGGCAAGTACAGCTGGTGGAAAGATGAGTACCTGCGCCATGATAATGTTGGAATGCGCATCGATTACCAGATTATCACTCCTGGCATGCGTCACCGCGTGCTGAATGGCGGTATCTACAAGGGGCAGGTATTCTCATCCCATGCACCTGTCATCATTGATTATGACTGGGAGCTGGGAATGTAACTATTTCCTGCCCCTGGTATGTAAGAAATTTACTGAAAAAAGGAGGGTGCCAGCTACATTGGCGTCCTCCTTTTTTCACTTTTACCATCGACTGAATATGGTGATTTGGATCTCCAACAGCAAAGAAACTCTCTGATTTGAGTATATGCAGGTTCTGTATTGTGGTTTGTCAAGGTTGACTTTAATAGCTGCCTTTCCTGTTGACTAAGTAGCGGCTTGCGTGGGGACGACATTTCTTTAGTGAAAGCTCCTCTACGCTGTTGAACAGCGCGACTGCTTGCATCTTCTTCCATCTGCTCCGAAGAGGATTTTACTTCTCTTTGAGTTGATTCTGCATTGTAATTTTCTCCATCAGAGCTTGCTTCCGGCTCGGCTAAAAAGCCAAGATCACGTAACATTGAAATTGTTTCTATGGAAAGGCCAATGTATTCGGTGCTGTCGAACTCTTCTGAGTTGCTTTATCACCCTCTCTTGCTCGTTCCATGTAGTGTTTTGGTGGGGCACTGAGATCAACTTGTCTGCCATTACTTTTCGTTTTTCCAAGGGGATTGATTAGACAGCGCTTTATTAAACTTCATTGCTGCTTTGGAGTCAGAACCTTTACTTGAAACTTCCTCCTCTCTCTTTATCTTATTACTTCCTTTTTCTGTAAAAAGAGATGGATCATTACCAGATATACTATTCGTCACTAGAGCCCCCAAATAGTAGAAATTAATTTATCCCTGATAATGATGGGGCATCCGTGTAAGACGCATAATTTGAGCACTGTTTTTTATTGGGCTTCACTATTCTAGTAAAAGAGGCTATTGGAAAAATCACAGTCTGAATACTGTTAGAAACACAGTATAGGGATCATAGCAGAGTTATTTGAGGTAGATGGTTAGTAATGTTATGTCTCTTCGAGCTTTTTGACACACCTTAAAAAAATTTTGGAAGCTCCTGTTATAAAGACCGGGCATCGATTGAAAATAGGGTTATCGGTTAATCAGCAAAGATCAGATATCACTGTTAATGGTTCGTTATTTTTTGATGAAGCTTTGGATCAATTGGATACATTCATCAGTTCTTTTATCAATAGCAGTACTTTCTACCATGAGGACCTTTTTTTCAGATATCCCAAGATCCAACCTGTTACAGAGCACCCACTGATCAATATCTTTCTGAAAAATCACATCGTCGCTGCGAATGCCATCATTCTCCAGCTCAATTTTTCCTGTGGGCAGGTAGCAGTATGCATCGATCTTCTGGCTAATGGTTTTGGCCAGCCTAAGCATATAAGGGCTGATAGGAGTATCGCATGCTTTCAGCCAATATCGATGGTAGGCAAGTAATGAGGGAGGGCCCGCATCGATAATGCCATGACCTTTCAAGTTTTCTATCCACTCAAGCATGGCTCCCAGCGCTGATCCTGCCATGGCCGTTGAAGTGACCTGACGGATTGCCTGATCCTCAAGTACGGCGTCCCGCGGCGTCTTATAATGCAGCTGTTTGGCGATTTTTCGATAATAGTCACTGAAAACTGACCACTCGCTCCCCAGTTCTTTCACCAGAGAGTTGCAGAGCGTTGTTTTACCGGTTCCATGGGAACCAATGAGAGAAATAATCATACTGCCTGCCTGTTACAGAGTAAGAACCCGGCATATAGCCGGGTTCTATTAAAAATAGCTCAAGTAAAAGGGCAGGCAGTAAAGTGTCATTCTGCTAACGCTTTTTTCTGTAACTCAATAATTTCCTCAATGCCGGATCGTGCCAAAGCCATCATGGCCAGCATTTCATTCTGACTGAAAGGGGCTGCTTCTGCAGTTCCCTGGACTTCGATAAATCCGGCAGCATCGGTCATAACAACATTCATGTCCGTTTCGGCACTGGAGTCCTCTGGGTAATCAAGGTCAAGAACCGGGCTGCCTTTGTAAATTCCCACGGAAATGGCAGCAATCATGTGCAGAAAAGGGTCACTTTTGACCATTTTTTTCTCCTGCATATAGCGCAGGGCATCAACCAGTGCTACACAGGCTCCAGTAATTGAGGCTGTGCGTGTGCCACCGTCGGCCTGAATCACATCACAGTCAATATTGATGGTGTTTTCCCCGAGCTTTTTCATATCAACTGCAGCACGTAAAGCACGGCCGATCAGTCGTTGAATCTCAAGAGTCCTGCCACCCTGCTTACCTCTGGAGGCCTCCCTTCCCATACGCTCAGTGGTGGACCGGGGTAACATACCGTACTCGGCGGTGATCCAGCCCTGGCCAGTTCCTTTCAGAAAACGAGGTACACCACGTTCGACCGAAGCGGTACAGATGACTTTGGTATCGCCAAACTCAACGAGGACAGATCCTTCTGCGTGTTTGGTATAGTTGCGGGTGATTTTTACATCACGTAATTGGTCTGCCGTTCTTCCGCTAGGGCGCATTTGGGTTACCTTGGTATGTCTGAAAAAGCTTAAGTACTACAAAATTTGCGGAATTATAACTGTTCGGCGGGGCTTCGGGAAAATAGAGTTTGGATAATTAGGTTGTGCTATTGAAGCAGAGTCATTAAATCAATGACATACATTCAAGTGGTTAGTGTTTTTAGTATCATAGTTTTGCTTAAATCTTATCTCATCGGTTTATTTTGTAGATAAACTTCTGAAATAATGGGTCTTTATTAGCCCACCGATTAAAGAGTATTTCATGACTTCCAGCATGACTGCATTCGCCCGTGTCCAGATACAGGAGGATTGGGGAAGCTTGGTATGGGAGATTCGATCCGTTAACCACCGTTATCTGGAGCCCCACTTCCGCCTCATGGAGCAGGCGCGGGAGATCGAGCCTGCGTTAAGAGAGCTGATTCGAAAGCAATTGAAGAGAGGCAAGGTTGAATGCAGCCTTAAATATCAGCTGATTGAGAAGGAGCAGGTGCTTGACCTGAATCGTGTCCTGCTGGAAAAGCTTCAACTGGCTGTACGCGAGGTTGAGACCCATTTTTCTCAGGTTGCACCAGTAAATCCTCTTGAGGTTCTTCAATGGCCTGGAGTCCAGAGTACTGAGGAAACTGAAATGGCAGTCGTTCATCGGGCGGCTATCAAAGGGTTCAACACCGCTCTCATTCAACTGAAGGAGATGCGACAGCGAGAAGGACAGGAGTTGCAGTCTTTCATTGAGGCTCGATTGGATAAAATGGGGGATGAGGCACAGCAGCTTCGTGTGCTACTGCCAGAAATTCTACAAAATCAGCGAGAGAAAATCCTTGATCGCCTTTCGGAGGCTCAGCAAGAGTTAAATCCGGAGAGACTGGAGCAGGAAATGGTGATTCTGGCGCAGAAGATGGATGTTGATGAAGAGCTGGATCGTCTGGAAACGCATGTAGCTGAGGTGCGCAGAACACTTAAAAACTCTGGGCAGGGAGCAGTAGGGCGCCGTTTGGATTTTCTGATGCAGGAGCTTAACCGAGAGGCAAATACCCTGTCTTCCAAGTCAATTCATGCAGGCCTTACTCAGATCGCAGTAAACCTCAAAGTTTTTATCGAGCAAATGCGAGAACAGGTTCAAAACATAGAATGATATTTTAGTACGTTCGTGCACATCATAAGCCGCTGATATAAGCGGCTTTTTTTTGCTTTTTGTTTTTTTGGTGTTTTCCGAAATTTGTGGTTATCAAGAAAATTGGTGACAGAAATGGTGACAGAAATCGTGATATGGCGAAAAAATGGTGGTGACAGAATAATCGTTCTGAACTAGCTTATTTTGTGCATAACATTGAATGAATAAGAACAAAGCTCAGTGGATAAAAAATAGAACCAACAAAAACTAGCAAGGCGGTGTAAGTGAAGGATTCAGAAATAAAAAAACTGATCAAGACGAAAAAAGAAGGGCGGTATGCTGCCGGTAATGGCCTGTATCTGCGTATTAGTAAAGAGCTATCGGTAACATGGGTAGTTCGATACACGATATCCGGGCAAGGTGGGAACAGAAAGCGGAAAGAGGTCACCATAGGCTGCTATCCGGATATGTCATTGTATCAGGCCAGTCTCAAAACTCTGGAGATTAAAGAGGGCCTGAAAGCGGGTGAAGACCCGAAAGTTGCCAAACGAATTGAGAAAGCGATTGGTAAGCAGGAAATTAACAATATGGATGAACTCGCTGCGGAATGGATCAAATTTAAAAAAAAGAACATCAAAACCTGGTGGCGAAATGAACGGTATTATCAGAAAGACATAGGACCAAAGATCGGCCTTATGAGACCGGATCAGGTTACTTCATTGCATGTGAAAAAGCTGGTTGAAGATGTTGCCGTACCCGGGAGAATGACCGTCGCCAATGATGTGTTGCAGTTTGCCAAGGAACTATTTGATTACGGAATCCGTTTAAATCTGATGCAGTTTAATCCAGCAAGGGTATTTACCTGCAAAGATGCCGGGGGGATAGAAGAAGCAAGAGAGCGTGCAATCGGTCTGGATGAGCTGGGTGACATATTCGCTACCTTCAGAAAGCATCACTTGCAGTTCACCAGAGAAAATTATTTGAATTGCGCGTTGCTGTTGACGTTAATGTGTCGGAAGACGGAACTCTCTGTTTCAAAAATAGAAGAATATAATCTGGTTAAGAAAAAGTGGTCGTTGCCAGAAGAACGAATTAAGGCAATGAAACGATCCAGTAAGAAAAAGGGGAATGTAATTTAAATTGTGTAAACGCTTGTCGTTAATACTCCAAAATGGAGAATAACAATGAGCGTTGAAATCAACGAAAAACTGGTAGATCAAATAGCCAGTCAGATTAAAACTCAGGATGATC
>NZ_LUKQ02000204.1 GCF_001647025.1 Endozoicomonas atrinae
GGAAGTGCTTTTGACAACAAGAGCACTGATCCAGAGTAAGGGGCGCTGGGAACAACTTTGGTCTGAGTTCATGACTGGAAAGGTTGAAGCTAACCTATGAGTCAGTTATCAAATTGAGAGAGCACCCTTCCAGAAGGTGCTTTCCGACAATAGGGTACTGTTCCGGCAGGATGTTAAAGCTGGCATGTTTGTGGGCGATGCGTTGTACCGCACCAGTCAGGGCGCCGAGGTTATCGATGTTGGCAGCATAGGCATAGACGGCATTGGCCAGGGCTGCCTGCTGGCGACCGGTTTTCTGATTGGTGGCGTTGAAAATATTCAGCAGTTCCGGATTCTGGCTGAACATCTGCTGATAGAAGTGTCGGGTAATGGTTTCTCCGTGTTCCGCCAGAACCGGGGCCGTGGCTTTGACGATTTGAATCGTTTGTTCACTCAGGCTCATAAAACACCTCCTCCAATGTTATAATAAAGATGCATTTGAAATGCATTTAATAAAAGCGCATTCTATTTACTTCTTTTCATTATGTCTATCTCTGAATGAAACTGACAAAACACACCGACTACGCATTGCGTATCCTGATGTATGCGGCACTTCAACCGGAAGGGCGGTTGCTATCGATTCAGGAGGTAACGGATACCTACGATATATCACGGAATCACGTGATGAAGATTGTCCAGAAGCTGGGGCATGAGGGGTATCTCACTACCATCCGCGGTAAGGGGGGAGGTTTTACGCTCGGTAAGCCACCAGAAGCAATTAACCTGGGTGAGCTGGTCAGGTGTATGGAAACCACGATGAAGGTGGTGGAGTGTGAGCAGCCAAGGTGCAGGATTACATCGGGGTGTGAGTTAAAAGGGGTGATTGCTGAAGCTGTTTCGGCATTTATGGATGTGTTGAACCGATACAGCCTGGCGGATTTGATTGGCAACCGGAAAGAGTTGATTAAGCTTTTGGCTATTGCCTGAGGTGGCTGGGTATTGTTCGATACCCGCTTCCCGCTTCCCGCTTCCCACTTCCCACTGCTATAAGCACACCTCGTTCCCACGGTCCCCGTGGGAATGCATACTGATCCCCGCCGTTAATGGCACAGTTCGCAGTAAACTCCCAAAATCCAGAGTAAAGGCAGGTTGTCGCTCACTCGGCCAGTTCCGGTATGCATTACCACGCAGACCATGGGAACGAGACCAATAAGCTTTTTCTTTTCTCTTCTTTGTGAACTTTGTGTTCTTTGTGGTTCGAAAAAAGTCTTAAGGAAAAAGCCTAGTTATACCGTGTCATTTTGTTTTCGCTGAAGGTTAGCTGATAGTTCACTGCCTGTTCGCCCGGGTCGATAATTTCCAGCCCCAGCCGGATCGGTTGTGCTTTTGGCATTTCATCCGAGCCGGCCAGCTCGCCACCGAGGTATTCCGATGGGGTAAAGGTTCGGTTGGCCACCAGGCGGCCATTGATATCGGTAAAGGTCAGCTTCAGGTCTGGAAAGGGCTGTGGGTGTCTGGCTTCATTGATGATAACGGCATCCACCTGCAGGGCATTGTCATGATCTGGATGGCTGCGAACCACAAGGTCAACGCTTTTAATGGCATTGATATTGACCATGGGCGGGAGTTTGCAGGAAAGCAGGTTGCAGGTCATGGCATAAGCCGGTCGCAGCGCAGGGTTCAGTGACAGCGTATTGCGATTGAACCAGGCAAACTGCAGTGTCAGCAACACCAGCAGACCACAGGCGGCAACCCCCCAGTGGGTTCTTTTCCTGCGGAGCTGTTGTTCATTAATGGTTTCTTCGGTTTCCCGCTGATCCAGCTCGTGAATCAGGGTTTCGATACTTTGCTGGTGGTAGCCATCATACTCTATGGGCGCAGTAGCAACCTTTGCCTTTATGGATGGATCAAGGTCTTTGCTTCTGGAGGCTTCCGGTTGTGCTGAATCCGGCTTTTTTACTGGTTTTTGCTGTTGGACAACCAGTGTTTCCTGGTGCGATTTTCTGGGTTGAGTGGATACCAGAGTTTCTTCACTGTCGGCAGAAGAGGGTGTTTCAGCGGTTTCAACGGAGGTGCTCAATTCCTCCTTTTCTGGTTCTTTCGGGCGCGGTACCTGCTCCATGGCATTAAATACCTGCAGGCATGAACCGCAACGCACCGAACCATTGGCAGCCTTAAGCTGGGCATGGGTAATGCGGAATATGGTCTGGCAGTGGGGGCAAGTGACACTTGACGGCGTCATGTTTACTTTTTACCTGATCTTAAAGCAGCATTTTTTATTAGACCAGAGCCCCCGTACTGAATCCAGTCTAATTGAGAATGCAGGTACTTCAGTTTCTATTTAAGAACCTGGAGTAACCAGTTCTGTCGTACCTGCATTTACATTCATGCCTGCTTATGAGCGTCGCTTGCCAGAGAGCATGGCCCAGCCATCAAAGGTGACTGCTGTATCCATGGCAAACCACTGTTCATAGGTTTGAATTATTTCATCCGCTTGCTCAGCCAGAATACCGGACAGAGCAATGGAACCGCCTTCCCTGGTCAGACTGGCCAGTTTGGGAGCCAGTTGAGTCAAAGGGCCAGCAAGAATGTTGGCCAGTACGACATCTGCCTGATCAGCTGGTTCATCATCCGGCAGAAAAACCTCCAGCTTATCCGTCGGAATGTTATTCCGTTTAGCATTCTCGATAGTGGCTTCCAGTGCCTGTGGATCAAGATCAACGCCGACAGCTGATTTAGCACCCAGCAACAGTGCTGCAATGGCAAGAATGCCTGACCCACAACCATAGTCGATAATTGTCTTTCCGGTCAGATCATTCTGCTGGTCCAGCCACCGCAGGCAGAGTGCGGTGGTGGGGTGCGTTCCGGTACCAAAGGCCAGACCCGGGTCCAGCATCAGGTTAACAGCTTCAGGATCGGGAACCTCCTTCCAGCTGGGGCACACCCACAGGCGGTCACCGAACTGCATGGGGTGGAAGTGGGTCATCCACTCCCTTTCCCAGTCCTTATCTTCAACCAGTTCGACCTTGTGATTAGGGAAAGGGTTCAGTCCGGCATTCTCTTTCAGAAACGGAATGACATCATCGGTACGGGTCTGGGCATCAAACAAGCCAACAACGACGGTGTTGTTCCACAGCGGCGTAGTACCCAGCTCGGGTTCATAGACCGGTTGATCTTTTGCATCCTGCAGGGTTACGGCACAGGCACCTGCTTCCAGAAGCAGGTCTTCCAGAATTTCAGCATGGTCAGAAGTTGTATCCAGTCTGACTTGAATCCAAGACATTGTGTTATCCAGAATGAAAAGCGATAAGAATTCCGGCCTGTTCTTCAGGAAAGAAATTCATGATTCTAGGGCCTGTTGACGTTTCGTTGCATGCTCAGCGAATCAGGGCGCTGCTATGACTAGGCGCGGTATTGCAGGAAGGCTGGTTGCCTTTCAAAATACCGCAACGAAAACATTGGGGTGCCCTGATTCGCCCGCAGGGTGGCTCAGAAAAGCACCATCTGCTTTGTCAGGCTTGCTTGACGTAGAATTACTACGGGCTGCGCAAACCTTTCGCGCATATGACGCTTTTCTGAGACACTGAGTTCACAACGAAACGTCAACAGGCCCTAAGCAGCCTATTGTAGCTGAGCACGGATGGTTCATAAACATACGCTGGCTGAGCATCCGACAAAAATAAAGGCCATACTCCCGGGGGAGATGGCCTTGTATGGAAGCGTAAAACTGGAAATCACTCTGCCAGCTTCTTCTCCAGATAGTGAATGCTGACACCGCCTTCCTTGAAGTGATGGTCAGTCACCAGGTCCTGATGAAGAGGAATGTTGGTTTTGATCCCCTCAATAACGGTTTCATCCAGTGCGTTCTTCATCCGGATAAGGGCTGTTTCACGATCCGGACCATAACTGATGATCTTGGCGATCAGTGAGTCATAGTAAGGAGGAACGCTGTAGCCGTTGTACAGATGACTGTCTACGCGCACACCATTACCGCCCGGTGCATGGAACTGCAACACCTTGCCAGGCGATGGCATAAAGCTTTTTGGATCTTCGGCGTTGATTCGGCACTCAAACGCATGGCCTTTGAGTTCGATGTCTTCCTGGCGAACGCTCAGGGGCATACCGCTGGCAATTCTCAACTGCTCTTTGACAATATCGATGCCACTGATCATTTCGGTTACCGGATGTTCAACCTGAACCCGTGTGTTCATTTCAATGAAATAGAATTCGCCGTTTTCATACAGGAATTCAAAGGTACCAGCACCTTTGTAGCCCAGCTCGATACAGGCACGGGTACAGGCACTGGCCACTTCCTGGCGTTTCTCTTCTGGAATGCCGGGTGCAGGTGCTTCTTCAATAACCTTCTGATGACGACGCTGCAAAGAACAGTCACGGTCACCCAGATGAATAGCATTACCCTGGCCATCGGCGAGTACCTGGAACTCAACATGACGTGGGTTTTGCAGGAATTTTTCCAGATAAACCGTATCATTGTTGAATGCAGCGCCGGCTTCTGATTTGGTCAGGGCTACGGAGCTGATCAGGTCTTCTTCATTGTGGACCACGCGCATACCACGGCCACCGCCACCGCCGGCAGCCTTGATGATCACGGGATAACCGATATCCCGGGCAATCGCCATTGTGCGGCTGTGGTCGTCAGTCAGTGAGCCATTAGAACCAGGCACTGTTGGAACACCGGCTTTCTGCATGGCTTCGATCGCGGAGACTTTGTCGCCCATCAGGCGGATAACGTCTGCTGAAGGCCCGATAAAGGTAAAGCCACTGCGTTCTACCTGTTCAGCAAAATCCGCATTTTCTGACAGGAAGCCGTAGCCCGGGTGAATCGCGGTTGCGTGAGTCACCTCGGCGGCACTGATGATGGCAGGAATATTGAGATAGCTGTCTGCCGGGTTGTTTGGACCGATACAGACAGATTCATCCGCCAGATGCAGATGCATAAGATCCGCATCGGCCTTGGAGTGAACCGCAACGGTCTTGATGCCCAGCTCTTTGCAGGCCCTTAATATTCTGAGAGCAATTTCGCCCCGGTTGGCTATTACGACTTTATCGAGCATAACGCGACTCTCAGGCAATGGTGAACAGGGGCTGATCGAACTCAACAGGCTGACCATTCTCTACCAGAACGGCTTTAACAGTGCCGGATTTGTCCGCCTTGATCTGGTTCATCATCTTCATGGCTTCAACAATGCAGAGCACATCACCTTCTTTAACCTGCTGGCCAACCTTGGCAAATTCCGGTGCATCGGGTGAAGGCGAACTGTAGAAAGTGCCAACCATGGGAGACTTGACCTGATGACCGGAAATGACGGGCTCCGTAACAGCGGCTGGTGCTGCGGCTGCTGTTTCTGCTGTCGGTGCAGCAGCAGGGGCTGGCGCTGGTGCAGCTGCGGGGTAAGCAACAGGTGCTGCAGCTAGAGGAGCACTTTTCGAATAACGGCTGATACGAACGGACTCTTCACCCTCATGGATCTCGAGCTCATCAATACCTGATTCTTCCAGCAGCTCAATGAGCTTTTTTACTTTTCTGATATCCATTGTCAGTCTCAAATGCTTGTACTGGCAGGACTGGCCGGCCAGTGTGGTTGATTTTGCGAAAAATCGTACGTTCGACTCTGCGAGTGCACGATCCCCGATGGTCAGCTTTGTCTGACAGTGCGGTTGTTTAAACGTTATTTAGAACAGCTGCACTGTGATTTAAATGAGTCAGAACGCTGTTGTGTGCTTCTGAACAACGTACTGATGAATAGGTTCGTACTCTTATGGTTCTGGTTGTCTGGCAAGTTGTTCAACCGCTGCAGACAGTGCCAGCTCATAGCCTTTAGGCCCCAGTCCGGCAATGACTCCTTCAGCAACATCACTGAAATAAGAGTGATGACGGAAAGGCTCTCTGCGATGGACGTTCGAAAGGTGTACTTCAATAAATGGAATAGCAACCCCAAGCAGTGCATCCCTCAGCGCCACACTGGTATGAGTGAAAGCGGCCGGGTTGATGATGATAAAGCGGACGCCATCCTTACCTGCCTGATGAATACGGTCTATCAGGAGGTGTTCTGCATTGCTTTGAAAGCTTTCCAGCTGAAGGCCTTCATCAGTAGCCAGTTGGACAAGGTTCTGGCAGATCTGTTCAAGTGTGGTTGCACCGTATACGCCGGGCTCACGGGTGCCCAGCAAATTCAGGTTTGGACCATTGAGCACAAGAATGTCAGCCATGTTTATCCTCTTAAAGACCACCATTGTCACCGTTGCGACCCTGCCCAATGGGAGGGGACTTCAGCATTCAGTCTGAACTGCACCGTTGACTTCGAAGTACATTGACATCGTTACTGATCAGGCATTTTGCCCCATTGTCAAGAGTGCGTCCAGTTTGTGCGTGTTACAGGAGGTTAACGACAGTTACGAAGCATTTCATGCCTGTTTCAGACATGTTCAAACATCTGTTGTTGTTCCGGAGGCTTTAAGGAGTTCTGTCAGCTTTTGATGCAGCTGCAGAGCGGTGATTTCACCCTGGGATTTCAGTACAGGCAGCTCATTCCCACTGGCATCAAAAAACAGCATGGCTGGTGGGCCAAACAGTTGATGTTGATTGAGAAACTGCTGGTGTTCCGACGTGTTGTCCGTGATATCCAGCTTGATCAGGGATATTGCCGCGAGCTGGTCAGTGACCAGCGGGTCAGGGAAAACGGTCCGCTCGATGATTTTGCAGGATATACACCAGTCTGCATAGAGATCAATCAGGGCGGGTTGATTGTTCAGGGCCGCATCGGCCAGCAGGTTATTCAGTTCATTCAGTGTTGTTACCGTCTTGAAGCCGGAGTTCACTGTCTGTTCAGTGACGCTTTCTGCTGAAGTGCTGTTCTTACTCATTAACGGTTTCAATGGGTCACTATTGCCCATGGCAGCGCCAATAATCAGGCAGGTTCCATACATGAGGCAGAGTATGCCGACGGTCTGTCGGAGCTTCTGGCGGGCTTCATTCAGATTGGTATGAAGCGCGCCCAGGAATACACCACTGCCAATAAGCAGAGCTCCCCACAGGAAGAGCGTGGCTGATGGTGAGATAACCCGTTCCAGCATCCAGATGGCGACACCCAGGAGTAATACGCCAAAGAATGAGCGAACACCATTCATCCAGGCACCGGATCTTGGCAGCCAGTGTCTTCCGCCTAAAGCCATAACAAATAAGGGAATGCCCATGCCCAGACCCAGGGCAAACAGCGTCAGCCCGCCAAAAAGGGCATCACCGGTTGAGCTGATGTAGACCAGCGCACCGGCGAGGGGGGCTGAGACACAGGGTGAAACCACCAGTGCAGACAACACTCCCATCACAGCAGCTCCCGATAAGCTGCCTGAATGTTGCTGATTGCCACTGAGTTTGTCCCGAACTCTGGTGGGCAGCTGTAACTCGTAAAAGCCAAACATGCTCAGGGCGAGGAGTACGAAGAGTATTGCCATTGGAATCAGCAGCCATGGGGACTGGAGCTTTGCCTGAAGGTTCAGGCTGGCACCAAACAGTCCCATCAAGGTACCTGCGATGGCAAAGGTGGCTGACATGGTGAGTATATAGGTCATCGTCAGGGCAATGGTTCTGGCTTTACTCTGTGCCTTGGCTCCCAGGATCAGGCTCGACAGTATCGGGAACATGGGAAGTACACAGGGCGTCAGGCTGAGGCCAATACCCGCCAGAACAAAAAGTAGCAGTGCGATGGGCAGGCTGTTCTGTTCCAGCTGCTGCTGGAAGGCATTCCCTGAGTCTGATGCCTCCGGGCGGTTAACACTGGCGGAAACTGGTGAGTCACTGGCTTCCACCTGGGTAACCAATGGAATGACAACTTTATGGGGTGGGTAACACAGTCCGGCTTTGGCGCAGCCCTGGAAGCCGATTTCCAGTTCAGGCAGGCTGCCAGAGTGGTTGGCAGGAAGGTTGATAACAAAGTTTTCGCTGAATATTTCCAGCTCTTTATTGTAATAAGGGTCAAAAATCTCTTCACCGGCAGGATAGCCAGCGGCATCCAGATTTGAGATGTCGGTTACCGGTGCAAAGGTGAAACGGTGTTTATAAAGGTAGTGCTCGGGTGTCACAGCAACATCAATGATTGCCTTACCCTGCTCAATCCGCCCGGTGAATTGAAAGGCATCTTCAACCGGAAGAAAATCCTGGTTTTCATTGGACTCTGCCCCGAATAACTGGCTCAGGTTTGCCTGGGCAGGCAATGAGATGAACAGACCCAGTAAAAGGGGCCAGATTAAACGAAGATGACGTCTTGGCATATAAGCTGATGTTTATAATGGCGAATGCTATTTATTGTGCAGTGATATATCAGAGATGCAAGTAGAGAAAAGAAAACCGCTGAAAGGAGTGGAAAAGCTCAGGCCGGAGCCTGAGCGGCAAGATAGATCAGCCTTTGTAGTTGGCGGCAGATTTCTTGATGACTTCCATGGCTGCTTCGGAACCTTCCCAGCCATCAATCTTGACCCACTTGCCTGGCTCAAGATCTTTATAGTTTTCAAAGAAGTGCTCAATCTGCTGGAGCAGCAGAGCTGGCAGATCAGTGTATTCCTTCACATCTTTATAGATCGTGGACAGCTTGTCGTGAGGAACGGCAATCAGTTTCTCGTCACGGCCACTTTCGTCAGACATGTTCAGCATGCCGACAGTACGGCAGCGAATGACTGAGCCCGGGATAACCGGGTAGGGAGTAACAACCAGCACGTCCAGAGGGTCGCCATCGTCAGCCAGGGTCTGGTTGATGTAACCGTAGTTGGCTGGGTAGAACATTGGGGTTGCCATGAAGCGGTCAACCAGGATGGCATCCATATCCTTGTCAACTTCGTACTTGATTGGCGAAGCGTTGGCAGGAATCTCAATAATTACGTAGATATCTTCTGGCAGGTTTTTACCAGCAGGAACAGATGAAAAGCTCATTGACAGTCAATCTCTGTTGGGGTCAGTTTGAAATTGCTGCGTATTATATAGAGTTTGTCACGCTTTTTTCCACTTGTAAGGGGGATGCCCCTTGCTAACCTGAGGATGAACCTCGTTCTGGCCCTATGACATTGGCTATTTCCGGCTATTTATACTCTGCTATCTGTTTGATTGAGGGCTAGAATTAAATAAGTGTCAGTCGCGGGCGTGAGAGGGATTCCTATCCCGAAGGAGGTGATTGTGAGATCGATTACTGTTGAAGATTGCATGACCCCCAAAGTTGTTACCGTTTCTCCGGATATTCAAGTTGCTGAAGCCATTCGTATTCTGCTGCAACACAATATTACGGCAGCACCGGTGGTCGATAATGAAGGAACGCTTATCGGGATTCTTTCAGAATCAGACTGCCTGGAAGGCACATTGAATGGCAGCTATTTCTCTCAGGATGCGGGGCTGGTGCGTGACTATATGACTACTCAGGTTGTCACCGCTGACCCTAAGGAAAATATTATTACAGTATATCAGCGGTTTATGACAGATAAGGCCTACCGAGTCCCGGTTGTCTCTGAGGGAGGTCTGGTGGGAATACTCAGCCCCAAAGATCTGATGTCTGCCGTTCTCGAGTTTTATGAGCGCCCGGTGGACTCCGCGTAATCGGTAATAGACTTTCCTTTAATTAACGCCATGTGCGACTTTTAGGTTTGCATAAGGAGACATGACTGAACCTGCTTTCTGCTATTAAAAGCAGTAAAAAGCAAAAAAGAAGGTTTCAGTCATGCCCGTTGAAGAGTTTATCACTACAGTCT
>NZ_LUKQ02000205.1 GCF_001647025.1 Endozoicomonas atrinae
ACCATTCGCACCGGAGTTAAACAGCTCAGAAAGGCTATGGGAGTGGATGCGGGAGCATGACTTATCAAACAAAGCATTTTCAGGTTATGAAAATATTGTAGATTGTTGCTGTGAAGCTTGGAATAACCTTTGCAGCGAAGCTGGTCGACTGTTCAGTCTGTGCTCCCGTGATTGGGCAGTTATACAGTAGTTAGAAAATTCAATTGGTATAAACACTGCCAGGGCTCCCCCCATTACAAACATCAGGGTCGGGTTCCACTGACCGCTGACATCAAGAAATGCAGTCACCAGCTCGGGGTTTACCATGCCTGACAGTGCCATTCCAATACCGAATAGCATGCCGGTCAGCAATGCAATCGCATAATTCATAACGCTCTCCTTTAAATACGGGTCCTTAAACCATATGCAGACGGATGAACACGGTAATGCCCGCTATTGCCATGAAGACACAGGTAGCAATAACGGAGCGGATAGAAAGACGCCCGATACCGCATATTCCATGGCCGCTGGTACAGCCGTTACCAACCCCGGAACCGATACCAACAAGTAGTCCCGCCAACAGGATAATGAGGGTTGATGCGTTATAGGTTTCCGGAAAGGTGATTCCCAGAATCTGCATGGAGAGCCAGCCGCCACCGATCATCCCGACGATGAACAGAAGCCTCCACAGGAAGTCATTCCGCCCTGGAGAGACCAACCCTCCCAGGATTCCGCTGATGCCAGCAATTTTTCCATTAAAGAGCAACAGCAGTAGTCCTGCGCTGCCCATGAGCATTCCGCCCAGTAAAGACGACCATGGAATTGTGAACTCCATAAAGCTTCCTTTGTGTTGTTGTGGTTATGGAGATTGCTCTGGGTAAACAGAGTTCGGTGAATCAGGGATCACAGAATACGCTGTAAAGCGCTTTGAGAATCTCTTCAACCCGTGGATCTGCCAGCGAATAAAATACCTGCTGTGATTCCTTGCGGGACTTAACTAGCTCATGTTTTCTCAATACCGTGAGGTGTTGAGAAAATGCTGACTGACTCAGTGCTGAGCATTCCTGCAGCTGACCTGCACCCATCTCTCCCTGAACCAATTGGCAAAGCACCATAAGGCGCTCGGGGTGGGACATGATTTTCAGAATACCGGCAGCTTCTGAGGCTCTGGTTTGCATCTCTTCAAGCATCATAGGAAGTAGGCCTCATTATTAGCCGTCGTCAAAATAATCCCCATCCTACCAACTGACTTAGTTCAGTCAATACTATATTAGATATTTCTAATTAAGTGTGGACTATATTAGATTATTCTAATAAATTATCAGGCATTTGTTGCTTAAGAGAAGGGAGAAAAGCCGGTGTCTACTGAAAAGATTGTTATCGTTGGCGGTGTGGCGGGCGGAGCTTCTGCTGCGGCACGGGCTCGTCGTTTGAGCGAAAGTGCTGAAATTATTCTGTTCGAGCGTGGGCCTTATATCTCATTTGCTAACTGTGGCCTGCCTTATCATATTGGCGGAGAGATTGAAGAAAGGGATGCTTTGTTGCTCCAGACCCCAGACAGCTTTCTCAATCGCTTTAATGTAGATGTGCGGGTTCATTCAGAAGTTGTTCGTATTAATCGGCAGGATAAGACAGTGACGGTCAGAAATTGTTTGGATCAGTCAGAGTCCATAGAGTCCTATGACAAGCTGCTATTGAGCCCGGGAGCGGCTCCCGTGATTCCACCCATTGATGGGATTGAGAATCCGCTGACGTTTTCTCTTCGCAATGTTCCTGATATGGACAATATTCTCAATGCCATTGCCGAAAATAAGCCTGAACATGCAACTGTGATTGGTGGCGGGTTTATTGGTCTGGAAATGATGGAAGCATTCCATCACCGTGGGATTAAGACCTCACTGGTCGAGCTGTCGAATCAGGTCATGGCGCCCGTAGACCCGGAAATAGCTGCTTTTCTACATCAAGAAATAGTGGACAAAGGCATTGATTTGAAGTTGGGTGTGGCTTTGGAAAGTATCCAGTTTCACCCTTCAACAACAGAAGGTAAAACCGGTCATTTGTCGTTAATGCTGAGTAATGGTGACACCATTAAAACTGAACTGCTGATCATGGCGGTAGGCGTGAGGCCTGAGACAACTCTTGCACGTGAGGCAGAATTAGCCTTAGGCCCGCTGGGAGGCATTGCGACCAATGCTTACATGCAGACCAGTGACCCGGATATTTATGCCGTGGGAGATGCCATAGAAGACAGTGACTTTATGACAGGAAAACCTGCACTGGTACCTCTGGCTGGCCCGGCCAATCGTCAGGGACGTATCGCAGCCGACAATATGCTGGGACGACATGAGGCGTACCAGGGAACTCAGGGAACTGCTATTTGTAAAGTCTTTGACCTTGCCGTAGCGGCCACCGGTAAAAATGAAAAAGCGCTTAAACGGGAAGAGATCGATTATGAAAAGGTCTATGTCCATGGAGCCAGTCACGCCAGCTACTACCCTGGATCAGAGACGGTCTCACTGAAACTGATCTTTGATCGTGCTACTGGCAAGGTGCTGGGAGCGCAGGCACTGGGTAAAGAGGGTATTGATAAACGTATTGATGTCATTGCTGTTGCTATCAGGGCAGGCATGACCGTTGAACAGTTGCAGCACCTGGAACTTACCTACGCACCACCTTTTGGCAGTGCCAAGGATGTTATTAATCAGGCTGCGTTTGTGGCAACTAATATCTTGAAAGATGATTTAACTATTATTCATTACGATGCGATTGATCGCCTGCCTGAACACAGTCTTTTACTGGATGTTCGAAATCCTGAAGAGTTCGCTGAGCAAGGTGCTATTCCCGGGGCCGTCAATATTCCACTGGATCAGCTGCGTGGACGTCAGGAAGAGCTTCCCAGAGACAAAAGGATTATTGTTTATTGCCAGGTTGGCTTGCGGGGCTATGTAGCTTTCAGGCAGCTGGTTAATAATGGTTTTAAAGCGGCAAATTTAGCGGGTGGCTATAAGACCTGGTTAATGGCTCATTGATAATAAGTTGCTAACCAACCAAAGTAACCCTGTATTACCAAGACATTCGTTCAAGAAGTACATATGTCATGCTTATCCTGGCAGCTATTGTTAAAATATCAGCAATAGCTCCTTCCTTCCCGGTTTTGCTAAAATCCCGTTTTAATTCCCTGGCCTGTTAAGGCTTTCAGATGAGAAATCAATGAGCAATGACGTAGTATTTGGCCTGCATGCGGTGCAGAGCCTGTTTGAACGGTCGCCCGAGAGAGTGCTGGAACTTCAGGTTCAGAAAGGGCGTACTGATAAGCGAATCAATGCACTGGTTGATCAGGCCAGAGATCAGGGAGTTTCCGTCCGATTCGTGGAGCGCGGCCGTCTTGATGCCAAAGCGGATGGTGTTCATCAGGGCATTATGGCCAGAGTGTCTGCTGCCCGGGTTTACCGGGAAGAAGACCTGGAAGATATTCTGGATGGACTGGATGAGCCGCCATTTCTTCTGATTCTGGATGGTGTTACGGATCCTCATAACCTGGGAGCCTGCCTGCGGACAGCAGATGCAGCAGGAGTGCATGCGGTTATTGTACCCAAAGATAAATCAGCCAGTCTGAATGCCACAGCAACCAAAGTGGCTTGTGGTGCTGCGGACAATGTACCTCTGATTCAGGTGACCAATCTTGCACGGAGTATGGAATGGCTCAAGGAGCGAGGTATCTGGATGATTGGTACGGCTGGTGAAAGTTCCGGCAATATCTATCAGTCAGATTTAAAAGGCTCTCTGGCACTGGTTATGGGTGCAGAAGGTAAAGGGATGCGTCGATTGACCAGAGACCTGTGTGACTCGCTGATCTTTATTCCAATGGCAGGTTCAGTCAGTAGCCTTAATGTGTCGGTTGCTACAGGGGTGTGTTTGTTTGAGGCTGTTCGACAGAGACAGTAACCTTTTTCCTCATCGCTTTTTCTTCTCGGTTGGCTATCTCAAATTGTTCTCATGCGGGTAGCCAGCGATTCCTATCCTTAAGCCTGTTCTTCTTATGGCCATTTCAATGGCGTGGCTATCTTCTCGCCTTTATCACAGGCCGGTCTCCCTACTGTTGCTACCTTAAGAGGTCTCCAATTTATGAAGTCCCGGGTGCTATTTTTCTTACTGTTATCCAGTTTCTGTGCTTTTACTTATTCTGGTACTGAAAAGCCTGTGGCTGGGCCTTTGATTGTAGAGATGGAGGGGCGGGGTCTCTATCTAACATCGCCTACAGCAACTATAACGAGAGGGGATACATTGATACTTTCGTCACCCAGGGTTGACTGGCTGGATGGTATGAAGCAAGAGCATATACATCAGCTTTTGACCGTTGATCTGTCAAATTTGCCTGAGCTTGCCGGGTACCTCGATAAAGGTATTAAAAATACGCTGGTACTTTCTTCATTGGAGTTAAAGTATAAGACGGAAAGTGGCTGGCGAAACATGCAAATCCATGATCGTCTTGAGTTGGTTGCCAGTTCAGGGGGCAATCTAAGCTTCAAGTTTAAAGATCCTTTGCGGGTACCGTTAGATCAAAAAATGGAACAGGTGACATTAGCTTTGAAAACCTGGCCTAACCCCACGAATGGCTGGTTAATGGAGCTTGGACGGTTTCCAATGCATTCGGTCTGTTGTGACTGCAGCGGTTGGTGTGCCTTTCTCTGGATCTTGTTTGCCTATTGCAATAGTTGTCTTCAGCCGCAGGGAGGTGAGTATTGCTGCATAAATTGTGACCCCCCAGTTCCGGCTGCACCTGGGGGATCCTGCGATTAGTCAATAAAAAAGCCAGCTCAAGTGAGCTGGCTTTTATCGTGATTTAAGGGGGGGGTTAATTCAAGCCAGCCCTCCACTTCTGGTTATCGCCACCGTTGTGCTCCCACAAGACGATAGGGTCACCACTGTTGGTACCTGCTGCATCAATAACCATAGTGCCGTTTAGGCGGGTACTGAATTTTGCACCGTCTTTATTGAACTGCTGGTTGATACTGTTTTCATCACAGTCGGCAACTTCCAGTTGAAGACCGTTGCCAATACTGCCTGCCGGTACAGTCATGCACTTATTACCTGGCAGCTGACTTTTGATCGTACCTTTGACTGGATCAAAGTACCACTGCTGCTCTGGAGAGGAGTTACAACTCTTCAACTGAATCTTGGTGCCGTTGGCTGTATTGCCATTGGTAACATCCCAGCACTTGCCCTTACGCTTATCACGGAAGTCTACCCAGCGGTGAATGGCTGACTCAGGGCGAAGCTCCCACTCCTGCCATCTGCGACCGTGATATTCCCATTGGCCAACATTATCACCATTGTCGTAGCCGTAGGCGTCAGCAACAATATTGGGGTTATGCTTGCTGGCCAGTGTGTTCATATTGTAAGTCCAGCGAAGGTTGTCGCTGTCAACACAATCCCAGATCACAACTTCACCATTATTGTAAGCCTGTCCACGGTTATCCAGACACTTGCTGCGGTCAGCGCGGTTTTCAAACATCTCGGTTGTTTTATTGAAAATCCAGTGCTGATCAAAGGACTCATCATCACAATCCCAAAGCTGGACATTGGCGCCATTGACCAGATTGTTGTCATGGCCATTGATATCCATACAGCGATTGGCCTTGCGATTGAAGATCTTCACAAATGGCTCGAGAGGATCAATATAAGCGACACTGGTATTGCCCTCAGCCCGTTCCCACATCTGTAGATAGGCTTCAGCTGAGTTCATGACGGCTTCATAGACACGGCTTGAAGCCTGCTCACGGATATCCTGAATCTCGTCTGCCAGCATACCGTAATGCGCCATGCCTTCCTGATTGTAGTCAAATACCCGGTTACCAGACTTCTGTTTATTAAAGACCAGACCAAATTCAGAGGTGAATGGATATTCCAGGGGATCGGTATCGGCATTGCTACGAGGTCCATGCTGTCCACCAAGGCCGCTCATATCGGTGCCAAGGCCAACACCCTGGAGGTAAGGCGTCTGCTCGACGTGATCCAGATAACGGGAAACCCGATGTTCCACCCCATTGGCATCAGCGTTGTAGGGAGCGGCAAAGCCACCGGCTTCAATTAATCGCTTGGCATTCTTGTGGATATTGCCGTCACTACCTGAGTTCATCCAGCTATGGGATGTGACAACACCGCTGTATTGACGGGCTTCCACAATATCCATTACCGCATCAGCGGTATCCGGACTCATATGATCCA
The DNA here is from genome assembly GCF_001647025.1 of Endozoicomonas atrinae. Classification (GTDB taxonomy): domain Bacteria; phylum Pseudomonadota; class Gammaproteobacteria; order Pseudomonadales; family Endozoicomonadaceae; genus Endozoicomonas; species Endozoicomonas atrinae. The sequence goes on from NZ_LUKQ02000205.1 coordinate 6,208, forward strand.
TCTCAATCAGCATGTTCTTATCGATCATGCGGTTGATTAGATAAACCCCTAGTTGAGATAGACCGTACTTATTACAGTGTTCAATTGTCTCATCGTACTCCGGATTCAAGTTGGCGGTATCGAGAATCTCTTTAATAAACGGCACATCACCAATTAATGGGAATCCAGAAGTGAAGGCAGCTCCTTTGGTGTCAGCATCGCACTCTTTGGTTTCAAAGAAGCGGTTTCCTGCCAGCCATTGACCGATATTAATAAAGCCATTTTCTACCCTGGAACCCGCTATTTGATTGTCAAATTTGTGGGTTGGGTAAATACTACGAACGCCAAGGTCATATAGCTCATTAAGTGCGCTCTCAACGGTATTACGGTTGCATTTGTCCTTTTGTCCACAGTTGAAAGTTTCAGATGCTTCTACTCCCATCAGAACCGCCATCTGACCATTAGCCATTACCTGACGTGCTTCCTGCGGTGATGTCACTATCTGGAAAAACCCTTTTCCGGGGCCTCCAGCCTGAGCATCAATGTAATCCTGCATATCATTCAGGCTCTGGATTTGCAGGCGAATACTGTCCATGGTGTCACAGCTGTTTGGGTTCACCCAGCTGCCGGGATTGACCGTGGACTGAACTTCACAGAGTACTTCATTTTCCACAAGGTGGGTGACCATGAGCTTCAGTCCGGAAAGGTAAGCCCGTTCGATCCACTTGTAGTAATACCCCATATGGCTTAACGACTTATGGTTTGGCCAGAAGGGGAATTCTGGCCAGCCACGGGTGTCGTAGCGGAAATTGACATCATTAAACGCATATAGGTTACCAATGATGTCCAGAGAACCGTCTGGGCCATGGATGTCCTTACTGTCTTTCAGAGCTTCTTCAACCCCCCAGCGGTGGAAAGGCTCACCATGCATCATCTTACCGCCCATAAATTCATAGGAAGTAATATGCGTGTGTGGGTCCACATAACCACGAACGGGAGCAGCCGGATCCCCTTTTAGCCCATCGATATTGCCAGCAACGTTGACTTCTACTTCTGGGAAAGGAGTACAGTCACTCTGGGCAACCAGCTTGAACTGGGCTTCGCTGGTGTAGTCATGAGGGTTCAGCAGGTCAAAAAAGTAGAGGCCTCCATCCGTCCAGTTATGTCGGAGTTGTCTGTCCAGACCATTGCCGTGGAAACTGTACAGATAGTTGCCATCGGAGGAAGGCTCAGCACTGATACGCCATTCAGCGTATTCACCGGCATAGCGCCCGGCACTGATTTCTGCCGGCAGGTGAGAGGCCAGATATCGACCGTCTACGTCGGTCAACATGTAGTTAAAAAACGACGTTGGTTTCATAAAGAAGCGGGCTGCATCATCTGCGCTGATGCTTTCGAAACGGTAGCTGAGCCCGTCATCAACAGCACCACCTTTGTGAAACTTTTTCAGATAATTGCCGTTTTCCGGCGATTGGATGGAGTAACACCCCTGGGCAAGGCCATGAACGGCCTCTTCTGTCGTGTTTGCCTGAATGTCTGCCGATAGAAAGGCAGCACAGGCCAACAGGCTGTGACTTATACGCTTTGTTATCATGGAGATCTCTTGAATGTTATTTTTATTATTAGCCAGGTTCTGGAGACAACCTCAACTCAACAGATCCTTGGTCAACAATTCACCAGTGCACTGATGAATTTATTTCCCAAAAATTACTATACAAACGTTCGTTTAATTGCGCAAAAAAACATGAAAAAAATTCACAAAAATCGCGGTCATTGATTGTGTGCTTATATATTGCTGAATATTTCTACGGCTGATTGCTCCCCTCCAATTAGGTTGTTCATAAAGGCCGTTCAGTTTGTACCCTTCGCTGACTCTTCCTCCGCAATTTCCTGACATTCTGCTTCCTGGGCGAGTTGTCCCAAATGTGCAGAATCGGACGCCAAAGGGCTTAGAGGACAAGGGATGGAAATTTCTTCTTCGACATGGATCTGCTCAAGTGGTTGGTCTGCCTGTTCACTGGCTACCTTCTGCCCAATCTGATTGACCAACCTGAATGAGAAAAAGACAGCCAATACGGAGAACACAATGCCGCCAATGGCCTGTCCTGATAACACACCAAAGGCACCATCCATTTTTCCTCCCACCATGATAAAAGGCACGGTACCAATAGTGGCTTTACCCCAGTTAAATAATGTCGACCAGCCAGGCTTACCCAGATTATTAAACGAGGCGTTCGCAACAAATAACGCACCATTAAAGACAAAGCTGATGGCAATCCAGGTACAGAAAAAGTGAATAATCTGAGTAGCTTCCCCTTTCGTGCGGAAAAGCAGCACAAGATAGTCCTGTATAAGGAAAACAATAATAGAAACAACGGTTATATAGACTGTTGAGAACAGGTAGGCATTTTTAAGGCTCTGTTTGACACGGCCAAGCAACCGGGCTCCATGGTTCTGTCCGATAATTGGGCCAATAGCCCCTGATAATGCGAATACGACGCCGAAAGCAACAGGGGTGATACGGCCAATAATGGCATAGCCAGCCACAACCCCGTTGCCAAAATCAGCAAGCTCCCGCATAACCAGTACAGAGCTGATGGGCATGGCCAGATTGGTGAGAATGGCGGGTATCGCAATGCGGAGAATATCGCCTATATCGCGGTAAAACTGTTGCAGGTTTACCTTGCACAGCAGCTTGTGGACTTTAATGGCACCGTATGCCGATGTGCAGAAAATGGTGGTTCTGGCAAAGACGGAAGCGATGGCTGCGCCTGCTATGTCCATATCCAGCATAAAAATAAACACAGGATCCAGTACTGCATTAACCGCACCACCGGACAATGTGGATCCCATTGACCGCTTTGCATCCCCGACAGACCTCAGGGCAGCACCAAAGCACATGGCAATCGCCAGTACTGGCATGGAGGGAATCATAATCTTCAGGTACTGGGTAGCCAGTGAATGAACTTCACCGCGGGCACCGACCAGCTCCAAAAGCTCTGGAATATACATCCAGACCACCAAAGCAATCACGCTGGTGGACAGCCCACCAAGGATCACCGTGTTCGCCAGAAACTGACAGGCTCGATCCCGCTCCCGGGCTCCGATCGCTTTTGACAATAATGCCCCTGTGGCAATGGAGAGCCCGATGCCAATGGATGTGGTGACAAATAAGACGGTGCTCGCATACCCTACGGCTGCAGCAAGAAACTTTTCCCCAAGAAGGCTGAGGAAAAACAAATCCCGCATATCAACCACAAAAAGCGCAGTAATACCCACCGCATTACTCAGGCTCATTACGGTGATATGGCGCATCGTTGAGCCATGGGTAAAACGGACGTGTGGCATAACTAGCCTTACGGTTATATGGGTTTGAATGAGCTGAGAGCTGAGAGCTAAGAGCAACTTATACCAATTGCTTTTTCTAACTACTGTATAACTGCCCACTGACGAGAGCATAAACTGAATAGACGTCCAGCTTCGCCGCATAGATTGTTCCAGGCCTCGCAGCAGCAATCCACGATATCTTCGTAAC
>NZ_LUKQ02000206.1 GCF_001647025.1 Endozoicomonas atrinae
ACTATGAAGATATTATCAATAAATGCTGTGAGGCATGGAATGAATTACTTTCTGAAGTTGGCCGATTGAAAAGTCTATGCTCCCGTTCATGGGCTGTTATTTCATAATTTAAAAATGGAATTGGTATCACTACCCTGGGGCACCGGTACCGGGAACTCACCACCGGAGATAAAGCTGGCATCTTCACCACTCAGGGTGGTCAAGGTGGGTTCTGCCAGTATTCGAGCCGTACCCGTATCTTTACTGGCATCAATGTATAGATTGAACAGACTGTCGCCACTCATAAAGCTGGCAAACAGGCCACTGCTGGAAAAACTGGCAGGGTTGGGGGTAAAGTTGCCACCAGGGAATCCAACTGCTGGGGGGACTAACGGCAAAGTAGCGGGTACATGGGTGCCGCCGCCAGGCCCAACACCGCCAAAACTCCACTTGCCACCATTGGTGATGCCATTGAAGTTCATATCCAGCCGTTTCATCAGGCTGCGCTGCATTTCCGCCACCTTCACTTCCAGCATCACCTGCTGAGCCCCCCCCACGGTGAGTATATTCACCACCTGCTCCGGCTCGGCCACAAACCCTTCAGCGATCTTCAGAGCGGTATCCAACCGAGCAAGGTTATCCACCTCCCCGGAGAGAATCAGCTTCTGCCCGCTCATGCGCACGGCAATGGACTCTTTCGGCATCACTTCGTAAAGCCGCTTTTTCAACAGGTTCAAATCCGGTGTTACCTCAATATGGAGGCGGGCCAGCAGACGCTGTTGCTTATCAAGTGCCATCACTGCAGTAGAGCCGACCTGTTTACCCAGCAGAAAAATACGGCTTCCGCCTAATACCAGAACATCCACCACATCGGGGTTTCCCACGGTAATGCGACCAGGCAACGAAGCCAGTGAAACAAAGCCGGACCCATTGACCATCAGTGACAGGTCCTGCCCCCCCCCTTTGGGTACGCTGCTTTCACCGGTCTGCTCAAGAGCAGATCCCATCGTGCCGGTCAGTAACAGACAGACTCCGAGTAACACCCGGCAGACAGATCGCCGGGCCATACTTTTCAGGTTGTTTTTCATTTTGCCCCCGGTTAACCAAGGTCTTGAACAGAAGTAAACAATCAGTGAACAGTCATTACTGGTTCACCGGAACCCACAGGCCCTGCACTCCGCGCTGAAGAATCAGGCCAGCGGGTACCGGTCTGGGCTTTGGTTTCACGGTGGGCTCATCCGGGTTACGAAGGGCCAGAAACAGGGCAGCATCATCGATCGCACCGGCCAGCTGGGTCGCTTCACTGGGTGTAATCGCCAGCGTTGCCGTACGGGCAATTACAGGTTCGTTATTTTCCATGGTGGTGGCCTGATCGATGGCCAGCACTTCACGGTTGGTTAACAGCAACCGTGAAGTGCTGCGCTCATTGGCAATGACATCCACCCTGCTACCGGGCTGGACAAACCCTGCGACACCACTGACGTCATTAATGCGGACGGTCATCGCCCGCATGCCGGTCTCCAGCCGGTTAGCCAGGAGTGCGGAAGGAATTTGCGGACTGATCCGTCCAGCCAGCAGAATCTCTCCGGCAAACAGATTGACCTGGGCATACTGACCCACCAGCGGCTGGACATCCGTCAGTGCCAGCTCCGGCAACAGATTACCAGGAACCGGAATGGTCTTGAGCTGCTCTGAAGACAGCTCCTCCCAGGCGGCAATATCTTCGCTAACCACAACGACCATCGTCACATCAACAGGCTCTGTAGGCTGTGGCTGGCCCAGAAATTGTCCCAGCGTCCAGGCACCACCGAGACCAAGCACGCCCGACAGGGCGATCATTACAGGGGTTCGTTGCAGCATGGTTATGCTCCTGCCAGCCATGAGCGACTGGTAACGTCTAAAACACCGTTTTTAAAACCAATGCCGGGATCGTCTGGCGTTGGCAGTTATTCAGTAATTCGCAGTTCCGGGTGGTCAGCCCATGGGCACGCTGGATGAAAACAGTGCCGGAATAAATGCCAGGTCGCCGGCGCCATAGAGCGTTATCAGCAGGCCGGAGGCAATGGCCAGGCCGTAAGGGAAGTGCAGGCTGGCGGCTTCGTTTTCTGCCGGCAGCAACCAGGTGCGTGCCATCAGACAGAGCCAGTAACGGCGCAGGGAAACCACCAGCCCCCCTTTGTAGATAAGATACAGCAGCCCCAGCACGGCACCGGCGATCAGGATCGCGGCCGTGCACAGCGCGCCATCCTTGACACCCAGCACCGCACCGATGGCGGCCACCATTTTTACATCACCGGCGCCCATGCCTTTTTTCATCAGGTAAAAAGGCAGCAGCATGGCCAGACAAAGGAACCCGCCACCCAGAGCATCCAGCAGTCCGCTGAAACCACTCAGCCAGCTATTGATCATCAGGCCGGTGATAAACAGGCTGAAGGTCAACCAGTTGGGCAGTCTGCGGTAACGCAGGTCATACCAGAGGGCGGGAATAAGCGCCGCCAGAAGCAACAGGGTGGGGAGCTGGTCGCTGTTGGGCGTATTCATGGCGGTGGGCTCTTGTTGTTATCGATTTGGTTGATTTTTAATCAGCTGAAGTGTTAACAGCAGAACTGTCGGGTAAGCTCTGATTCACAGGTATAAAGGCATAGGGGACCTGTCTGAGAAAAGAAACAACCCTGTTATGCTTCAACACTTCAGCCTATGCATTCCCACGCGGAGCTTGGGAACAAGGTTATGAAGTCAACTCTTAGGCATGTCCGTGCCGGTAAGTGCTTTATAAATAGCTCCTATTTCGGCGATTACTCCATCTTTTAAATGACCAAATGCCGCAACAACTCCAGCAGCAATAATCCCACCAGCCACCGCATACTCAACCGTAGTCAAACCATCTTCTTCCTTCAGGAAGTCATTAACCCATTGCTTAACGTTCATGAGTCTCTCTCCGTTGTTACATCCCGCGAACTGCGTTCTGTGAGGCCATAGTAGGAGAGCCGCCGGGGAAATTTAACTGGCAAAAATGCCAGACAGGGTGGGGGTAATATTGACCTGGGTCAGTTTTATGGTCTGCATCGTGGGATGGTGTTGGAAATCTTCCGGCGGGGTTAAAAAGTAAGCAGGGCCGTATCAGGAGGCTGCGGCTAAAGGCAAGTCTAACGCCTTTTTTGGAACCACAAAGAACACAAAGAGTACGAAGGCTTTGAAAGATTACTTTGTGATCTTTATGCCCTTCGTGGTTCCAATGCTTGTACGACGTTTGCAACAGCCTCTCAGTTCAATTAAAAGCTGGGAACCAGGCTAAATACCGCAGATAAAAAGCATCAGATAATGCGGAGTTCCTTGGCCATTGCCACCAGATGCACCCGGTTCTCCGCCCCCAGCAGCTCACACATATGGTTCAGGTGGTAGTTCACCCCTTTCTCACTGAGGTTGATCTTGCCGGCAATCTCCTTACTGCCCAGTCCGTTCGCCGTGAGCGTCAGCACATCCAGCGCCCGGGCACTGATCACCTGATGATGCAGCCAGGGATTAAACAGATAATGAAAGTCACGCATCAGCAGGGTATGAAAATAAAAACAGGTCATCAGCAGTGCCTGCTTATGATCCTCAATCCATAGCGCCAGTGCTTTTGGCGGCAGGGGACTGTTCAATAAGAACTGACAGTGCCAGCCGTTGCCGGTATAACCGTACACAGGCACAAATAGCTGAGAGCGAATCTCTCGGGCCATCATAAAATCCAACACTCGACGTTCCTGAGGATTGCCGCTGTCCGCCAAACTGCGCTGAAACGGCTGCCGCTCATAACAGATGCTTTGCCACATACGTGAGTCGCCATCGGTCTCCCTGAAGAACCGCTGCACAACGTCAACGCCTTCAGAGCTGAGGCATTGGGGCGTACGACGAAACAGTTCCAGATTGAAATGATCGGTAGCCTGGCATTCATCACCCGGAACCACATCAAATAGCCCATAGTAGTGAAAATCACTGAAACCCAGCTGTTGCATACTCAGCAGAATCCGCTGGGTCAGGACCGCCAGAGTGTTGGCCTCGAGAGGATTCTGTTCTGGAAGATCAAACCGTTCCGTCGGAGCTGGATTGATGTAAGAAGAATGAATAGCGCTGTCCATAAACTCTTTTTTATTGATTCACATTACAGTATGGATGACACAAACGACCGGATCACGCTCAAATTATCCTCATATCTTTGGCAACAGCCACCAGGTGCACCCGGTTATCCGCCCCCAGAACTTCCCGCAAATGGTTCAGGTGGTAGTTCACTCCTTTTTCACTGAGATTAATCTTTCCAGCAATCTCCTTACTGCCCAGCCCATTTGCCGTCAGTGTCAGCACATCCAGCGCCCGGTCACTGATCATCTCGTTTATCAGCCAGGGATTGAACAAGTAGCTGTAGTCACGCATTAGCAAGGTATGAAAATAGAAGCAGGCGTTAAGCAGCGATACCTGGTGATCCTTCAGCCAGCTGGCTAACTCCAAGTCGGAGAGCCCACTGTTCAGCATAAACTGACAGTGCCAGCCTCTACCCGTTAGGCCATGAACCGGCACAAACAATTGAGAATGAACATCCAGTGCGGTAAAAAAATCCAGTACCTTCCGTTGCTGCGGGATACGGTGGTCTAGCGGTTCCCGTTGAAACAGCTGTTGAGCAGAAAAAATGCGCTCCCGAATACGGCGGTCACCGCCGGTTTCCCGATGATACTGGATCAGAGTATTCACACCCATGGTACCAATGAAACGGTGCTCATTCTTCCACTGAGGCAGGTATAGGGTCTCCTGAGCTGACTCCGGCATTTCATCCAAAACCCCGTAATACAGGAATCCATTAAACCCCATCTGCTCAAAAGTCAGCCGCATCTGCCGGGTTAATATCGCTATAGGTATGGACTCAAGAGGGTTAATTTCTGACGTATCAAAGCCGGTTATTGAATTGACCAGCCAGGGGAATGAACTGTGAACCATCTGTGCGTCCATAGCGCCCCCAGAACGTTATTTTTAAAATAATGTGAAGTAGATCACAACAAAGATGAATTACGGGGACGATATACCAGATAAACGACAATGGCTCAATATTATTTATAACTGGGAGGATTACATCGTCTGCGATCCGCTTCCCGCGGTTCGAAAAAGCACCAATGGATGCATTTTTACGGGCAACGGGAGGTATTTAGTAAAGCAGAATCCCCCGCAATGCGGGGGAGGATAACGATCAGACGAACAGAATCAGGTGCAGAGCCATACCGACAATAAACGCCCCAATCATCGGTACCGATGTTCTTTTCACCACTTCAAACGGTGAGATTTTGGCAATACCGGCACAGGCAATGACTACCGCGGCGATGGGAGACATGGAACGTCCCATGGAAGCCGCAAAGTTCATTGGCAGAAGCATGGCCACGGCAGGAACACCGAAGCTCTTGGCTACGTCTGGAGCCAGAGTCGCAAATGACAGGAATGCCGCATTTCCAGACCCCATCATAATGGCAGCAACCGCAATCAGCGTGGCCATAAACAGCGTCATGGCAGAAGCACCGATACCCAGTCCCTGGGCAGAACCCAACAGGGAATCGATGGCACCGATATGCTTCAGACCCGTGGCAAAAATTTCAGCTCCGATAATCAGACCAACCACCGGGCCAAATACCGCCCCCATGCCATTCAGGAAGTGATCAAAGCCCTCAAGGGACTCTTTCATTTTCCGTGAACGGATCACTTCACAGAACATGCCGGCGAATACGCTGATCAACATGGCCATGACCAGATTCATTTTGATGGACGACACCATCATTTTGGAAAAGATCAACAGCAGGAAGAAAGGAATCATGGGCAGCAGCGCATAGAATGCAGGGGCTGGCTCTTTCTTCTCATCGTCAGAACGTTCGATGCCCTCGCCCACATGTTCTGCAGCAATATAGCCCTCTTTCAGATCACAGCGGCGCTGCCAGACAAAGTGAAGGGCCGCAGCCACCAGAGCCATAGGCACAGTAATCCAGGCCTGATAGCCCAGGAAGTATTCGGTAATCTCCAGTCCAGACTGGCTGGCAGCAAAGTTGGCATTAACCTGAGTCACACCGATTTCAAACGCCGCAGGAGAAGCAATAACGGCAACCGCCGAGGCCGGGCTCAAACCGATATTTCTCAGCACCGGATACAGTGTCACCATCAGCAGCAGACCAAGGCCGGTTGCAGAGGTTACAAACATCTGAAGTACTACACTTAGCAGATAGCATAGTGCAAGAACCATATAGGGAGAACGGAAACGGCTGATCGGCTTAACCGCCAGTCGAACCAGGGCTTCTGAAGCACCGATATGTGACATGTAGCTGGCAAAACCACCACAGGCCATAATGGTCAGACCCAGGCTGGCCATACGGTAGCTGAACACCGAGTTCATCAGTTCAAACAGGTCAAAAGGCATAAAGCCAGTGGCCTTGGCCGCAGGCAGGATATCTTTTACCCCCATCAACGCTGCTGCACTCAGCAATACAATACCGGCAATGGCCAGTGAGGCCGATGCGCTGTAGTTCTTCACGATGGCGTATATAACCAGTGCAACCACTGGTATGACGATGAGTATATCCACACGAAATCCTGAAATACTTAAATTTCGTGCAGATTATTTCTTGTACTAATGTTTGTAATTGACCAGTGTCAAACAATGATCTGGTACTTTTTTTAAACAATTCTGACAGTCGTTATGACCGAACTCTCAAAGCGGAAAGCACTGATAGCCAACAAAAAAACACAGGTAAACTCATTATTTTCAAACTCTGCACATTTTTTGCTAAAGCTATGGTTTCAGAAACGACTATGGGTTTATAATCAGCCGCACATGGAGAGTAGTCGTAACAACATCCGTGCCAACACTGAGCCGCCTGCGGTTGATCCTTCTGTAGAAACTCATAAGTTTCACCTGCAGCCTCCACGGACAACGAAGTAAAGGTATACGGTTGCCTATGAAGCCTTCCTTACAGCTCAAGATGGGCCAGCAGTTGACCATGACGCCTCAACTGCAACAGGCCATCCGACTGCTACAGCTATCGACTCTGGATCTTCAGCAGGAGATTCAGGAGGCCCTGGAGTCCAACCCCATGCTGGAATCCGAAGATAGCCAGACAGAGGACGCATCCACCAGCAGTGAAGGAAAGGAAGAACTCGTCGATCTGAGTGAAGCAGCCTCAGAACCTGAACCGCAGGAGATGGCGGAATGGTCAGAAAGTATTCCAAACGAGCTGCCTGTTGACTCAGCATGGGACGACGTTTACTCCAGCCTGCCCGCCAGCAGCGGCGACGATGATTATGACCCCCTGGCGAAATCATCTTCAGTAGAGTCTCTTCAGGATCATCTGGAGTGGCAACTGGATATGGTACCCATGAGTGACCGGGACCGGCTGATTGGCCTTGCCATCATCGAAGCCATTAATCCGGATGGCTATTTAACCTGCTCACTGGACGACCTTTTTGTGTCACTTCAATCTCAGCTGGAAGAGCTGGAGATCGAAGAGGTAAACGTACTGCAACATCGGGTTCAACAATTCGACCCTGTGGGTTGTGGCAGTTCAGACCTTAAAGAATGCCTGCTGGTCCAGTTGCGTCAGCTTCCCCCATCAACGCCCCATTTTAAAAATGCCGAAAAACTGATCACACTTCACCTTGAGTCGCTTGGCACCCATGACTATGCACGAATCATGCGCAGGGCCAAACTGAAGGAAGACCAGCTGCGTGAAGCCCTCAGCCTGATCCAAAGCTTTAACCCAAAGCCTGGCAGCACGATCGACCAGACAGAAGCAGAGTACGTGGTTCCGGATATATCCGTCCGTAAAATCAAGGAACGATGGACTGTCGAACTGAATTCGGATGCACTCCCCAAACTGCGCATTAATAATAATTACGCTTCCATGGTTCAAAGAGCCAATAACAGCCGCGACAATGTGTTCATGAAGAACCACCTTCAGGAAGCCCGCTGGTTTTTGAAAAACCTGCAAAGCCGCAATGAAACGCTGATGAAAGTCGCCAGTCAGATTATCGCCTATCAGCAGGAGTTTCTTGAAAAGGGTGATGAAGCCATGAAGCCCCTGGTGCTGGCGGATATCGCCGAGGCAGTCGGTATGCATGAATCAACCATTTCCCGGGTCACCACCCAGAAGTACATGCATACCCCTCGGGGCGTCTACGAACTCAAGTACTTTTTCTCCAGCCATGTCAGCACAACGGAAGGTGGTGAATGTTCGTCCACGGCGATTCGAGCCCATATCCGGAAACTCATTGCTGAGGAGACACCACGCAAACCGCTCAGTGATAATAAAATTGCGGCCATACTGGGAGAGCAGGGAATCAAGGTAGCCAGGCGAATCATTGCCAAATACCGTGAGTCCATGAATATCCCTCCATCCAATGAGCGAAAGCAGTTAGTCCCCTGATAATCATAAAGGTCTTGTAAAAGATAAGGTGATGTACAAGACAAAAAGCAGTTTTTTTTGTCTCAGGGCATTCCAAGCTGCATTGACAGTGTTAGAATCGAAGTTAACCAGTTTGAAAAATCCCGCGGACTGGTGATTACTTGGATAATGGGATCAGGAGAGCGTTACATGCAAGTCAACATCAGTGGACATCATGTCGAGGTAACAGAAGCTCTGCACGACTATGTGATCAAGAAACTGGAACGTCTTGCTTCACATTTTGACCATATCACCAATGTACAGGTGACCCTGAGTGTAGAAAAGCTGGCGCAGAAAGCAGAAGCCGTTCTGCATACCCGCGGAGCCGAGATTAATGCAACCGCCGAGCACGAAGACATGTACGCAGCCATTGACCTGCTCTCGGACAAGTTGGATCGGCAGCTGGTTAAACAAAAAGAGAAAGCCTTAAACAGGCAACAAGGTGCCAGTGGTCATGCCCTTTGATTTTTCAGGTTGCCATTCTTATTTAGCATGATGATTCATCGCATCCTAACCCCCGAGCGCACTCTTGACGGTGTGCACGGGGCCAGCAAAAAGAAAATTCTGGAATTTATCGCTGAACGCATCAGTAGCGATGTCCCCGAAATTAACGCCAAAGAACTCTTTGAAGCCCTGGTTGCACGGGAACGTCTTGGCACCACTGGTTTGGGTGAAGGGGTTGCTATTCCTCACTGCCGTTGTAAAGCCTGCCCGAGTCCAATCGGTCTCTTTATACGACTGGCGGAACCCGTCGACTTTGACTCCGTGGACCGCAAGCCTGTTGATCTGGTTTTCGCGTTGATCGTACCGGAAGGTGAAAATCAGGAACATCTGGAAATTTTAAAAGCACTGGCGGAAAGATTTCATTCAACGACGCTATTGGAGAAGATTCGTTCAGCTTCTGCAACAGAGCTGCTCTACCAATTCATTGCGGGTGATGATTAATCCGCTTATAAAAAAATTTCCCACACACTGTGTGGGAAATAGAGTGTTAAATCATAGATATCAGCTGTTGACTGGTAGTGTCAGTCTGTATTACTTTTTTAGTCATTGACAAACTTCCACTACCCATTGAAACAGGGAATGTAATTTAAATTGTGTAAACGCTTGTCGTTAATACTCCAAAATGGAGAATAACAATGAGCGTTGAAATCAACGAAAAACTGGTAGATCAAATAGCCAGTCAGATTAAAACTCAGGATGATC
>NZ_LUKQ02000207.1 GCF_001647025.1 Endozoicomonas atrinae
GTCCTCTCGATTGGTCATGGCGCTGCTCCCTGCTTGATACCAACAGGAAAACAATCGGCCAGAAAAGGGTTAATCGGGAGGTCAAATTAAACTGGTGTTTTGAAGACTTATTACATCGGTGATGACATACGGAAGCAATGGAAGATCTGGCAACCATTCTTAACCCGTCGGAGTCTGTAGAGCTGGCCTATAAGCTGATTCGAGATATGGTGGTTTTGACCAATCACCGTTTGATTTTCATCGACAAGCAGGGGCTGACTGGGCGCAAGGTTGAATATCGCTCAATACCTTATAAGTCGATTACCATGTTTACTGTAGAGTCTGCAGGCCATTTTGACCTGGATGCTGAATTGAAAATATGGATTTCAGGCCAGCCAGAGCCAATGCAGATGGAATTTAACAGCAAGACCAATATTTATACGCTTCAGGCCATCTTGGCGGCGAAAGTGGCAGGACAGTAATTTATTTCCAGCCAATAGTTGAAAAAGGCCACAATTGTGGCCTTTTCTGTATTTAGCCTTGGACTCTCAACAGGTTTGAAAGCGTTGGGTTGGGTTGGGTTTGTCGGCCGCTTTGAAAATCAGTGCGATTTTGCCAATAGTTTGAATAAGGTCAGAGTTTGTGGCGCTGATCAGTTCACTGATCAGTTGCTGGCGGATTTCCCGGTCACCAATGGCGAATTTAACCTTGATCAGTTCATGGTCATTCAGTGCACGCAATGTTTCTTCAACCACGCCATCGGTGAGCCCTTTGTCTGCCACAATGACGACAGGGTTCAGGTTGTGGCCGATGGTACGAAAATGCTTCTTTTTGGCTGCATTCAAGCTCATGTTTGCTATTCCTGATAATTTCTTTAATAACGAATCGTCATACACGATGTCTGATGATGGGTATGACCTGATTTTTCCGGAGAAGTTTTCGTTAATGCAGGTTGGGGACAGAAATGTACTTCTCATAAAGCACTTGACTGTCATTGACTGGGTGTCGAAGAGAGCGAATTAATGTCCAGCGCCGTTGACTGCTGAATGGTGGCAGGCTGGTAACATATAAGTCACTCGACAGCATATTCAAGCTTCTGGTGGCGCATGCTATCGCTTTCTGGCAGCTGAGGGAAGTGTGCCTGCAGCTCCATCTATGCCGGGTATTGCGATTACTGCTTCATGAGAAGGTTTGATGTATAGCCACTACTATCTGAATCTTCTCACCTCCCGGAAAGCAACTTTACAATCTATTTAGCGCATCAAACTCATTGCGTGCCTTGTACTAGACTTCTTGCAACTGGTAACCGGGTGCAGGGTAGGGTATTGGGCTATTACACTCGTTTATGGCGAAGGTTGGTGAGCTTATGGCTTGAATTCAGGCATTCATTCGCGGCCCTGGCTGTTTTTGCCAATGGGTTGCTGATTTTTAAAACCATCTGGGGGATGCCGGTTAACCTTCTGGATCTTTTTCAGATCAATAATCTTGTTGATATTGATTGGGCTGATGTTGCTGATGGTCCATGGTTTTTGCTCGGTGTATTCTTGATGCTGAATGCACTGGGTATGTTGTTCCGGGCAAGAATTGCCTGGGCTGTCAGTGTATTTCTATTAATTATTACATTGGCCTTTACCGTTCACTTTTATCCTCTGCTACGGACAAGGACCCTGTTTTGTGCTTTGACGCTTTTGGGAATTCTGTTGCTGGGAAAGGATTTTAACCGTTCCAGTGCAACCGCTGGGGGGATTTTTGCTGTCATCAGCTTCTCGATTCTATTGTTTTATGCCAGTTACGGCTCACTCTATTTTGGCAGTGGCTTTTCGCCGGAGATTGATAGCCTGGTAACAGCTTTCTACTTTTCCATTGTAACGATGACGACGGTTGGGTATGGCGACATTATTCCGAAAACTGAGCCAGCCCGGTTGTTCACCGTTTCTATGATAATCGCTGGTATCACTGTGTTCGCTACTTCACTCACCACGGTTTTTGGTCCGGTAATTCGCAGTGGTATCGGTAAACTGGTTAAAGGCAGAGAGCAGGCTATGAACAGGGCAGATCATTTTATCGTCTGTGGTACTTCCATTCTGGCAATGGGAACTATTAGCCAACTGATTCAACGGGGGCTCGATTTAACCGTGGTTACGGTCCGTCCGGAGGATGAATTTCCCCAGATAGAGCAGAAAGCAGGGCAAAAGCTGGACTTGATTTCCGGAGACAGTACGGATAACTCCGTCTTAGACAGTGCCGGACTTATGAGTTGTCGTGCTTTGTTGGCGCTCACCGACGATGATGCAGCGAACGCATTTATCGTGCTGACCGCGAGAGAAATGAATCCTCAAATCAGAACCGTTCTTGTGGTGAATGATGCTAAAAATATGAATAAAATCAAACAGGTAAAGGCGGACGTTATTCTCTCGCCACAACTGTTTGGTAGCGAGATTCTGGCCTGTGTTCTTAGTGGTGAAACGCTGGATCATGAAAAGCTGACTTCCATGCTGCTAACTTCCGGGCATGGCCTATTTGATTGAATCATAACGCTTATTATCGGGCTATTGGTGAGAGCCTTTCTAATACGAAAGTTTTACTGTATGAACTCTTTTTAGTCCAAAAGGTCAAACTCTCTATATAAAGCTAAAAAATGCTAAATAAGGGAGTTTTTATGAAAAATCAAAAAGGGATGTTTTATTTTTCGGCCTGTCGGCCATTATTCCTCACTCTGCTGATTCTTGCTGGCCCCGTCTTTTCAAGTTCATTTTTTGAAGAATGGGAGCCTGATGGTAGCTTTGCAGCAGCTCAGCCGGTTCCTGCAGATGAGTATGCAGGTGTTGAGCCATCGGAGGATGAAGGGTTTGTTGACTGTGATTCCGAATGTGATGATCAGGATGTTGGAGTCAATCCGTTTCCTGACGAGGGGTTTATTGATGGTGAGATACCCGAGGATTCTTCTGAAAGTTATGATGACCTCTCCGAGGGGCTTTCTGAGCAGCCATCCTATCAATATCCCTATGACCATCTGCCATCCCAGTTGGAGGCTGAAGGAAAGGAGTCTATAAAGCTCTTTGTCTATGGTAGCCTGATGGATTTCAAATCTGCGAAGCAGACACTGAGTGAAAGTACACTGGAAACCAGAAGGCTGGCAAAGGCCTATGGTGTTAAAACAATTTATAATCGATCTGTACCCTATGTTTTTACGCCACACTGGGGGGAGCCGGAAAATCCCTATGCCATCGCTATGCTTAATACCATTGTTTCCGGGCATTCTGCTGAAATTGCGCTGGGCGTGCTTCTGGATATTCCACTTGATGAAATTCCCGCCCTGTTATCCAGGGAGGTGGGGTATGATTTGAAACCGGTGGTTGTTGAAGACTGGGTTGAACCATCAAAAGGGAAAATGATAAACATCACTGCTGTTCAAGGCAGGGGGAATTTTCGGGTGGCTTATATTTTGAGCTCGCCAACGCCCAGTCAGTACACTGCTGCCCGCCTGCTTCCCAGAGAGGGTTACTATCAGAGGGTTATGGAGGCTGCCTGTTCAAATGGTGATCTTTTTTTTCAGCAGTGGTTGAATAATACTTACCTTGCTGATGGTGTTACTACTGTTGGTTATTATGAACTCTATAAAGATAAAGTTGCGAAAGAGTTTGACCAGCAGAGGTGTGCGGTATGTGTTAACTTGTAATGCATGATAATACCTAACTAGCCTCTTAATCTTTTATCTTCTTCTGCTGTCACAGTTATGCCGTATAAGATATTATCCGCATGCTTTCACTTTGCAGGCTGATGTAAATCTCAGCTTTTTTCAGGTGTAAACTTTTTCCCTTTCGGTTTTCTTCGGGGGTTGTTCCAACAACTTCCAAGCTTAATTTATAGGCAGTTTGCAAAAAGATTATGGCGAGATCCAAAAGTAGTGGTCGCTGGTTGAAAGAGCACTTTGATGACCATTATGTAAAGCAATCGCAAAAAGATGGGTGGCGATCCAGGGCCAGTTATAAACTTCTGGAAATCCAGGAGAAAGATAAACTCTTTCGTTCAGGCATTCGTGTGGTTGACCTTGGTGCGGCGCCCGGAGGCTGGTCTCAGGTGGCTGTTGAGTTGGTTGGCGATCAGGGGCGGGTAGTTGCGTCTGATATTCTGCCAATGGACCCCATTGCCGGGGTTGACTTTGTTCAGGGTGACTTCACCGAAGATACGGTACTGGAACAAATACTCGAAACTATCGGTTCTGACAGGGTAGACCTTGTAATTTCTGATATGGCCCCCAATATGAGTGGAGCACTCTCTGTTGATCAGCCCAATGCCATGTACCTTGTTGAACTGGCACTGGATCTTTCCAGGCAGGTATTGCGTAAAGGAGGCGTTTTTCTGGTCAAGGTGTTTCAGGGTGAAGGCTTTGATGCCTACCTGAAAGATATGAAAACCAGCTTTGATAAAGTGCTCACCCGAAAGCCGACGGCTTCCAGGGCACGCTCAAGAGAAGTATATCTGCTGGCCACAGGCTTCAGGGGATAATACGGAACGTTGAAGTTATAGGATGCATTAATCAGTATGATAGAAGACAATCACTGTCACACCGTCCACTGATCGTGTATCGTTGCAGATAAGCATTAATACATAATCCCAGCGAGCCAGGGGAACGTGCTCAATATAAACGATTACCTGAGGCTTAAGTACGCTCAAGAGAGGTTAGCCCCTTGAATGATATGGCAAAAAATTTGATTCTCTGGGTCATAATCGCCTTGGTGCTATTGACCGTCTTTAAAAACTTCGATGGCATGCAGTCGTCTACCCAGAAGGTTGCATATTCTGACTTCATCAGCATGGTAGAAAATCGCCAGGTCAGTAAAGTCGTCATTGATGGTTTTACCATTACCGGCATGTTAAACAACAGTGAGCGTTTTGAAACCAATTTGCCGCCTACTGTGCCGGACAACAAACTGATGGATGAACTCCTGCTGGGTAAGGTGCAGGTTGAATCCAAACCTATTGAAAAGCAGAGTATCTGGACGCAGCTATTGGTAGCCAGCTTCCCGATTCTGGTGATTCTTGCCGTATTTATGTTCTTCATGCGTCAGATGCAGGGTGGTGGCCGTGGTGGCCCGATGAGCTTTGGCAAAAGCAAGGCTCGTCTGCTGTCTGAAGATCAGATTAAAACGACTTTTGCCGATGTGGCCGGTGTTGAGGAAGCCAAGGAAGATGTTCAGGAGCTGGTCGACTTCCTGAAAGATCCTGGTAAATTCCAGCGTCTGGGTGGGCGTATTCCACGTGGCGTTCTTATGGTTGGCCCTCCGGGCACCGGTAAAACCCTGATCGCCAAAGCCATTGCAGGAGAGGCCAAGGTTCCGTTCTTTACCATCTCCGGTTCTGACTTTGTTGAAATGTTCGTGGGTGTTGGTGCTTCCCGTGTCCGTGACATGTTTGAACAGGCCAAGAAGCAGGCTCCCTGCATTATCTTTATTGATGAGATTGATGCTGTTGGTCGTCATCGTGGTGCCGGTATGGGTGGTGGTCACGATGAGCGTGAGCAGACCCTTAATCAGCTGCTGGTTGAGATGGATGGCTTTGAGGCAAACGACGGTATTATTGTAATTGCTGCTACTAACCGTCCGGATGTTCTTGATCCTGCATTATTGCGTCCCGGTCGTTTTGACCGTCAGGTTGTCGTTGGACTGCCTGATATCCGCGGTCGTGAGCAGATCCTCAAAGTGCATATGCGCAAGGTTCCGGTGTCTGATAATGTGAAGCCTTCGGTCATTGCCCGTGGTACTCCAGGGTTCTCCGGTGCTGATCTGGCTAACCTAGTCAATGAGGCGGCGCTGTTTGCAGCTCGTGCTAATCAG
Source organism: Endozoicomonas atrinae (assembly GCF_001647025.1). Lineage (GTDB taxonomy): Bacteria > Pseudomonadota > Gammaproteobacteria > Pseudomonadales > Endozoicomonadaceae > Endozoicomonas > Endozoicomonas atrinae. The sequence goes on from NZ_LUKQ02000207.1 coordinate 5,817, forward strand.
CGCACTGTCGGTCAGAAAGAGTTTGACCAGGCGAAAGACAAAATCATGATGGGTGCAGAGCGCAAATCCATGGTGATGAGTGATAAGGAAAAGAGCAATACCGCTTTCCATGAGGCAGGCCACGCTATTGTTGGCCGACTGGTTCCAGACCATGATCCTGTGTACAAAGTGAGTATTATTCCTCGTGGTCGGGCGCTGGGTGTTACCATGTTCCTGCCTGAAGAAGACCGTTACAGCCAGAGTCGCCAGGCGCTGCTTAGCCAGATCTGCTCTCTGTTTGGTGGTCGAATTGCAGAGGAAATGACGCTGGGGAAAGACGGTGTAACAACCGGTGCCTCCAATGATATTCAGCGTGCTACCCAGATTGCCAGAAGCATGGTGACCAAGTGGGGTCTTTCTGAAAAGCTGGGTCCCCTGCTTTATGATGAGGATGAAGGTGAGGTTTTCCTGGGTAAAAACTACGGTAGTGGTGGCTCCAGGATGAATGTTTCCGGTGAAACGGCAAAGATCATTGATGAGGAAGTGCGTCGAGTTGTCGACGAATGCTATTCCCGGGCTAACCAGATCCTTGTGGATAACCGTGACAAGCTGGATAAAATGGCTGAGGCTCTGATTCAGTACGAAACCATCGACAGTGATCAGATTGATGACATCATGGCTGGTCGTGAGGTTCGTCCTCCAAAAGATTCAGGTGACCAGGATAATGATGATGGTGGTGTTAAGGCTGCTGCCGATGAGCCAGAAGTGAAGGCTGACGATAGTACTGAAAACGGTGATAAAAAAGATTCTGGCGGTTCTATTGGTGGTCCCGCTGGGGAGCACTGACACGAAGTCAGGTCTATGATTGTGAAGGGCAGGTTTATCCTGCCCTTTTTTATATCTTCCGTATGTGTAAATGAATCATTGTTGTCTGTATTTGTGGCTACTTTTGTTATACCAGCTTCAGGGGTGGTGATTTGTCAGGATGGTCATCTGTGAATAAGAACGTCTGACTGTCCGGAGATCTGAGGAGTTTTCATGAGCAACGAGTTTAAGTTGAATTGTGCAGGGAAAATACTGGATCTGAATAAGCCCAGGGTTATGGGGGTTTTGAACGTTACACCGGACTCTTTTTATGAAGGGAGCCGATGTTCTGATAACTGGCTGAATGTTGCAGAGCAGATGATCAAGGACGGTGCGGATATTCTGGATATTGGTGGTGAGTCGACACGGCCTGGTGCTTCGGGTGCGCCAACCCAGGAGCAGGAGTTGGAGAGAGTTCTGCCCGTTATCGAAGGTTTGGCATCGCGCTTTAACGTCATTATCTCAATCGATACCAGCTCTCCCCTGGTGATAAAAGAAGCAGTCAAAGCGGGGGCCGGGATAATTAATGATGTGCGGGCATTGCATCGTGAGGGGGCGCTGGAAGCTGCGGCTGAAACGAATGTTCCCATTATTTTGATGCACTCCCTCGTTGACCAGCCTGAGCCTGGGTTTGTACCTGTCTATGGTGATGTTGTTGAAGAGGTCAGTCAGTATTTGATGGATTGTGTGGAGCGTTGCGAGAATGCAGGGATTGTCAGGGAGCGTTTAATACTGGATCCGGGATTCGGAGGAGGTATGTTTGGTAAAACGCCGGTGTATGATCTTGAAATGCTGAAAGGCTTTCGTCGTTTTCATGAGCTGGGTCTACCTGTATTTGCTGGTATGTCCAGAAAGTCCTTTATTGGGGCAACGTTAGATCGGGATACTGAAGACCGGCTCCCGGGAAGTCTGGCTGCTGTCATGCTGGCTGCTCAGGCTGGTGCTCACATCATTCGTGTGCATGATGTCAGAGAGACGGTTGATGTTCTCCGTTTTCTGCAGGCAGTCGACGAAGCATAGTTAGCCCTCTTTAAGTAACAATGCCCATCAGTCTGAAGGTGGTTCTTTCAGGGTGATGGGTGGCCATTGATCAATAATCTTTCAACGTTGCTCATTTCATAATACCTCTCCTGCTTTCAACATAACCTAATGGTACTGGTGGTTCACTTGAATGAGTGAGATGATTGCTGGTTATTGTTTTCAGAAATTTTTGGTAAACAGCTATGGCTCGCAAATATTTTGGTACCGACGGAATTCGGGGGAAGGTTGGTGACTTCCCCATCACACCGGACTTTGTACTAAAGCTGGGTTGGGCTGCTGGTCGTGTGCTGGCTGAGGAGGGTGAGGGGAAGGTCGTTATTGGCAAAGATACCCGTATTTCTGGTTATATGTTTGAGTCTGCTCTTGAGGCGGGCCTGTCAGCTGCCGGTATTGATGTAGTCCTGACTGGTCCAATGCCAACCCCTGCTATTGCCTATCTGACCCGAACCTTTAATGGGCAGGCGGGTATTGTTATCAGTGCCTCTCATAACCCGTTTTACGACAATGGTATAAAGTTCTTTGCCGGTGACGGTACCAAGCTATCTGATGAAGTTGAACTGAAGATTGAAGCATTGCTTGAGTCCGAGATTGAGGTGGTGGATTCCCAGAGCCTGGGTAAAGTGACCCGGATGGATGATGCTGCGGGACGGTACATTGAGTACTGCAAGGGCAGCACTTCTCAGCAGCTGGATCTGCGCGGTATGAAAATTGTTATCGATGCAGGTCACGGTGCAACCTATCAGGTGGGTCCTGCGGTCTTTCGTGAGCTGGGTGCGGAAGTGATCGCTATGGGTACCAGTCCTGATGGTGTCAATATCAATGAAAATGCAGGTTCCACCAAGCCAGAAGGTATGGCTGCCAGAGTAAGGGAAGTCGGTGCGAATCTGGGTATAGCCTTTGATGGTGATGGTGACCGGGTCATCATGGTGGATGATAAGGGGGAAGTCGTTGATGGTGATCAGTTACTCTTTATTATTGCTATGGATCGCCATTCCAGAGGGGTATTGAATGGTGGTGTCGTGGGTACGTTGATGACCAACCTTGGGATGGAAAAAGCGCTTGAGGCTGCGGGGATTCCGTTTGCCAGGGCGAATGTTGGTGATCGCTATGTCAATGAGCTGCTGATAGCCAATGACTGGCAGCTGGGTGGTGAGTCTTCTGGTCATATTATCTGTCGAGACGCATCTACTACCGGTGATGGCATTGTATCGGCACTCAAAGTGTTAAAAGCCATGCAGACAGCGGGCAAGTCTCTCTCTGAAATGGTGAGTGCGATTACGCTTTATCCACAAGTCATGATCAATGTTCGGGTTCAGAATAAGCGGGATACTGACACTATGCCAGGTATTGTTGAGGCTGTGAGAAAAGCGGAAGAAGAGATGGCTGGAAAAGGTCGTGTTCTTCTGCGACCTTCAGGTACAGAGCCGGTCATTCGGGTGATGGTTGAGGGTGAGGATGCTGCTCTGGTAAAGGTTCAGGCTGAAAAGCTTGCCAAAGTAGTTGAGCGAGAAATGGTATAGATTTCTTGAATTTTATGTAAAAAGGTGGTGTGTGACTCTGGAACACACACCACTGGAAACATGAGCCATCTATTAAAAAACAGCTAATTCGCTTTTACCCCAATGCCTGGCAGTGCAACTACTTTTGATAACGGGTTGAGGTAGCTGAGTTTAAAATAATCAAGTCGTAGCTGTGGATCCCTTGATCCCTTTGCTGGGTACAGCCTGATTGTCGGAGGCTCGGAAGTAGAGGGTGAATCACAGAATAAGCGGGTGTAATACCAATCGCATTTTCTAAATCCTTAAGCTGCCGCCAACTATGCTTAGGCATCATTACCATGCATTATCTAGAACAGATGTCTCGTCGACCACAGCTACCCGAAGGTTTTAATGATGTTGATTTTC
>NZ_LUKQ02000208.1 GCF_001647025.1 Endozoicomonas atrinae
GAAAATCAACATCATTAAAACCTTCGGGTAGCTGTGGTCGACGAGACATCTGTTCTAGATAATGCATGGTAATGATGCCTAAGCATAGTTGGCGGCAGCTTAAGGATTTAGAAAATGCGATTGGTATAAAGAGTGAGCCTTTCATTGGAGAAATACTCAAGCCATTGCATTAATACGGCCAAGGAGTTCACCTGGCGATATGCCCTGTTTCTGCATGGTCAGCCGGTGAGTGGCTACCGGGACAAACACAGCCTGAATATCTTCCGGAATCAGGTAATCCCTTCCGTCTATGTAGGCCCAGGCCCGGGCTGCCTGTAACAGTGCCAAACCGGCTCTTGGTGATAAACCAACGGCAAAATAACCCTCTTCACGGGTCGCCTTCAGTAATCGCAGTACATAATCCAGCAAGAGATCACTGGCATGGACCTTATCGACGTCCTGCTGCATCACCAGGAACTCTTCAGGTGTCACCGACTGACCCAGCTGGCTGACAAGAAATCGGCCAGCTTCTCCCCGGAGAATGGCTTTTTCTGAATCTGTATCCGGGTACCCCATGGAAATACACATCAAAAAGCGATCCATCTGGGACTCAGGTAGAGGAAATGTTCCCTGTTGTGTTAACGGATTCTGCGTGGCAATCACAACAAAAGGCTCCGGCAGCAACCTGGCCTGCCCTTCTATGGTCACCTGTCGTTCTTCCATGGCTTCCAGCAGTGCACTCTGGGTACGAGGTGAAGCGCGGTTAATTTCATCAGCCAGAAGCAGCTGAGAAAAAACAGGGCCAGGCTTGAACTGGAATTCGGATGAATCCCGATCAAAAATAGAAACGCCCAGAATATCGGCTGGCAACAGGTCACTGGTAAACTGGATTCGTTGATAGTCCAACCCCATCAACCGGGCCAGGGACAAAGCCAGCGCTGTTTTACCCATACCTGGCAGGTCGTCAATTAACAGATGGCCTCGAGCCAACATGCAGCATAACCCCAACCTAAGTTCCCGATCTTTTCCCCGAATAACACCAGACAGCGCGTCCAGAGAATTCCGCAGCGTTGAATTCATAAATAACGGTTCCAGCCTTATTCTTATTAATGGTGCTACCCTTGGACAGCACCACACTGGGCTTACAACAACTGCTTGAGTCCCTTTTCCAGATCGGATTTGAGGTCCTCTATATTCTCAAGACCAACGGCAATACGAACCAGACTTTCCGTAATGCCTGACTTCATTTTGTCTTCGTCAGATAAACGACAATGCGTCGTTGTTGCCGGATGGGTGATGGTCGTACGGGTATCACCCAAATTGGCAGTACGGGACATAATCTGAACACTGTCAATAACTGTCCAGGCAGACTCCCGGCCACCTTTCACTTCAAAAGCCAGTACACCACCAAAACCTTTCTGCTGTTTCTTTGCCAGCTCATGGCCCGGGTGGGATTTCAATCCAGAATAATGGACACGCTCTACAGCCTGATGCTGACTGAGCCAGGAAGCCAACTCAGAGGCGTTTCGACAATGAGCATCCATACGCACAGGCAGTGTCTCAAGCCCTTTATAAAACACCCAGGCATTGAAAGGACTCATGGTTGCCCCTGCCGCCCGCTGCCATAAGTGAACTTCATCCACGAGCTTTTTCCTGCCAACGACCATGCCACCCAGACAACGTCCCTGACCATCAATGTACTTTGTGGCCGAATGCACCACCAGATCTGCGCCAAAAGACAGTGGGCGCTGCAGGGCCGGTGTACAGAAGCAGTTATCGACCATAAGTAATGCGTCGTTACTGTGGGCAATAACAGCCAGAAGCTCAAGATCAGCAACGTCACTCAATGGATTAGAAGGGGTTTCCAGAAAAAGAAGGCGGGTTTCTGGTGTCATCGCTTCACGCCACTGCTGATAGTCCACCAGATCAACAAATGTGGTTTTCACTCCGAATTTTTCAAAATACTTGGCAAAAATAGTGAATGTTGTGCCAAATACATTGCGGGAACAAATAACATGATCACCACTTTTCAGCAGAGACATACAGGTGCCAAGAATAGCGGCCATACCGGAAGCAGTGGCGCACGCCGTAATTTCCCCATCAACACCACTGCCTTCAAGCACCGCCATACGCTCTTCCAGCATCTGAACAGAAGGGTTGGTATAACGGGAGTAGACATTACCTGGTTCATCCCCTGCAAAGACAGCCTGAGCCTGGGCAGCACTGTCATAGACAAAACTTGAACTCAGATAAATGGCTTCGCTGTGCTCACGCTGGTCGCTGCGAAATGAACCTGCCCGGATAGACTGAGTTTCAAATGCCAAAGCCTCAGTCAAATCATGATCATTCATGGAACTTCCTGAATTACTGCGTATTTTTTGTGATTGAAGTAGCTGGTCATATGAAATCACATATTTCTGGCTTCTTGGGCAGGTGCTATACAAGGCACAACGCAGGGAGCATAGACGTAGCTATGTGACCAAAGTTGTAACGCAGGAGAGTGGCTGTTCAAGGAGTTAGAAATATATGAATTCCATATGATTAGCTACTTACTTATACCTATGCCAGTCCGTTAACATACCAGAAGACAGATCAAATCCACAGCATGCCTTGAGCAAATTTCCGTTATCATTGTCAAAAGTAAATAATGACCACTGGAATTAACCGATAATATGGCACCAACGCTACTTCTGATTGATGCTCTAAACCTGATACGTCGCATCCATGCTGCAATCCCTTCAAGGGACCCTCAAGCCGATGAAAGCCAACAGGTGGATGGTGCCTTATCCGCAACAGTTTCATCGGTACAAAGAGCCATTAAAGAGTGCAACCCAAGCCATATTTTAATTGTATTTGATGGCGATCCACCCACCTGGAGACATCAGCTACTGCCTGGCTATAAAGCTCAACGCAAGCCCATGCCAGCGGTTTTACGTCAGAGGCTGGTTGAATTCAATAATGCATTTCGCAACTTGGGGCTGATGACCTTTCGTCGTAATGGCATAGAAGCTGACGACGTGATTGGCGCCATTACCCACAAGGCCATTGCGGTCAAAGTAAAAACGGTGATTCTGTCAACGGACAAGGCTTACCGGCAGCTGCTGGATTCGCCACTGGTCTTACAAAGGGATCACTTCCAGAAAGAGAATTTTGACAGATCCTCTGTCAGTACAGAGTATGGAATCCCCCCCGAGAAATTACTGGACTACTGGGGTATTGCGGGTGTTGGTGATATTCCTGGCGTGGAAGGTGTAGGAAAGAAAGGAGCGAGTGAGCTACTCAACCGCTTTGGTAGTTTAAAGGCGATATTCGAGTCTGAAAGGGAACATGAGGAGAAAGCGAAAGGCGCACTGAAAAAGGTGCTGACTCAGAGGGAACAAGCCGAGTTATCAGTACGTTTGGCTACGTTGCAATATGATGTGGAGCTGGGCCTGAGTTTAAAAGACCTGAGATATCGGGAGGCTGTCCAGGGTTAGACAGCCTTACCTGAAAATTAAAGTGAGTTAGATTTCCCCTTCATTGTGCAGATCAATAATGTCGCTCTCAGCCTGACGACTATCATCATTTCGGCTGGAAGCCAGCTGTTCCAGATAATGATCATCAATATTACCGGCCACATAACGACCATCAAACACGGAACAGTCGAAATCTTCTATGCTCGGGTTGAGAGAGGAAACCGCTTTCTTAAGGTCTTCCAGATCCTGGAAAATCAGTTTATCGGCACCGATCTGTTCACAAACCTCCTGATCAGTACGACCATGGGCAATCAGCTCTTCCCGGGTAGGCATGTCAATGCCGTAGACATTTGGATAACGAATAGCAGGAGCCGCTGAACAGAAATATACCTTCTTTGCTCCTGCATCTCTGGCCATTTCAATAATCTGCTCACAGGTCGTTCCACGGACAATGGAATCATCAACCAGAAGCACATTCTTGCCGGCAAACTCCTGATCAATGGCATTCAGCTTCTGGCGAACAGATTTCTTGCGAATGGCCTGACCGGGCATGATAAAGGTTCGGCCAATATAGCGGTTTTTAACAAATCCTTCCCGGTAAGGCAGCCCCAGGCGGGTTGCCATCTCAAGAGCAGAATTTCGACTGGTATCCGGAATAGGCATGACGACATCAATATCATGATCAGGCCATTCACGGAGAATTTTATTGGCCAGCGTCTGCCCCATGCGCAAACGGGACTGATAGACAAAAATACCATCTACGCTGGAATCCGGCCTGGCCAGATAGACGTACTCGAACATACAGGGAGTAAGTTTACCGGGCACACACTGGAAAGTATGAAGTTGACGCTGCTCGTCAATATAGATGGCTTCCCCCGGAGCAACATCCCCAATCAACTCAAAGTCGAGGGCATCAAGCGCCACCGATTCTGAGGCCAGCATATATTCAGTACCGTTCTCCGTTTCCCGCTTTCCATATACCAATGGGCGAATACCATGAGGATCCCGGAAACCGACCATGCCATGGCCATTCATCAAGGCAACAACCGCAAAGCCTCCTTCGCAGCGCTCGTAAACACCTGTTACCGCATTAAAAACATCTTCTGCCTGTGGCTTATGTTTGCCCTCTTTCGCCAGCTCATGGGCGAAAACATTCAATAGAATTTCAGAGTCAGAGTGGGTATTGATATGGCGGAGGTCACTTTCAAACAGCGACTGCTTGATATCATCCGCATTGGTAAGGTTGCCGTTATGGGCTAAAGCGATGCCATAAGGGGAGTTTACATAGAACGGCTGTGCTTCTGCTGAGCTGGAAGTCCCCGCAGTCGGGTATCGAACATGCCCGAGGCCTGAGCAACCACTAAGTCGCTTCATGTGACGAGTACGAAAGACATCCTTCACCAGACCGTTATCTTTGCGCAGGAAAAAACGGCTATCATCAAGAGTCACCATCCCCGCAGCGTCCTGCCCCCTGTGTTGCAGCACAGTCAGCGCATCGAACAACAGCTGGTTAACATTCACCGTTGCCGAAATACCGACAATTCCACACATGTACTCATCCTCAGGATTGATCAGCTAAATCAAGTAGCAGGCCCATATGGACTCAAACATTTCTGACTACAGCTGCTATGCAAGCCACAACGCAGGAAGCATAGCTGTAGCTATGTGACCGAAGTTGTAACGCGGCAGAGTGCCTGGACAGTGAGTCAGAAATATAGATTTCATAGGGCTAGTTACTTATATATTCAGTGCCAGCGACTGGGCGTCCTGCCAGTTCAATCGAATTTGCCTGTTCCCTGCACTTTCAGTCAGCCTCTCAGTCGGGCAACTGTAAAGGCTTGAATCATACGCTATTTAGCAGGTTAACTGGAACAGTAGATGGTAAAAGGCCGGATAAAGTTCAAAATTACCCGGCCTTATGCTTAGGAGTATGGAAAGGGAAAGAGAGAGGAATAGTTTCTGGCAGGCGCTAGCCAGACTAGCTTTGCATCAGGGGTCCCATAAGATCAACAACCGTTTGTTTGGACCAGTCGGCCAGCAGCATAAAATGGGGCAAAAGCACAGACTGCTTCCAGGCCGGATCCTGCTCCAATGGTGCCAGCGTCAGCAAGCCAACGAGAATCGTCACCAGCAAACAGCCGCGCAAACCACCAAAAGCCATGCCCAGAATACGGTCGGTCCCTGAAAGCCCTGTCACCTGAACCAGTTCAGCGATTATACGATTGATCAACGCGCCAACCATCAGTGTTGCAACAAACAGCAAAGCACAGGCTGCCATAACACGTACCGAAGGTGTCGCAATGTAGTCTGTGAATCGTTCTGACAGTGCTCCGCCAAAAGACCAGGCTACAAAAATCGCTGCCAGCCAGGTCAACAGGGAGAGAATCTCTTTAAAAAAACCGCGCTTTAAACTGATAAGCGCGGAGATAATAACAACACCGGCGATCAGCCAGTCGATCCAGGTAAAGGTCAATGTAATACCAAGCCAGCTTACTCTATTCGTGCAAGCCCCTTATATATGAATACACAGTGTATGCAGCCTCTCACTTGATGATGAAAAGCCCGTATTGAACAATAACATAGAAGCTACGATTCAGCAGTCTCAAGCTGGTCGGACTTCTTGATATTTGTGCTTTGGTTAGAAGACAAAAACAGCCAATCGACCAATACACTGTCTGGAGTAAAGCCTGAAACGAAGTCTACCATGATACTTCTTGCCTGATCGTAGTCGTGGCTCTCAATGGAGAGCAAGATTCTCTCAATCCCCTGAGTTAATATCTTCCAGTCAGTACTCTCTTCCATTGCTCGATATATCAAGGGATGACTGGTGTCACTGACATTGTCTCCAATCAAAAGCTCCTCATAGAGTTTTTCCCCGGGCCTCAAGCCAGTGTATTGGATTTCAATGTCCCCCTCTGGGTTATCATTATTCTTTTCAAGAAATCCAGACAACCGAATCATATGTTTCGCCAGATCAGCAATTTTAACGGGTTCACCCATATCCAAGAGAAAAACATCCCCACCCGCCCCCATGGACCCAGCCTGAATAACTAACTGAGCCGCTTCAGGAATCGTCATAAAGTATCGGGTAATTTCCGGGTGGGTAACGGTGACAGGTCCACCAGAGCGGATCTGCTCACGAAACAGAGGAATAACCGAACCACTGGAGCCAAGCACATTGCCAAAGCGAACCATGGTAAAACGTGTCTGATTTTCTACAAATTGATGCTGCTGCCTACCAAACATTTTCGCATGCATCAGTTCCACTTTTTCTTGAGTACTGAAAGCCTGTAATACCTGCTCAGCAAAACGTTTGGTAGCCCCCATGACATTGGTAGGGCGCACAGCCTTATCCGTGGATATAAGAACAAAGTTTGCCACCTTACCCACCATCGCAGCCTGTGCGGCATACAATGTGCCCATAATATTATTTCTCACGCCCTGAGAAATATTATGTTCAACGATAGGAACATGCTTATAAGCAGCAGCATGGTAAATTGTATCAACCTTATAGGCACTGATGACATCCAGCAGGCGACGGGGGTCATTAACTGATCCCAGGACTGAGACCAGATTAAAACTCAAACCGGAATGCTCTTTTAACTGCATAATTTCCTGTTCAATTCGATACAGGTTGTACTCAGAGTGATCAAAGACAACAAGGCTTTTGCACTCAAGCCTAGCTATCTGACGGCATAGTTCAGAGCCAATTGAACCTCCAGCCCCAGTAACCATCACATTCAAGCCATGAATACATTGGTTCAATAATTGACTGTCAGGCTGAACTGGATCCCTACCAAGAAGGTCACCGATTTCCACCTCCTTGATATCCTGAATTTTAAGACGACCACTGACCAGATCATCCATACCTGGCATCGTCATTACAGGAATATTCAATGCTTCCAGATCACGAAGAATAGACTTACGCTTGGATTCTGATAACGAAGGCATTGCCAGTAATACCTGATCAACGAAAGCTTTCTCAACCAGTTCGGGCAATTTACTGCTATGGTGTACTTTTCTTCCATAAACCGTTCTTCCAACCATGGCACTGTCATCATCAAGGAAGACAACCGGCCTGAACTCCCAACCACGATCCAGAGCAGAGATCAGCTGACAACCTGCCTCCCCTGCCCCATAAATTGCTACAGGTTTCCCTCGTTTGACCTGATCAGGTTTACCAGCAATCGAAAAAGGGGTCAGTAGAATATCTTTGAGCTTATGTCCTGCAAGCCAGTATCGGGCTCCATATCTGGAGATGCCAAGCATGAAAAGCAGAATAAATCCAAAGAGAAAAGGAATACTTCTGGGTACAGCCCACCCAAGAACATAGGTAGACAATATTATACCCGTAACAGACAGTACCGTTGCTCGTAAAATCGTCAGAGTAACCTGTGGCCCTACAAACCTAAGTACTGCTCGATATAGCCCCATTCGTATATTGATGGGTAAACAGATAACCGGACAGAGAAGGCATAGTTGAAAGAATAAGGCCTTGTGATTTACAAAGTCCTGCATACCCAAACGAACAACAAAGGCAGAAAAAAGTGCCAGCCATATGATCAGAATATCTATCATGAGACTGATAAGACGCTTTTTTGTTCGGGACAGGGAAATTAATCTGTTTCTGAGCATATAGCTATTAACACGATCTTGAGAGCGGCGTTGAAGCTTGCAGCCTTTCAGGCTGCAAAACACATGAAAAAATAACTTCAGGAGGAGAGTACGATAGTAAGATGAGATACTTCAAGAAAAACAAAAAAACGTGATGTATCAACTCTATACACAAGAGATCGACAAAATTAAGCTTGAGCTTCCGACAACACTTGACTGATAACCTCACATGTCTTGCTAATCTCATCATTCGTCAACGTAGGATGCACTAAAAACATCAGGCTGGTCTCACCCAGCTCTTTTGCCACAGGCAAACGTTCCTGGGGCCTGAACTCATTATTATCAAAGGCTTTCTCCAGATACACTTCAGAGCATGAGCCTTGATAACAAGGCACCCCCTTCGCCTCAATTTCGCTAATCACTCTATCTCTGGACCAATCTTCACGCAGATATTCAGGGCGAATAAATACATAATGCTTATAGCAGGCATGTTCTATATCAACTGGAACATCAAAAACTCTTATTGCCTGAAATTGACGACAGGTTTCATCAATTGCCAAGGCATTCGACTGGCGTCTGGCAGTCCATTCTTTCATTCGTCGTAACTGGATACGACCAATAGCCGATTGCATTTCTGTAATTCGCCAGTTGGTTCCAAAAGTCTCATGAACCCATCGAAAACCTGGTGGATGCTCTCGGTTATACACTGCATCATAAGACTTTCCATGATCTTTGTAAGACCACATTTTTTGCCATAAATCAGCATCATTTGTGGTAACCATGCCTCCTTCACCACCTGTGGTCATAATCTTGTCCTGGCAAAATGACCAGGCACCAATATGACCAATAGAGCCTACTGAGCGGCCTTTATAACGAGCACCATGAGCCTGAGCACAATCTTCTACAACCCAAATACCATGTTCGGCCGCAAGCTCCACAATCGGGTCCATATCGCAGGGCATACCAGCCAGATGAACGCAGACAATTGCCTTTGTGCGATTGGTAAGGGCAGAGCGAATGGTCTCTGCCGTAATATTTTGGCTATTCCGATCAACATCGGCAAAGACTGGAGCTGCCCCAGAATTGACAATACTACTGACTGACGCGAGAAATGTTCTGGAGGTAACAATAATCTCATCACCCTGTCCAATATTAAGCGCATGAAAAGCCAGGTCTAACGCTAAAGTGCCATTAGCAAGCGCGATGGCGTGTTCAGTTCCACAAAACTGAGCAAACTCACGTTCAAACTCTCGACCTTCATTACCCGTCCAATAGTTAACTTTATTGGATAAGAGGACACGACTAACCTCGTCAGCCTCTTCCTGAGTAAATGAAGGCCAAGGAGAAAATTTGGTATTAAGCATCTTAGGAATACTATAAAAAATTAATTAAGAAACCATGAAGGTTGTATTGTCATCACCGGCGTAAAAAGTCCTCAAAACACCAGTCCAAAATGACCTGTCGTTAAGTATAGCTTTTTGGGGTGGTCTGCAAGTCTGATAGTTCCAGAAAGTTAAATATTTTACTAAGCTGACTCT
>NZ_LUKQ02000209.1 GCF_001647025.1 Endozoicomonas atrinae
ACCGGAAGATTTTTCGGACTGATGAGTCAGTCATGAAGGTAATCTATCTGGCCATGGAAAAAGCTTCCGAGAAATGGACCATGCCGATCAGGAACTGGAAAGCAGCCATGAACCGGTTTGAAATTATGTTTCCTGACCGGTTCAAGGAGTAATAGTTTTGGTGGCGTTTACACAGAATTATTTACAGGCTCGTCATTTATACCAGTTTAAAATTTACACATTTATAATTAGTAGTAATTAATTAATCACTATCATCTTGCCAAACAATCACTTCAAGATAATCCGCCAAAACCAACATCATGATTTCCAAGTCAGTCACCGCAGATGAAATTTAAAAATTTATTTAACCTTTCAATCATTCGATCCTTAATCGATAATGATGAGTTATCATTATTATGTTTTTTTTCATTACTCATACCTTCTGTCTTTCTTGCAGACGATTCTGGTTTGATGTATCTCCCTCTGGCTTGAGCACTTTTCTTTGCGGCCTTTGCTCTTTCATTAGCTCTTGCATTATCATAAATAGCTTTATCTTGCCTAGTGGGATTACGTGGCATCCGCCTAAGATTGCGCCCAGCAGCATCATATCCAATACTTCTATTATTAACTGGCATTTTAATTCCCTTTAATCTGCTTATCTTTTAATAATAGTCGAATGATACGCCAAGCAGAAAACATAGTGTAACTATTTGAAATTACGAAAAAATATCGATTCCTTGCATCTTTTTCATGAAAACCCCTTAAACTAGACATTTAAACAGATTGATATTATCGTGATTCACACACTAATAACCTGAGAAGCCTGCAAACAGCTGGATTTACGATGATAATTTGATAAAAAAGGTTGTTTTCAGAATTTGAACATTTTTTTTCGATGCGAAACTATTGAATAATCCAGCTTCTTACCCTGACAATGCTAAGCTGCCGCATTAAAACCACTTTCTAACATTATTTTATAGAAGATAGGATTTTTTTAAACCCTATTCACTCTAAAAATAGATCTTTGCTTTTAAGGGACTACGAAATATTTTTTTACCCGCAACTATCCCTAATCTGCTTCATATTTGCAGCCCCTCCTCATTTTTGAAACCCGGCTCAACTATCAATACCAAGATCTACTGTTAACTGTTAGGTAAGCCGAGAGAAAAAATCAAGCAGCGCACGATTTACCTGATCTGGCCTCTCTTGCTGGATCCAGTGACCGGCACCTTCAATAATGGTTGCTCCCCGGAAGTCTGTGCAGCTCATACCTGGATGTTCATAAAGATCCACCCCGGGAATCAGGCTGCGAACAATATCCTGCGAACCCGCTATAAAGCAGCTGGGCTGATTAACCGTCAGTTCAGACAGTTGAGGTAATAACTCCCAGTCTCTTTGTTGCACTCGGTAACGGTTAAGTGAACCTCTGAAACCACTCGTTTGATAGGCCTGCACAAAATACTGCAAATCATCGTCCGTTAACCATCCTGGCAAGGGGAATGGGTCAACAAGCCCATCCAGCAAGCCATCATCAGGTCCTTTAGATGCCATGAGTTGCTCCCAACTATGTTCTGTAAGACCTTCACCGGAAATAGCGTAATACATTTTTCTGAGAGATTTGGCTACATCCTTTTCCAGCTCAACTTCAGCTGCACCTTCTTTTTGAAAGTAAAGCTGATAGAAAAACTTGCCCCGATACAACTGCTCCCAAAGCGCGATTGCAGAAATCTCTCCCCGCTGCATATAGGGCACACTCAGCCCCGCAACGGCAGAAACTCTTTCAGGGTATAATGCTGCCGTATTCCAGCATATTGGAGCCCCCCAGTCATGGCCAACCAGAATTGCCTGCTGCTCACCCTGTGCATCTATCAGGCCTATCAGATCACCGGTTAGCTGAATCATGTCGTACGCATCAACTGGGTACGGCTTATCACTTCCGCCATATCCCCGAACATCCGGAGCCATAACCCGGTAGCCAGCATTTACCAACGGCTGAATCTGGTGTCGCCATGAATACCAGAGTTCAGGCCAGCCATGTACCATAATCACCAGTGGACCTGAGCCTTCTACCACAGCCCTGACTGTGATTCCATTGGTGTTGAAGTGGTGTATCGAAAACGTATCCGCCTGCATCAGTATCCCCTTGAGTTAACCTGTTCAGAAATATAGACAAGGCTTTATTGAGTACCTTTTTACTAAACGCTCATCGTCACAAACCCAACTGGACAATGACCTGCAAATAAAAAACTGCTGACTTACGTCACGGACTCACGGTATACATAAGGATTTAGCCCTCTGCAGCCTTGTAGATATCCGTCTTTCCTGCCAACATCGATTGACCTACTATGGAACTGCAAGCTGGGAATCAGCCATGTACGTACCGGAGAAACCTCTTCACTCTTACCCTTGGTGGCTAAAACCTTTCTTCTGGAGCCAGAAGCGGCGTTATGGAAAAGTCCTTAAGCCAGGGTTGTTATGGGCACGAGTCCCCAGATTATTTGCCGCTGTCGCTGCACTCTATGGCGTTCTGGATCGAAAAAAATCGCCCCTTTCACCGGAACTACGATCGCTGGTGACAGTCAGAGTATCTCAGGTTAACTGGTGCGCGTTCTGTGTTGACGTCAATGCCATGACCCTGGCGAAACGTGCGGGCAGTATGGATAAAGTGGAAGCACTGGATAACTGGCAACACTCAGATCTTTTCAGCGAACAGGAGCGTATTGCCCTGGAGTATACAGAAGCAGTGACTTACAGCGACCGCCAGGTCACTCCTGAGCTGATGAAACGGGTAAAAGAGCATTTCAATAATGACGCTGTTGTTGAACTGACAGGGCTGATTGCTTTTCAGAACATGTCCAGCAAATTCAACGCGGCTCTGGATGTTCCTGCCGAAGGTTTCTGCAAGATCCCTGAAAAAAAAACATCTTCTGAAAACGCTGATGAGCAAGGCGGAGATCACAACGCCTAAAACGACAGAAACCGTGAAATGACTATTCAATCCATTACCAAACCACTGATAGTTCTGCTGATCACTGCTGCTGTTCTCGCTATTCCACCAGCCCGAGAGTGGTTGTTCGAGATGATCCACATCCTTTCATCTCTGGATATTGAGCAGGTACGTTCCTACATTCTTGTCTTTGGCGTATGGGCACCCTTGGTTTCAGGACTATTGATGGTCGTTCAGGCGGTAGCAGCCCCCCTGCCCGCCTTTATGATTACGTTTGCCAATGCTGCCATATTTGGTTGGTGGCAGGGAGCACTGCTCTCCTGGGGCAGCGCCATGATCGCAGCCACCCTGTGTTTCTTTCTCTCACGCTGGTTTGGGCGGGAGGGCGTGGCCAGACTGACCAGTCACTTTGCCCTTGATCAGGTAGACCGCTTTTTTTCCCAACATGGCCAATACACCATACTCATTGCAAGACTTCTGCCTTTTATATCCTTTGACCTGGTCAGCTATGGTGCTGGCCTGACCTCGATGAAATTAAGACACTTTCTCGTGGCTACGGGTATAGGACAACTACCAGCCACACTGATTTATTCTTATGTTGGAGGAATGTTGACCGGTGGAAGCCGTCTTGCCGTCATGGGTTTATTAACACTGTTTGCGATAACTGTACTGATCTTTTTCCTGAAGTCCGTCTATTTCCGGGAGTCTGAGACTGCAACCGATGCGTAGGAAATCACTGCTTTCTGTTAAATACACTCGATGGTATTCATTTCTTGCCTTGCTGCTACTCCTCCCCCTGAGGCCATTATATGCGTTGCCAGAAGACTATTTTATCAGTGCAGAAACGGTGGCCAGCAATCTTAACAATTACCTTCTGATTGATGCCCGAGAACACTCTGAGTATCTCAAAGGACATATCCCGGGAGCCCGGTCAGTTCAATGGCAATCCCTTTCTGATATGAATGGTGAAGCCGGGAGCGAGACCTGGGCAACCTTGCTTAACAATAAGGAACTCGAACACCAGATACAGAAGATTGGCTTGGGTTCAACCGATAATATTGTCGTTTATGCAGATGCTCATCAAGGGTGGGGGGAAGATGGCCGGATTGCCTGGAGCTTGCACGTGGCAGGATTAAAAAATGTCCGCATTCTAAATGGAGGCTATTCTCACTGGAAAGCAAGAGGACTGAAAACCACCATCATCCCAACCTTCTTCAATACCAAAAGTGATTATGAAATAACCCGCCGAGATTCTTCATCCACCATTCACACCAAAGCCCTGTACAGAGACTACTCACAATTTCGCGTTATTGATTCACGATCACCAGAAGAATTTCGCGGTAAAATCGACCTTGGTGAGCAGCGGAAAGGACATCTGCCTGGGGCAGTGAGCTTACCATTTCAACGGCTGCTCACAGAAAGTGGAACCTTAAAATCCTTTGATGACATCAATAAAATGTTATCTGACCTGGATATTAAAAAGGCCAGCCCAATTGTGGTCTACTGTACTGCCGGTATCCGGTCCGCTCATATGGTGCTGGTGCTAAAGGCGGCTGGCTACACCAATGTCAGGAATTATACGCCCTCTTTTTATCATTGGGCTGCGTTATCCTACACACCGATTGAATGACATCTTAAAGACTGTCTTTGTTTTCTTGAAAACTCAGGAGGCTGTCCGAGAATAGTGCCCGTAACGAGGACGGCAGAAAATTGAGGCTAACAATTCGTTTTTGTGAGTTGAATAGTGGTTCTATTTGCCGAACAAACACGGATTGTTAGACCAATTTTCTGTCACCGCAGTAGGGTAGTCTCTTCTCGGGAAGCCTCCTCTTGCTGTTGCCATTGAACCAACAGGAGACAACCCTTGTTAGAACCTCGAAAGCGCGTTCTGCACTCTGCTTTTGCACTCTGCTTGTGTGTAATACTCTTTTCTGTATCCTTTCTTTTCATCACCAACGTAACTGGTTGTCGAATAATCAATCAGGAAGATACCCATTTCCCCATGGAAGAGATCACCGTATCCCAACTTCTGCAATGGCAGGAAAGCGCCATGAAACTGGTCATTATTGATGCCAGGGCAGATCACTTCTTCAACGGCTGGCCTGCTGGTGAGGGTATTAAACAGGGCCATATAAAAAATGCCGTCAGCTTTCAACCTCACTGGCTTGAACTGGCAGGCTCACCAGCAGATCAAGACCAGCTCTTAATGGAAAAAGGCATCAACAGAAATAAAACACTGGTTATCTATGATCAGAATGATGGCGATGCCAGCACGCTCTACCAGGGTTTGAAACGCTTGGGTTATACAGAGGTTTATCGACTGACTGGTGGTATTCAGGCATGGGGCGATGCTGGGAATGAAACCGCGACTCTTCCGAAATATCATAAGCTGGTTTACCCACGCTGGTTAAAACAGCAACAGGAAATAGAACAAGAACAGGCTCTGGTTATTCTAGAAGTGGGCTACGATGAACAGTCCAAATATGGCTCAGGGCACATTCCCGGGGCTATTTATCTCGACACCCGTGAAATTGAGTGGAACCAGGGCACCCCTTCATGGAATTTTATACCGGATAACCGACTGGCTAAAGTGCTTGCTCAATATGGTATTGACAGAAATACATTGGTTGTTGTGTATGCCGATGAGCTGGCCATGGGGGCATACCGAGCAGCGGTAGCTCTCCTTTATGCAGGAGTTAACGATGTGCGGGTACTTAATGGCGGCAAACGGGCATGGAAAGATCAGGGTTATAACCTGGAAACCACAGTAAATAGCCCTGTTCCTAAAGCACATACGACACTTCAGGTTCCAGAAAGTGATGACCTGGTCATCAACATTCCTGAGGTTAAAGCACTGATGAACGATCCGGATAGCATTCTGGCCAGTGTAATGACCCCGGAAGAGTTTAACGGTGAGAAATCCGGTTATTTCCGATACAGCAAAGCAGGCCATATTCCGGGCTCTGTTTTACTGGAAAACGGTGACAGTGCTTATGACATGCTCAACTATCAGGACATTGATGACACCATGCGCTCATGGACAGAGATTGAGAAAATGTGGCAGGAAAAAGGGATTACCGCAGACAAGGAAGTAAGCTTTTATTGCGGCACCGGATGGCGTGCCAGTGAAGCATTTTTTGCGGCTTATCTTATGGGTTGGAAACAGATCAGTGTCTTTGACGACGGCTGGATTGGCTGGAGTATGGACCCAACCAATCCAATAGCCCCTAAAGGTTAATTGGTTTTGCTGATCGCCTGCTGGTAGAGATGATCTACTTTCACAATATTGGCATTCAACCCATTAATACGGGTATCGTGGGACGGGTGTGTGCTCATAAATTCCGGCACACTTCCACCACTCTGCGCTGACATTTTTTTCCACAAGCTGACAGCAGCCCTTGGGTTGTATCCAGCCCTGGCCATCAATTCCAGACCGATAAGATCAGCCTCAGCCTCATTGGTTCGGCTATTGGGCAGTGTCAGTGCATAGTTCACTACGGTACTGCCAATGCTCATTACTTCAGGGCTGACCCCCAGAAGAATGCTCAGGGTATCCTGTCCCAATTGAACTGCATACGCCTGAGACATGGCCTCTCGTCCATGCTCCCGCAGAGCATGGGCCATTTCATGCCCCATAATGGCGGCGATTTCATCATCGGTAAGCTTCAGGGTGTCAATGATGCCGGTATAAAACATAATCTTGCCCCCAGGCATACAGTAGGCATTGAGTTGTTTATCCGTCATCAGATTGACTTCCCACTTCCAGCTTCGGGCATCCTGTCTGAACACGCCGACATGAGACACCAGCCGGTCAGCAATCGTCCGCAGACGTTTAACGTCTTCAGACTTCCGGTTCAACACCTCTTTTTCCCGGGCTTTTTTGAGCTCTTCCTGGTAAGCCTCGACAGACATGGCATTCACCTGGCTTTCTGAGAGCAAGGAGAACATTTTCTGCTCACGCTGGACACCAATAGTGCTTGAGTTGGTTGTTGATACCGTCTGGCACCCTGCCAGAAGAATACACAGGCTAACGCCCAGAGCTTTTAACCACTTCATCCCCATTACCTGTTTCTTCAATATTTCATTCTTTATTGTCTTTGCCTGATGATACCAGCCATTGCTTTATGCGCTGGCATGCTTCATACAATTTTGGGCAATACTGCTGCACAAAAACATCTGGGTCATACTGCCCTTCTGCTACCGCAGCAAGAGCCTTTCCTCCATCAAAGTCTACAAACGCCATTCTGACAAATAACTGATCTGCCATTAAACCAAAATCACTACCGGGAAGCACTGCTATACCGGTATCTGATAGCAAGTTATTGCAAAGTTCACCTGAGGTTTTGAGTCCACGAGCCATCAGCTGCTCTCTGAATGTCTCAAAACTGACAAACAGATAAAAACCGCCCACTGGGTCTGCCATTTTTAACCCCACAGCCCTCAGGGAATCCACCATAAAACGGGCGATCAATGCCAGGACCTGTCGACTTCGTTCAAGATAGAGATTGATCTCTGAACTCTCTGAAAAAGCGGTACACGCCGCATACTGAATTGGAGCGCTGGTTGAAGTAAAAGTTTCACTGGCAATCACAGCCATGGCGTCCTGCACTCTTCGCAGCTCTTTTGGAAAGATCATTGCCCCCAGGCGCCACCCTCCTGCCCCACACCATTTACTAAGCCCTCCACTGATAATTGTCCCCTCAGGGTAGAAGCCAGCCATCGAACAATGTTGCCCAACAAAACGGGTTTCACCGTAGATTTCATCAGCAATAATGATAATTTTCTGTTTCCTGGCCACATCAGCCAGAGCCTTCAGACTATCCGGATCATAGCTTGAACCCGTTGGGTTTGAAGGATAATTGAGTAAAAGAAATCTTATCTCATCCCCAGGTGGGGGTAATTGTTCAAGTTGCTTCGGAGAAACCTGCCACTGATTCTCCATCTCTGTCGGCAGGTATCGTACTTTGCGCCCAAGCATGAGAGCTTGGGGAACATAGGACACCCAGCTGGGAGCGGACAATATCAGCTCTGCCTGACAGGCCATCTGAATATTAAACAGTAACTCTTTAGAGCCTGGACCAATCAGAACCGAATCCGCATCAATCTCAAGGCACTCCCTTCGCTGGTAATAATCCGCCACCGACTGGCGTAAAGCCTGAAGCCCACGAACAGGCAGGTAGTCCTTTTCATGAGCATGCTTCTTAAGGCTTTTGACGACAATATCAGGTACTGGAAACGGAGACTGCCCCAGCCCAAGACGGATTATATCTCGACCTTCTTTAATCAACTGCTGGCTAAGCTCATTGATTTTCAGCGTTGCGGATGGTTCAAGGGCTTGTACCCGATGATTAAGCTGGCTTTCGTGAATCATGGTTCTGGCATCCTTGCGCTGACTGGCGCATAACTCACTTTATCAAAACAAGACTTATTCAGAAGCCTTGCGGACTAGTGCAACTGCGATAGTCTCTTGAACCCTGAGCAGCAACACTCCCTTAGTTTACCAGCGTACTTTTATTTGGGACTTTTTCAAAGAGAGGCTACGGCTTTTACTATGTAAACAAAATGTCAGGTCAAAAATAACCAATGTACTAATATGAGCTTTCACTGTGCCAACCCAACAATCAAAACCTTATTTCTTCAGGGCTCATTTAATGGATCTTAAAATAGCAGGTAAAACACTATCACAACCTTACCAGCAAATGGCCTCAACCTCTTATGATACTGGCTCACCAAGAATAAGAGTTAAAGAAGTAGAGCCACTGAGAAAGCTATTGTTATCAGAACCTACCCTATTGGTTAAAACAGCCAAAGAGCCTCACCCTTTTTCAAAATTAACTGAATTACCTTCTACAAGTGCTTCGGAAGGCCGTGAAGAATACCATGGTGATGATAAAAGAACACGAGCCAATTTTAGTGAAAAAAGACGAAGAAACCATCAAGCCAAGCTATACCAAGCTTTGAGAGATACATTAGGGGTAAGCAATTCCACATCAAGACAAACGATAATTACCATCTGTATTGAGCTCGTTTCTTTACGTGAAGGCACTTCCTTCCAACCTAAGCAGAAGATAGTTGAACTGAATTTACAACATGGTCTTAGCAAAACAGAATGGCATAACCATTTAGAACGAGAGCGAAGAGATCAGCTAAAAAAATCATTAGAACATTTAAAGGAATGTTTAAAATTAACCACTAAAACAAGCATTAAAGCCATTTTGGAGAAATGCCTTGAAGAAATAAGAGCGATAAGAAAGAAGGATCAGTCGCCAAGTAGGTATTGCCGACAAGAGAAACACCCAAAGTCTACTATAGAAAAAAAAATAGCAACACTCTCCACAAGAACAAAAAAAAGTTCAATAGAGCAACATTATTTAGAGAAAATCAAGATCATTCTCTGCATACCAAAAGACTCAACACGTCAGTATGTACTCGCTAACGCCTTATACTTTATTCAACACAAAGAAAAGCCTGAAAAAATTCAAATACAAAAAATGCTTGGCAACATTAAAAGGATGACAAATAATACCAATCGCATTTTCTAAATCCTTAAGCTGCCGCCAACTATGCTTAGGCATCATTACCATGCATTATCTAGAACAGATGTCTCGTCGACCACAGCTACCCGAAGGTTTTAATGATGTTGATTTTC
>NZ_LUKQ02000021.1 GCF_001647025.1 Endozoicomonas atrinae
TTTTATGTCTGAATATCTGAGATGTAAGCAATAGTTGTGATGTTAAATAAATATATGCCGTCACGTTTGATCTAAATGGTTCAAATTTTTTACTGGACACAAATAGCAATAGATGAGCCATTATTTACCACCTCAGTAGAAAGGCTATCCTTTGCCACAGAAAAACCTAAAATAATCTGTTTTAAAGTAGTTATCTCTCTTGTTGAGAAAACTTTTTATATATTTTAAACGAATTTAATGTTTTTTTATCATAATTAATTGAGATATTTTTTTTGTTTTTATTTCATTTATATTTCTCATAAACATATTAATTGATGCTTATATGTGATTTTTGAAAAAGGCTCTATGAGTTAATTCATGGTTTTGACAGGGCAGGGAGCTAATTTTCAGTAAATATATCTATGCGGTAACGGATCGTATCCGCCAGGAAATATTCAGACCAGCTTTCGGGTTCTGCTTCCATATATTGAAGTATTGGTTTTTGTATAGAGTGTGCTGCCCAAATACCATATCTTTGGAGAACGGGTGATATCAAGTGGGTAACGGCACCAAGCACCATCCCTTCATAGGCGGTGTCAAACAGCTTAAAAACTGGGGATGACACATCATAACCGGCAGCAACATTAGCAACTTTAAATACACCATATAAAACAGCGGGTATTGTGACACCAAGAGCCAGCAGCTGAAGATCAGATAACTCAGGAAATGCCAGGCTTTTATTAATTGATACGCCTATTGCTTCGGCTCGCTTGGTGAATGAATGAATCTGATGAGCCTGGTCCCGGCCTGTCATGCTCTGTTGAGCATACAACCTCAACAGGATTTCAATAACACCAGCGCCGGTGGCAAGTGGCAGAGCGTAGTGCTCACTGAGGTTGTGATATTTAAGCTGACCTTTGAAGAAATCTTCATAGCCTGCTTGAAGGGTATATTGGGCCGCTTTAACGATTGACCGGTCCAGGTCCGTCTGCAACGAAAGATCGTTAGCGGCATTAGAAAAACCAATGGTTTTCTTTAGTACTTTGAAGAAGTCTCCAGCTTCAAAAGCAAACGTATTAAAGCCATATCCGACCATGATTTTTGAAAGGCCATTGATTGATTCTTTGTTCAGTTCTTTCAAATATCGCCACTCATCACCTATTTGATTTTTCTGAATATCAAGAAGTGTTGATGATACCGTGTTTGACATACAGTCCATGAGCCTTTTGAATGGTGCGCTCATAACATACGCCCGGAATGTTTGAGTTTTTGTTCTTATAGATGCTGAAGTTTCACCATAATTAGCCGCTTCGAAAAGCAGGAAGCCTTCGATAAAATCAGCTGAACATTGCGCTAATAAAGGCTTGTTTTTGCCAAATGTTTGATTCAGAACAAGGTTTCGAATCGATTTAACAATATCACTTCCTAATACTTTATAATTCCATCTCATCAGTGCGTCATAGAAAATCACTGGCTTCGGACCCCATGCAACTTCATCCATCAGGATGACAGGAATCATTTGAGGAAAAAAAGCAGCCAGTGCTGATAGCCTGGAAAGATCCTCTTCTTTTCGTATTCTTATTTTTATAATCTTGTCGAGTTCATTTGGATCCGGGGTGAATTTCACATAAACACGTGAATCATTATTTACTGTATCATTCTTTCCTTTATTTAGTGTGTTAGTTCTATTACTCCATAATATCTGCTGTTCGCCATTCTCAAATATTATGTTTTCATTTTCCAATATAAGTTGTACAGGAATATTACCTTGCAGATCTTCCTCAAAACCTTTTGTCTCTATGGCGATTGTGATTTCCCTCTGTTCCGAAGCCACTATTTCTAAATCGGATTTACTTTCCGGTGATAGGAGATAAACTTCATTTTGATGAAATGAAAAAGCCAGTGAAGGTATAAATAATAAGTAATTTAAAAAAAATAAACAGGTATACTGAAATGATTGTAAGCACTTGAAGCGGCTATTAGGCAAAGTTATTCTTGGCATACCTACCATCCTGAATGGGAAGCATTCCATTGCCATTTCACTCTAAGGCTAAATATTTCAGGCTACCTGTTATATAGCCTGAAATAATCCGATTAAAATAAACGGTGTTTGCTTGTTTTAGTCTATGAATCAGTCAAAAAGTTTCTCAATATGAGAAATATCACTATTGCTTCCAGTTAAAACCACAATATCGCCGGCATTCAAAATCATTCCGGCTTGTGGCTGCAGTACCATATTATCTCGACGAACCTCGACAATTGATACGTCTGTACCTTTAAAATCAAGGGACTCAATGGTTTTCTGCTCTGCTGAGCAATTTTTACTCAGGGTAACCGCATGGCGATAGGCTTTCTTATCATTCTCCAGCAGGTAATCGCTGATGCCTGGATAAAAGCCATTAAGGATTTCATACCCTTTTGTCCTTGCTTCATGGACTCTTTGACGAACATGGGCAGGGTTCATGCCAAGCATCAGAAGAGCATGCTTAACGATAACCAGACTTGACTCGAGTACTTCAGGAATAACAACGGTTGCACCTGCTTTTCTCAAATCTTCAGATTGACTGTCATCCCTGGTACGGACCAGCACAGGCACCTGAGGTGACTGCTGCCGAATGGCTTGCAAAATTTTCAGGGCATTTTCAGGGCGATCGATACAGATAACCACCTGACTGGCCCGCTCCAATCCAACCGCCATTAACAGTTCTAACTTTCTGCAGTCACCGAAGAAGACCGGATCTCCTGCAAGGCCAGCTTCGTGGACGTGCAAAGGGTCATCATCAATGGCTACAAAAGCCTTGTTTTCCTGAGTCAAGAAGCGGGCAATGGTCTGGCCAACACGACCGTAGCCACAGATCAGGGTGTGGTGATGTATGTGGGCTGTTTGCTTACGGACTTCCTCTTCTTTAACACGATGAATGCTCTGTTCGGATTTATCAAACTTGACCAGTTTTACGATAGCATTGCTGTTTCTGATCAGAAGCGGAGCAATAATCATCGATAAAATAGTGACCGCGAGAACGACTGAAGTGAGGTTTCCGCCACTTTCACCGTATTGTGATGCCAGGGCAACCAGTGCAAAGCAAAACTCCCCACCCTGTGCCAGTGAAAGACTGGTTCTCAGAGAGATATTTTTCGACTCCGCAAAAGTTCTGGCCAATGTGTAAATCACCAGGAACTTAAAGACAATTAATGCCACTGTGCCCAATAGAATTTCTTTCCAGAAAGCGACGAGAACATCCATATCCAGCATTAAGCCCACGGATACGAAAAACAGTCCAAGGAGCACATCCCGGAAAGGTTTGATGTCGGCTTCAACCTGATGCTTGTAGTGGCTTTCACCCATCATCATGCCTGCAACAAAGCCGCCCAGTGCCATGGATAAGTCCATTGCATGAGAGAGCCAGGCCGCCATCAGGGCAATCACCAGCGCCATGAGAACAAACAGTTCTTCAGACCTGGCCTTGGCAACCTCGTGAAAAATAAGAGGTAGAACCCATTTGCCAATAGCCAGCATGATTACAACAAACACAACACCTTCGGCAAAGGCAAATCCAAGAGAGGAGGCAATAGAGTCACTGCCTCCCCCAATCAGGGCTGGAATCATAATCAGGAAGACAACGGCGGCAATATCCTGAAAAAGAAGGACACCAATTGCCAGCTGCCCCTGGCGGGAGCGTATTTCATTACTCTGGGTGAGTTCCTTGGACACAATCGCAGTGGAGGAGAGGGCAAGTGCTGATGCACAGACAAAGGATGTAAGTACTGCAAAATCAAAAGCGATCAGAACGCCAAAAATCCCAACTCCTGTCAGGAGTACCTGCAGACCACCAAGGCCAAATACCTCTTTTTTCATGGCCATAATGGTTTTCATGGAGAACTCGAGGCCAAGTGTAAAGAGTAGGAAGACCACACCAATTTCAGCCAGCAGGGCAATATCAAAGTCCTGTTGTATAAGCCCTGAGGTTGTAGGCCCGAGAATGATGCCGACAAATAAATAACCAAGACTTTCAGGCAGTTGAAATCGCTTGAAAAAGGCAATAGTCACGGCTGACAGAGCCAGAATAAGCATGAGTTGATTGAAAAATGTAAAGTCCATGGGATCGCCAGCTGAATTTATTAGTGCCCAGTGAGAGTATAAGCAAAAACACTATGCTGTAGTTATATCTACATAATCTTTACTAACTCTATGGTTATATTATCGCTATCATAGACCCCCTTTTTAGGGGATAGTTTATGATTCAACTGACTTTATATACCACTTCCGGATGTCACCTGTGTGAAGAAGCTGAAGAAATGCTCAATTTTCTGCAAAATCAGCAGGTCTGTCGCTGGGTGGCTATAGAGATCAGTGAAGATGATCGTCTGGTTGATCTTTATGGGGTACGAATTCCTGTCATAGCGACGGAAGAGGGCAGGGAGCTTGGATGGCCATTCACGCTCGAGGCTTTGAATGACTGGCTGATCCAACCCGTTTCAGGATAGGATAGAAAGATCGACGGTTGTTAATTGGCAGGGATCGCATGATTAACTACGCTCTGGCTCAAAGACGGGCTCAAAGACAAGAGTCTCGTGATAGGATGACATCGTCTGAGCTTAATGACAGCAACTCTGGAAAGCACGTGTCTGAAGACAAAAACCGCCTCCTCAAACTGGCAACCTACGCTTCGGTTGCTACTGCAAGCATCCTGATTATCGCTAAGCTCGCCGCCTGGTTCATGACCGGTTCCATGAGCCTGCTAGCTACTTTGCTGGATTCCACAATGGATATTCTGGCTTCCCTGATCACATTATTTGCCGTCAGGATTGCCATTGCGCCAGCGGATGAGGATCATCATTTTGGCCACGGGAAGGCTGAGCAGCTTGCCGTATTGGCTCAGTCTGCCTTTATTGGCGGTTCGGCCATTGTTCTGGTGCTGAACACGCTTGACCGGATAACGGGTGAAGATGTTGTGCTGGGTAATGAAAGCGCCGGTATCATGGTGATGATCTTTTCGATCATTGCCACACTGATCCTGCTAACCATTCAGCGCTATGTCATTCGAAAAACCAACTCAGCAGCCATTAAATCAGACTCACTTCATTATCAGGTAGACCTTCTGACCAATATTGCGGTGCTGGCCGCATTGATTGGCGCCAGCTATGGCTATCAGCAGGTGGATAATATTCTTGCCCTGCTGATTGGCGGTTATATGTTGTTCAGTGTCAGGAGTCTTGCCTGGGAGGCGATTCAGCAATTGATGGATCAGGCGCTGCCTGAGGAAGAACTTCAGGAGATTGAGCGGCGAGCCCTCTCGGTAGACGGTGTTCTGGGTATTCATGACGTCAGAACCCGGGTATCAGGTTCAATTCCGTTTATTCAGATGCATCTGGACCTTGAACCCAATACGCCACTGATTCACGCCCATGAACTCGGGGTTCTGGCAAAGCGGGCAGTGCTTGAATACCTGCCCGAAGCGGACGTTATTGTCCATCTTGACCCTGAAGGTCATGATGACGAGCCGTGAGATTAAAGAATTCCAGTGATGTTTCCCTGGTTTGCCGGGCAACCTGTTCCAGTGATTGCCCGGTGTGAGTAGCAATCATCTGAACAACCTCAAGCAGAAAGGCCGGTTGATTTCTCCGGTTTTTCGGCTTTTTCACCAACGATCTTGGCAGTAACCATGGTGAATCGGTTTCCACCATCAACCGATTTGCCGGAATATCCTTCATCAGCGGATGGAGGTGGGTTCCCCGTCGTTCATCACAGATCCATCCGGTAATGCCAATATGGCAGTCCAGATCCAGGTATCGATACAGAGCTTTCTTATCCGCTGTGAAGCAGTGTACGACCAGTTTGTTGATCTGATCCCGATAGCTTCTGATGATTTCTGCAAAGCGCTCTGATGCATCTCTCTCATGACAGAACAAGGGCAGCCCACTCTCAATAGCCAGCTCCAACTGACGCTCAAACACTTTCTCCTGAACGGGCCGTGGAGAAAAGTCACGGTTAAAATCCAGCCCTGTCTCTCCAACAGCAACCACCTCTGGTTCATTGAACAAGCTCTTCAGCTCATTAAAGGCCTGGACATTTGCATCTTTAGCCCCGTGAGGGTGGATACCGGCGGTACAAAAGCAGTGGCCAGCGTGGGTTCTTGCCAGACCTAACACCTCCTGAGACTCTGCCAGAGAGGTGCCGGTGAGGATCATGGTGGTAACACCGTGCTCAACAGCGCGACTGACGACCTCGTCGCGATCCTTGTCAAAAGCCTTATCACTGAGGTTAACGCCTATATCAACCAGCTGCAGTGTCATTGAGAATCCTGTTATCACCAAAATCATTTGCAGGATATTTTGATTCCCATTGTTCTCATAAACAAGGGATAGCCGTATCCTTGGTGGTAATAATGTTATGGTCATATAAAGTACAGGAGCTGGAGCTGATGGAAGTAACCGGGCTGACGGTCTATCCGATCAAATCAACCAGGGCAATCCCCCTTGAACGTGCCCATGTAACCCTGAGAGGCTTTGAGCATGATCGTCGCTGGCTGCTGACTGATGAAAATGGAAAGTTTATTACTCAGCGACAATACCCAGTCCTGGCAACTGTGGTCACCTCCATCGTTGATGGAGGATTGCAGATCACACGACCAGAGACTGAGAGTCTCCGTGTATCAACACCGTCAGCCGGAGCTTATTCTGCAACAGTCACCGTCTGGAAAGATGATTGCCATGCCCTTGATGCCGGGGATGATGCCGCTCAGTGGTTCAGTGATTTTCTGAATATGAAATGCAGACTGTTTTATCAGCCAGAACAGTCAATACGATCCACCGATGCCCGGTATTCAAAACCAGAAGATCACACCAGTTTTGCCGACGGTTTCCCATTTCTTCTGACGAATGAAGCGTCTTTAGCCGATTTGAATCAACGCCTGACCGATACCGTGTCCATGTCACGCTTCCGACCCAATATCGTTGTCAGTGGTCAACAACCCTATGAAGAAGACACCTGGTCAGTGATCAAGGTGGGAGATATCACCTTCCGGGCAGCCAAACCCTGTTCCCGGTGTGTAATGACCACCGTCAACCCTGAAACCGGAGAGAAAGAGGGAAGGGAGCCACTGTTCACACTGGCTCAATATCGTCGAACAGAGATGGGCGTTATCTTTGGTCAGAATCTTATCCCGGATCAGGAAGGCATGATCCGGGTCGGAGATAAGGTGACCATTATGGAATAAGTGATCTTCAATAATTCAGGCAATAGCTTCTGCTATTGCCTGTGTTTGATGGTTTACTGAGCCATTTTTCTGTCCTGCCTGCGACCTGCAATGACCAGAAGACACGGTGTCAGAACCAAGGTCAGCAGGGTGGCAAATGCCAGACCTCCGGCAATGGAGGTCGATAACTGATTCCACCACTGAGCGGTGGGACCACCAATCTCAAGCCGGTGGTTGAACAGATCAATATTGGTGGAGAGCACCATCGGCATCAGGCCCAGAATGGTGGTGATGGTAGTCAACATTACCGGACGCAGACGCTGGGCACCGGTTCGAAGAATGGCTTCTTCGGCTTTCATTCCCTGTTTGCGCAACAGATTGTAGGTATCAATCAACACGATATTGTTGTTCACGACGATGCCTGCCAGAGAAATGACCCCGATACCACACATCACAATGCCAAAGGGTTTGCCGGCCACGAGTAGTCCAAGCAACACACCACCGGTAGAAAGGACAACAGCTGACATAATCAGGAACGCCTGGTAGAAACTGTTGAACTGAGTCACCAGGATCATGGCCATCACGAACAGGGCGATTGCGAATGCCTTAATCAGGAACTGACTGCTTTCCTGCTGGTCTTCATTCTGACCTTTAATGGTGAAACTGACTTCCTGAGGTACATCCAATGTATCAAGCTTTGCTTTTAACTCAGGCAGGAGGTCATTCAGTAGGGCCCCTTCGGCCAGATTGGCACCGACGCTGACTGTTCGTTTACCGTCGAGGTGCTTGATGCTGTCAACCTTGGGGGCAATCTCACGTGTTGTGAAGTTGTTGATAGGTACCAGGCCCGACTGGGTCATCAATCGAAGTTGATCGATACTCTCAAGGTGACGGTCTGACTCAGGAAAACGAATACGAATATCCACTTCATCACTGCTGTCATCCGGACGATAACTGCCCACCGTTAAACCAGAAGTAACCAGACGGACAAGGCCGCCGGCACTGCTGACATCCGCACCATAACGGGCAGCTCCGGCACGGTCTACATCAATGCGCCATTCATAGCCGGGAGTAGGGCCGTCGTCTTCTAAATTGGTAAAGCCATCAATGCCCGCCAGAACGGTTCTGACTTTGCCAACCGTTTCGTGCAGCACATCAAGGTCATTGGCACTGATCACGAGTTCCAGGGGTTTCCCCTGGGGAGGGCCATCTTTTCTTCGCTCAACAGTGATGTCCAGTCCGGCAAAGTGTGAAAGCTTCTGATTAATCTCTTCTGCGACAAGGGCTGCTTTTCGGCGATATTTCCAGTCCACCATATTCAGACGAATGGTACCCACTTCCTGGTTGTCACCGGTGCGGGCATACAGCGTTTTTAATTCTGGTTGCCGGAGCAGAATTGATTCTACCTTTCTAAGGATTTCATCTTTTTCATCAATGGACAGGTTGCTGGAATTTACCCGTACCTTAACCATGATGTTATTGGTATCGACATCTGGGAAGAACTCAAAGCCTTTACCAAAGCTAATGAAGGCAAAATAAATGACTGCCACCATAGCCATACCCGAGAACAGAATTTTTAAAGGGTGCTGAATCGCCTTGGACAGTGTGCGGATATATACACCCGCCCAACCGGGAACATTCTGCAAATCTCCTGTTTCCGCTTCGGTGATCGATCGCTTTTCAAGCTCGCTGAGCTTTCTGGGCTTGCCAATAAGAGAGCCGATGGTCGGTATAAAAATCAGTGCCATCACCAGAGATGCGGAGAGGGTCGCAATCAGGGTTAATGGCAGGTAGGTCATCATCTCACCCATAATGCCAGGCCAGAACATCAGCGGGAAAAAGGCGGCTAGAGTCGTTGCTGTCGATGCAATGATTGGCCACGCCATTCGTAATGAGGCTTCCTGATACGCCTGTTTGCGGGCAACGCCTTCACTCATTTTCCGGTCGGCATATTCGGTAACCACAATAGCGCCATCAACCAGCATGCCCACAGCCATCATCAGTGAGATAAGAACCACCATATTGATGGTTAAACCCATCATGGCAATGATCAGAATACCGGTAAGAAAAGAGCCTGGAATGGCAATGGCTGCCAATACGGCGCTGCGAAAGCCCAATGCCCCGACAATAACCGTAACCACCAGAATAATGGCCGCCAGAACACTGTTCTGCAGGTCGTTGACCATATCCACCACATCAACCGACTGATCACCTACGTAGTCAACATTCAGGGTTTTAGGTGAAAGCTTCTGGCCTTCAGCAATAATGGCTTTGGCCAGTCCCACCGTTTCAATGATGTTTTCATCGGGGCGCTTTTTGATTTCCAGGGCGATACTGTTCTTTCCGTTCATTCTGGCGTAACCGCCACCATCCTTAAACGTACTGAGAACGCTGGCAATATCACCGAAGGTAATCACCCGATCACTGTCTGCTTTCACGGGCTGAGAGAGAATATCTGCCGCTGTTTTATAGACAGCGGGGACCTTGACTGAAAATCGCCCCTTACCATTGTCCAGGTTGCCGGCCGCAACCAGCTGGTTGTTCTGAGAGACCAGGTTAATAACATCAGCAGGAACCAGCCCATAACTTTCCAGCTTGAGTGGGTCGATGATAACATCAACGACTTCCTCTCGGTCGCCTGCGATATCCACCTCCAGAATCTGCTTTCTGGATTCCAGCTCATCTCTGAGCTCACGGGCTATTTTAACCAGCGCACGTTCGGGTAAGTTGCCAGAAAGTACGGCTGTAATCACCGGTTCCATACTGGCAAAGGAGATCTGGTTGATAATAGGCTCATCCGTATCCTGAGGCAGTTTGCTCTTGGCCAGATTCACCTTGTCCCTGACGTCTGCGAGAACCTCATCCGTATCGAGACCAGCAATAAACTCCAGGGTAATGGAAGCATGAGACTGGGATGCGGTTGCCTTAAGTTCCTTAACACCTTCAATAGCCCTAAGTTCATTCTCCAGGGGGAGTACCAGCAACCGTTCGGCATCTTCCGGTGAAATACCTTCGTGTGATACGGAAATATAAATGACCGGAATCGTAATATCAGGGCTCGATTCTTTGGGAATAGTAAGATAGCTGGCAAGGCCGGTAACCAGGATTAGCGCCAGCAGCATCATAACGGTACGGGTTCGCATCAGTGATGCAGCAATCAGACTTCGCATTGGTCATTACTCCCCGGCAACCAGAGACACATCAGGGTTGATAACATCAACCTGATCACCGGATCGGACAAAGCCCTGACCCCTAGTGATGACTCTGGCCTGTTCGGGAATTCCAGCGACCCAGAGACGATTGCTTTCAGACTTGACCACATCCACAGGGGTGAATTGGACCCGATTGCCGGTAGTTACCCACTTGATACCGGGTTCTCCATCTTCACTCAACGCGAGCCATGCTGGGCTGATTTCAAGCGCCAGTACTTCTTCCATCAGCAGGTCGGCTTCAACGCTTAGGCCTGCGGGAATTTTCATATCGGGATTAGGGATCGTTAACTCGACAGAAAATGTCCGGGTGGATACATTTGCCTGTCGATCAATAAAACGAATAGTTGCTTCGCTGATTGCTCCACCAAGAAATCGGACAACCGCTTTCTGGCCAGACTTAAAGTAATTAATGTGATTCTGGGGAACATCGACATGGACCACCAGAGGGTCAAGGTCGAGAATTTCAGCGACAGGCTTGCCTTTATCAATAAAGTCACCGACTTCCACGTGGCGCTTATTCAGAATGCCGGAAACGGGCGCCTTAATCAGCGTATTTTCCCATTGAGTCTGGAGCTGTTCTTTTTGCGACAGTGCCTCAGCCAGGGAAGCCTCAAGTTGAGTGATCTGATTATCGGCAATGTGTTTTTTCTTTTGCAGTGAAAGGGCTGACTGGTAATCCTGCTCAGCCTGTCTTACGCGAGCCTCAGCCGATTTCAATTGAGCTTTCAGGCTGCCTTCACGCAGGCGGATCATTTCATCTCCTGCAGCCATCAGCTGCCCGCGTTCAGCACTGATAGTAATAACTCGGGCTGCCAGTTCAGCACTGACCGTGACGGTTCAATCAGTTTCCGTTGTACCATAGAGTGTCAGTGTACGTTTTACCGCTACTTGCTCAAAGTGAGAAGCCTGAACGACGGGAATCACCGTATTCTCATGGCTGTCCTGGTCAGGAGGGGTAACTTTTTCAGTATCGTTGATATTAACGACATCAGCGGTCAACAGGTAGATACCAATGCCAGCCGCAATAACACCGGCGGCTATCCATGAGCCGTTCACATTGACTAACTTTTGCACTCTTGTATTACCCCAGTATCACATTCTTATTCTGAGTTGGCAGTCATTGCCCTGACGTGTGTTCGTTTTTTTAGCGTCTACCCGGCGAGTTACTGAAGCATTTATAGAAAAAATACAACGCCGGACGCGTACTCATGTCCTTAAGGTCTGCAATTCTCGC
Organism: Endozoicomonas atrinae; assembly: GCF_001647025.1. Taxonomy (GTDB): domain Bacteria; phylum Pseudomonadota; class Gammaproteobacteria; order Pseudomonadales; family Endozoicomonadaceae; genus Endozoicomonas; species Endozoicomonas atrinae. The sequence goes on from NZ_LUKQ02000021.1 coordinate 11,622, forward strand.
AATATCTCATTAGAAATGCGACCAGTTTCTTATAGTTCGACAGGACGATGAAGGGGGAGGGTGACTCTGAACACCGTTTAATAGTGATCAGAGTGCTAAGTGAATGTAATGAGCTAGTTCAGATTACTGGAATCAAGAGAAGATTGACTCTGGGAATGTATTACAGGGCGTAAAACCTCTGTCATTGAATATTCATAATAATGATGTGGAACATGGTGATAGCCAAAGCTTGCGAAGGTTAAAACAGTTTGAATGACATGTGCTGGAGAAGGATGAGTTGCCACTTCATAGATTGTGTGCCCTAAATGCATGTAACCAAAAATATCTCCCATTACACCATGATCATGATCATGATAGTGCTTCTGACCTCCATAAATAAACTCAGCCACGCCATGAGTATGGTCAATAATCTCCGCTATATGAAAACCAGCGCCAATAAAACTGTGAGCATGACCAGCATGTTTACCAAAGCCTAATACCGCACTACCGTAATCAATAAAATCTAATCCATGCAGTACTAGCCCGAACAAATCACCATAGCCAATAATTGTTTTAAAAATTGGATCTCTATACAGTTTCCAGCGGTCAAGCACATAAATGGATTCTGGTATATTATCCTGATTGAAAATAACAACCATCGAGTAGCTTTCACCAATATCAAGCACTAAGTAATCCCCATTGATAGAGTTTGCCAGCTTCTCAGTATCTTTATAAGAAAGCATGTGTGGTTCAGGCTTAAATAGATGAAGGGTTTCAGAATTTTTTGCTGCACCAGTCAGATAGTCTGAAATCTCAGTGATATGCTCTAACTCTTTCTTGGCATGACTGATTATGGAAGGGTGCAGATGGGTGATAACAGCCCTTGTTATTGAGTTATCTTTATCACCAAGGGGCAATTCGTCATAATCAACACTCAAAGGAATTCTGGTTTTTTCACTGCCTTTTTGTACGGTTATTGAACCAAGCTCAGATGAGTCATTTATATCCCTTTGAAAATGTCCCTGAAACTTCATTGCTCTTAAACCAGCCGGTGCAACGCTGAATTGGTAATCAGCATCCTGCTCAAACTCCAACATTGATTCACAAAAATCATTTTGCTCAGAGCATAGAACACTAACATGACCTTTTAATGTCCCCATATTAAGGTAATTTAATGATATTTCATGCTTTTTAATGCTGTCATCCAGCCCCGCCAGCAAATACCCAGGTAATGAAGCAAAGAAAATTATAAAAAAAACTCTGCTTTTTTGAAAAGCGGTCATATTTATATCCCAATCATTTGTTATTGATTGGGCTTAGAATAGTCTGGCTTTTAAATGATGCAAATGCGAATGATTGTCATTAAAAAGAAAAGAGGCGAAAATTATCAGTATCTTATAAAAACGAATTTATATTAAATCTGAAAATTCAGCAATTACAGGTGCATGATCAGAGGGTTTTTCCATTGCTCTGATTTTATAATCGATAAAAATGGATCTGCATCTCGACATTAAAGTGTTTGTTGCAAGAATAGAATCTATTCTCAAACCACGCTTTGGCTCACTCTCAAAACCACGGCTGCGATAATCAAACCAGCTGAAGAGGCTGTCTTCATTAGGATATAGCTTTCTAAAACAATCAGTTAATCCCCAGGAAAGAAGTCTGTCAAACCATTCCCGCTCTTCTGGCAAAAAGCTGCATTTACCCGTTCTGAGCCATCGCCTGGCATTATCAGCTCCAATTGTCATCACCAATGCCAATATCCAGATCCGTATGAGAGATATTAAAGTCACCGATAACTAAAATATTGGAGGAGGGGGAACATGTGTTTTGCAGATAAGCCTGTAAATCATTGTAAAACTTCTCTTTGTCTGCAAACTTGGTCTCGTGACTGCGATTTTCTCCCTGGGGAAAATACCCATTAATCACTCTCAACATCTGTCCGTTAAGCTCATAGTCTCCAATAATAATCCGACGCTGAGCTTCAGAAAAGTCTGAAGAAAACCCTTTCTGTACATTCAATGCAGGAGATTTACTGAGTAATGCAACGCCATAATGGGTTTTCTGACCATGAAACAAGACGTGATAGCCCATATCCTCAATAACGTTAACCGGGAAGTGTTCATCAGATACTTTGATTTCCTGAAGCTCTATAAAATCAGGACTATGGTCATCAATTACCTGGGACAGTAGATGTAAACGTGCCCGCAAACCATTCACATTAAAGCTGACAATTTTCATCGTTTTATCATGACCTTAGGCGTGGTATTGATTTTGTCATACATAGTATATTACAAGATATCTATATTTAACATAATATATATTATGCGAGGTTAGACTATAATTCATTGGACTTTGTTATTTGATAGATGAAAACTATCAATATTCACATTCTTGGAAATTGATAAATGTCAAACCAGCTACTCGCCATCTATGTAGCCGGTGTGCTGCCTTGGGAATCCTTCGAAGGCTTCAGGATTATGGACGACGGCAAGATGATTGATACTGTAGGACACAATCACAGCTTCGCCGAGATCCAAGAGCGAGGTCATTACTGGGCAGAAAATCAGCGCCTGAGAGCATTACTGGAAGCCTACAAAGCGACATTCAAGGAACAGGAGACTAAAGAAAGGCCAGTTCGTGCGAAACCCACCTTACGACTGGTGAAATAAACCAAAGCCCGTGTTCTTGTTGAATACGGGTTTCAATATAAAAAGATGTCACTAAAAGAAACAGAAGTAATAAAAAAGCCTGTGCGAACACAGGCTTAGGGATTATTTTTTATTTTTGGCTTTAACTATCCGCCCTCCTTTCAGGTATTTAAAGCCTTTTTTCAGTTTCCCCTTGCCCTTAGTGCCTGTCTTTTTTGAGACGCTTTTGCGAGCCATGGTCAGTCCTCCCGTTGCTCCAGTTGGTTAATGCGGTATTCCGTGATTCCCCGCCATGCGTTCAGGTCACTGAGTTTCTGATTGATGGCGTCACTCTTGTTCAGGTTCAGCCCGCTCCCCCCCAGTAACAGAATCATCAGTACGTACATCGGGCCTTGGTTTTTCCCCTGTTCCATAAACCACCCCATGCTACCCTCCCCGTGCTTTCCAGCCTGCCCAGCTATCCAATACCCGATGCAGCAGACGACGGAAGCCGAACACGTAAACGAAGATCAGACCGATCGCCCCCTGATAAGCAACGGGCGTTTCTTTCAAGGCTTCAAAGCCTGCCATGACCGCTTGAGTAATCTGCCCTGCTTCTGGCCAGATCAGGCCGAGCAATGGTGCAAAGAACAACAGCAACAGAGGCAAGGTAAACAGGAGAATCAAATAACCATCCTCCCATGTGATATTGTCCCTTGTCTGGTTGTCCAGCTTGCCCGCTGCTTCTGCCCTTGCCTTTCGCTGGTTAATCTGTGCCTGCTGGTCGATCTCTTTGAGTTTCGCCTTATGCTGTGAGCGCTCACGCCACCATGAAAGGGCACCGCCCAGCAAACTGGCAATCACTGTAGCCCCCATACCTGCCTCGCATACTGTTTTCGATAATCGGGCGCCCATGGGTTGATCAGGTCTAACCCGCCGTAGATGTGGTTAAACAGGTTCTGGGTTGCTTTGGGGTTGCCGGTAATGGCCTCCCCCAGACCAATCGCACCTTGATTGAAGATGTTGTTCTCATCTGTTGGATTGATGGCGGCAGCGGTTTTCTTAGCGCCTTTGTAGAGGACGTAAGCACCGAGCGCCCCAATGCCCAAGACGATAAAAAACTGTTTGTCATTCAGTACGCTCATGCCATCGCTACCCCTGCACTGATAACGGAATGGCTGTAAGGCTGCACCCCGTTTTCATGGTGGATAATGGCCGCTATCAGTTCGGGATAGTCCCGCTGCTCAATAGGTGTATCAGGACTTACGCCCAATTTATGCGCCACATGGTTGATATAACTGCCAGTGTCGTTTTCAACCGGTGGTGCCCATGTAGAAATGATTTCTTCCACGGTATCCACGCCACGCCTTTTGTAGCTTTGCAGAATGCGAGCCATTGCCCTGATACCGTATTCAGGCTGAATAAAGGTAATGAACGATGGATCACGTTGGTTGTCCGCCATGCCCTGCCAGTTGTCCCCGTGCCTGATGTTGCCGGGGTTATGGTTGCGGATGCCCCTTGGCTGATCCGCTAATCGTGCGGTTTTGTTGCTGAACATCAGGAAGCCTCCTGCCACCAGTGCCAGTAAAGTTAGTTTTGCGCCGGTATCCATAGCCGTGTCTGTTCCTCACCCGCCGCCCTCAGTGCCCGCTTCAGTTGCTCAATGGTGACGGTGGCCTTGCCGTCGTCCGCCATCACCCAGAGCGTGGTTTCCGTGTCGCTACTGCTGGCGGTAATGGCTCTGGCCATTCTTGTCTGGCTTATCTCGTCACCGTCGAAGGTCATACCATCAATAGTGACTTTGATTCGGGCGACGGCATCAGGCCGACTGGCTTTAAATTCTGCTTCTGTATCTTTTACCCATTCGCCGCTTGGAGTAGCAATGTAAAAGTCACCCGGCCTTGGGGATGTCATTTCAATGCAGCCATCAGGGCACTCGCCGCCGATCTGCTGGAAAGCGTCGCCCACCTTGGCGTAAATTTTCATGCAACCACCCTCCAGACATGAACCCGGCAGGACGTTGGGTTTGGAAAGGTTGCCCCGGCGTAATTATGCCCGCCTCCCCCATAAGCCGATGCTGACGCCAGACGAAAGACGGCGGTCTGAAGCACAATACCTTCACCTTCCACGTAGTTGGCCTTCATGCCATGCACGCCGCTGCCGTAAAACACCATATCAAGGGATGACCATTTGCCGTTAAACCAGACTTCCGCCACCACGTCGACCGGGGTGTTATTCCCAAACGGGTTCGTCTGCACGTAGCGGGTATTGGTGTAGACCGATCCAAAATCCAACAGGGCGTAATCCAGATCGGGCTTGCCGTTAATCAACGGCCACTGAATGTCCATCAGTCTCATTCGTTGATCTCCATCAGATACACGGTCTGTGTCCCTGCCCCATCGCCACACAGCTGCACAGCCCCGGAGAATTCGGTAATGTCGTGGGCGTGCCCTGCCATCAGGGGCAGACCCAGATTTTTAGCCCCGGCCAACCAGACTTTGCCGGTATTGGCCGCATCGGCGTATAAGGTAAGTTTCTGGCGGGCATTGTTGGCGGCGATGGTATGCACCTGAGCGTCACTCAGTGCCACCGGTGCGATGGGATTCAAGGAACTGGCGTTTTTGATGGCAATTTCACCGGTCACCGCCGAGTCTTCAATATCGCCCCAGCCGTAGACCAGTGTTGCTACCAGATCACCACTGCCGGTATTGATCACCCTAAGATTCGCCGTGGAATCCCCCAGTTGCAGCTTGCGCCCGGCGATCATGTCCGAGCGTGAACCGGCATCGGTGGCAATGCGAAAGCCCATGTTGGCGGACTGGACGTAGACCAGCCGTGCCGAGATTTTCAGATTTTCCTCTTCGCCCTCTTTGACCCGGACGTTGAGCGATGAAATGTTAAAGCCCTGCTGGATCATTCCTTTATCTCCTCAGTGCTAAATAAGCCAGCGCCACCATGGCCGAGCCGTAAACAATCGGTTTAATCAGCCGCTCACTCTGGCCGTTGTCCGGCAGGTTCTGGGTTTCCACAAAGGCCAGCGACTGCGCCAGATTGTCCTCAATGGCCTGATAGCTTTCGCTCTGGTTTCGGTTGATCAGCTCTAAGGTTTCACCGGCCAGTGTAAAGGCGGCATCAATGGCGCCCTTGTCGGTCACTTCAATACTGGTTCCGCTGACATTGGAAAGCAGTAGCCCCTCGTTACTACCATCCACACCAATACTCGAATTGGTGTTGTGGGTCGTATTGCTACTGCTGGAACTTGAACTGCCCTTACCCATGAATCACCATCCTTAGCACCCGTTCCCCGCCCTGTTTGATGTCGATCAGCTGAAAGGGAAAGTGCCGTTGAATCAGTCGAACGAAGGCCGGTTTCAGGGTATGAAAGCGGATGCTGTGCAAGCCCTGCATTCTGGCGGCGGCCAGCAGGTAGACGCAGGCGTCGATCAATTCACGCCCGACAGCGCAGACAATGACCAGCTCTTTTTTTTCAATGCGGGTCAATAACAACAGGGCGTTTCGATTAACCGACCAGAGCTGAGCAGTAGCGGCCTTGATCTCCTCATCCGGGCACCAGTCCATGACCGTCCGAAACCGTCGGCGAGCTGTCCCCGTCAGTCGCTTGAGTCGTTTGAAGGTTAGCCTTTTTTCCATATCACCAACCCCACCAAGGCCAATACCCCGATCAACAGGTAGTCCTCGGTATTCATCCCGCCGAAGTTGATGCCCGCCAGTGCGTTACTGGCGGAGGCCGAACCGCCTGCCTGAGACGGCCCCCGTTGCCGATATTGCCGGGGATGTCCCCGGTGGTCAGACTGCCAATGTCTGGCAACATACCCTGCCCCCTTCCCTATTTTTTCATGACCGCATAGCCGATGCCCAACAGCAACAGCCCGCCACCGACATACAGCAACCGCTGATCCATGCCACTAAAAAGCGAGGGAGCACGGATGTCGTCCAGTACGTCTTTGGTTTCGGTGGTCTGGCTGACCTTTTCGGCGTCCAGCATGGCGGCCGCCTGTGCCTGTCCCTGCTTAAAGGAATCCAGACTGTTCTGCGCCTTCTCGGACTCGACGCTGACGTACGCACCGAGAATGTCCGACAGGCCAATATCCAGAAAATCAGCCATGTTAAATCCCTCCGAGACCGCTCCAGTACTCTGGGTAGATAATGATGGAGTCGGCGGCGCTCATCTCGATGATCAGACGGAAATCCTGTTTCCCCTCTAAGGAGAGCTGGTTACCGATCTCATTAGTGGTCATCCAGTCGAGGTGATACCAACCGGTTTGTGGCGTACGGCCTTTGCGCTGAAGGAACGCAGCCATCCGTGCTTTGGTCATCTCCCACACTACCTGACCGTCGATCTCCAGACGAACTTCGTCGATGTTGGCGCTTTTCAGGTGCAGTGCCTGAAGGAACGCTTCTCTGGGAAGATCGGAGATTTCGAAACGACCGGCCACACTGGTGGCATGGACGAAATTACGAATCTTAGTGATGGCGCCCAGACCGTTAGCCCGTGCCGCTTGAGTACCTACATGGCTATAACGGGGCGCCATGGCCTGAACCGCTGGCGAACCGGTCACCGTGCCGATATCGAAACGCACTTCCGCAGTGGAAACGTCGTTCACCCCGAAGTTGAACATTCTGCCTTGGCCGGAATTGGTGAAATGCTCTCGGTAAAACGGAATTTCCACTTCATCCGCTTCAATGTGATAGCCGTAATAGGCGCTGATCGCTTCCAGATCGGCCACCGACTTGTAGGACTGGATCGGTTTCCCGTTGGCCAGTACGTCAATGTTGGTAACTTTATCCTTGGTGATGTCGGTCAGCTTCAGATTCACACTCTCATAGGTGTGATTGCCGACGGGCATACCGATGGTAGCGGTCTGGTCACTGCCCACGTTAGAAACATTAGGCAGACGCAGGGGACGAACAAAAGACATGGTCGAGTCCCCTCTCAGTTAGAACCAGTGATTTTTTTAACAGCGGCGCTTTTGTTGTTCAGGTAAATGGTTACCAGCGCAACAACGGCAACAGAGCCGACGAATTTAAGATCAGTGAGTTTGCTGAACATGTGGGTTTTCTCCCTGTGGTTTTTTTTGTGTCACTGGGAGAAGGTTTAACACGGGGGCTCTAGGGAACAGTCAAGGGGGTATCCCTAGGAAACTCTAGGGATTATTTACAAAATACTTACCGATCTCTTAACTTCGATGATATGGTTCTTGCAGAATCTTCTTTTCTTTTTTTTAGCATCTTCTTCTGTGACAAGCTCACTTTGATGAAATACATGAAATTTAATATCTTTCCCGTCAAACCATGTACATAATACACCATCGCCTTTAAGGTGCCAGCAATAGTATTAAAGCAATAAGTCCAATAAGTTTCAGCATTCTATTTTTCCTACATTCTAGCCGTCCCAAGAATCCTATGTAAAAGCATGATGATTTCACAACAAATTTCTTTACATCTACTCAACTGATTTTTTACACCCACTTCACCCCCTGTAGTTGTTTGTACTTCAGTTTTTTCAACACTGGCCGACTGGTTGCCTGCCCGTCATCGTAATAAAACTGCAATGGCTGTAAGGCAGAAATATCAGCCCCCGTAAGATCACTGGCCAGATAATCCGCCATCAGGCTTGCATTTTTACCACGAAATACCCCGATGTATTTGCGCTCGCACTGGTCAAAATAGGTTTTACTGATCTCTTGGGGCTTCTGGCTGACTCCATGAAAAACTAGCCCATATTTTCTGCCCTGATTCAACAGTACGGCGGCATTGTTGGAGGCTTTGCCAGCATGTTTGCAGACCTGACTCAGTTCTTCAGCGATGACGTGGGTTTTATGGTTACCATCCAGCACCGCCCAGACCACACCACAGAACCACTCGTAATCCTCCACAGTGGAGCCAGCGTAAGCGACCCGGAACGAGCCGTGCTTGATGCCTGCCTTTAACAGCTTGAGAAACTCCCGCTTATCCTCGGTATGAATCCCGGCATGATCACCAGAAGCATCCCAGAGGATAACACGCCCCTTTTTGGGAATGGCGGCATTACTGATCACCGCCTGAGATTTACCGGCACCGGAGCCACCCAGATAGAGCGTGTGCTCGTTCTTATGCTGAGTATTGGGGTTGATCGGCTTCAGAGTCATTTTTCTTTTCCTGTTGTTCCTCGGCTTCCTTGGCTTCCTTGGCTTTGACCTGACTGTAGATACCGAAACCGGCTACAGCCACCACGACCCCTAACTCGATCTCTTCCCTATAGGGTTGCAGCCATGACGGCAGGTCACCGCCGTACTTACGAAATACGGGTACCGCCTTTTCAGTAATGTCCTGTTTGATGCCCTCGTCGATCTGCACGAATGCCCATTTCAGTTTCACCAGCGATTCAACCATACCAACGGCAAAGGCCGCCCCCTGCTGAGCGGCCAAATCGGCCGCCTCGCTTTGCTGTTCCTGCTGGGTTTCGGCTTCCACCGCCTGAAGCAAATCAGCGTTCTCTTTCGCTTCGATACTGTCGAGAATGTCCAGATTGTCTAACGTCTCCTGACTCATCACATGCCCCCTTTTAACGGTAATAGGATCAGTGCAGCGATACCGGCAAGAATGGCCAGCCCGCCTTTTTTATGAGTGCCTTCCCTAGGCGAACCTATAGGGTTTTCCCTAGCATCATCCCTAGGAGTTTCCCTAGAACCGTCCCTAGGGATTTCTCCAGAGTCATCCCTAGGATTATCCCTATAACTGTCCCTAGGTTTTTCTTCATCCATGATCATATTGGGGGGAAGTTTTGGCGTCACACCATCTAACCATTGTGACTCCCTATAGAGTCGGGTTTGCAGTCTTGCCCCCTTGCGCATATCTACCCCGCAATCCTGACAACCGACATACAGGTATTGCTTGGCATTCTGCTTAACACTGGCTGGATTCCCGCAAAGGTCACAGGCGATGGTACCCAGTTTTGGATTATTCACTCTTGGCATTCCCTGCCACCTCTTTGTTGACCAATAGTGTTAATAGTTCTGATGCACGAAGCAAACGGCGTTTATAATCGCTCGGTATCAGCGGGTTGAGCTTTGCTATTTTCACTTCCGTTTCCGTCTCTTTTGCAATCCTTACCATTTCATCCAATGAAAAATTTTCCATGGTTCCCCCTACCCTGCCCCGGCCTGAATCGACCCCGTACAGTTATTTACACAAGTCCAAGAGTCGGCGCTTTGCGCCTCCTGATCGTTCGCCCGAATCGGGCGAACCGTCCATACCAAGAAACGGGTCATGATGTTTTTAACTTCTTCAACACCCGACAACACAACCCCTTTCACGGATTCTAATAATTCGTAGTAATCGTTTATTTCCAGATTAGGAACGCGCCACGATTGCAGCGGGTATTCAGCCCGTTTTAATGTCGGTCCACCCATCGCCAGAACAAATGCCGCCCAGTCTGCCGCGTCGGCTGCTTCCTTGATTTGCTGTAAACAGGCCTGTTCAGAATCCCGCATGGTTTCCGCTTCAGGTAATAGCGCCTGCATTTCTTCGATTTGCTCATCATCCACGCGCCGCAATTCACGCCACACAGAAACCGATGGACCACCGATAAATTGAAACTGACGGATACCCCAACAGGTCGCCCAGGCTTCAACCCTGCTTTGTCCCTCTTTCACAAACATTTCCTGCTGACCTTTACTTTCAAGGTCTAATTCCTTTTCCATGCCTTGAGCGCCATCAATGTTTTTAGTGAGGTATTTAACCAGATAGGCGGTTGCCCCCTTTTCAGGGTCTAATTTCATGGCATCTAAACGCCGTTCTTTTGCGCCTTTTTCGTCCGGTGAATCCTTTAGGGCATACTCCCTGAAAATAGCCTTGGCTTTTTCCGCCTGATCGGGTCGAAAGAATAAGGACATATGCCAATGGGGACACCCGTCATGGTGCGGTTCTGAAACCCTGAGCCCATAGCATCGAATATCTTCCCTGTCCCACTTCGCCCGAACCCTAGCCCAAACCCTACATAACCAGTCCTGTGCATCCCTAGGAGTTGCACCTTCCCACTGGCTATTTGCATAACAGTTGTTAGCGCCCTTCTTCATCCGGTGAAACCGGCTAGGGGTTGTCAGGGTAAAGAACCAGCCAACATGGCCTAACTGTTGCGCGACCAGATCAAACCCTTTTGAACGGGTAATCAATTCTGCAAATCGGTTCCTAGGGTTGGCTAGGCCACAGTCCGCTAAATCCGCTAGGGTGTACACGTCCCCATGCTGGTTTTCAGCTTCTAGGTTTTCTAGCAATTCTTGGTTGCGCTGCTTCTGGCGCTTACGGTTAGCCAATCGAATATCAGAGCAATACAGCCCTTTTTCAGCCGATACTATGCGAATATCCCTAGCCACGATCTCTAGGTTACGGTTTAGGGTTTTGCGTACCTGCCGCCGCCACCATTTAGCGTCACAAACCCTAGCCAATGCCCTAAGCCATGCCTGCCTTTCTTCCTGTTCCGTCATTTCCTGTTTCATCTGCAACGGGAATTTAATTCCCTGTTCTGTGACGTACAGTTCAACCGGCTTTCTCACACTGATTTCATTACCACCATTTAAAAAGGAATCCACCAACATGCCGCAATGGTGCGCCCGATCTTCTGCCCAGGACTTCACCTGATTGTCTGGCGCGCTGGCTGATAACGGGTTGCTTTTGTCGCCTATGGTCATCTGCTTATCAAGCGCCGCTAAACGCCGGTTAGCTTCTACATAACCGAGCCGCTTATACGTCGCTGAATAGTCGTGAGAAAGTGCAGACGCTATCGGGCGATAGCGGGAAAGGATAGAGCGCCGGAAAATATCACAATCCGGCATTCCAAGGCTTTTTAAATCGTCTGCGAGGTCTATTAATCGCATAATCAGAAAGGCAGGCCATCACCACAAGAAAAACAAAGCTCATCACCGTTAAAACAATCAGGGGAACCGCACTCTATACAATTACCGGTTCTCAGTTCCTCTAATTCCTTTAACCGCTGTTCTTCTTCCTGCTTTTGTTTTTCTTGATACTTCGCCCGTAAATCTTCTCTATGCCTTACTTCCCTTGGCAGTAATACGCCAACCGGCACAACATCATATTTAATTTTTTTCTTTTCCAGACCTTCAATTGCTTCATTCAGCGAGCAATGAGAATTAAATAACTGAGCCCCCGCCAAAGACCAAGCAGACTGTAACCGCTTCTTTTTCCCAAAACCTGTAAACCATCGTGCAGTATCAAGAATAAAAACGGCCTTAGCCTCAATTAACGGCTCATCGACATTGTGGAAGCTCATACCACACCCCCGCTATTCATCCAGACCGATGCCGCCATACCGAACGCATAGCCATAGATAACCACTTCGCACACTCTTTCGGCGAACCGGATTAAATGGCGGGTAACTGTTTTTTTCTGACCGATTTTTGTGATGAATGGAGGCATTTTATTTAACCCCCCTTTCAATTTCGTCTTTCAGGAATTTCAGTACATTTTTAGAGAGTTCATAAGCATCGGATTTGCCCCGATAATATGCATCATCCATCTTTAATGATGTTTCTTTATTTTCTTTTACGAGACTCTCAAGAAAAGCTATTTGATCTTCAATTAACGTTATTACTTTCATTTCACGCCCTCCCCCTGCAAAATCCCTTCAGCCCATTTCACCGACGAATTGAGTTTTAGGCCAATATTCATTAGCTGGCCGTCGCTTAATTCATCCTTGAATAGAATTTCCTGGCTGTATTTGCCGATCTGGCACCCGATGAAATGACGGTAAAAAAACAGACCGTCACCCAATGCCCAGTAATTCAAAACGGCTTTTTGGGCGCCTTCGATGCTTTCTAAGGCTTGTTGGAAAAAGAAGGGATTTAACAGGGCAACAATGAATTTGGCTTTTTCTTTTCGAAGGGACTTGTACGCCAATTGAACGGTTTTCAATAAATCGACTTGTTGTTCAATGTCGGAGTCAATGGCGTCGGCTTGGGCTTTTTGCCAAACCTGATCAAACAGGTCTGAAGCTTTATGTGGTTCTGGCTGTCTGGCGCTTTCCAGAGCGACCACGTTATGAGCGGTTTCCATGTTCTTATATCACCTATCTTATTTGCGAGTCGTTGCGGAAGTAAAACGGGAGGAGCAACCCTCCCAACCTCGCAACAGGTGATTTAACTATAGTAACATTTTGCCGCTGGTGGCAAATAGTTACTATTTACAAAATACCCCTATCCTCTAAGCTAGCTATTAATAGAAAATATTAATTGAGCTTGGTCGCAAAATGGATAAACCAGCCGCTGAAATAGTCACCACAAAAGACCTTTTATTGAGGATAAAGGCCAAACATAACCTTCAATCTACCTATGCCCTTTGCAAACTCATGGGAGAAAATAGACGTTCAATAGACCGTTATTTATCCGGTGATACTATTAAGAAAGCCTCCGTAATGATTACTGTCGCAAGGTTATTGGACGCTGACTTAAGTTGGGTTGCTTACAATATAATGGCTGAAGAAGCCGAGAATGACGGCGAGCACGACGTTGCCCGATCGTTTGCAGAGACAGCACAGTTATACGCCACTACCGGCTTAGCGATAAGTGCTTGTTTATGTTTGTTTTTCTCCCACCTCCCTCCCCTCTTCTAAAACCCATGGTTATATAAAAGGTTCTCTACGGGCGTATTTGGTCTATACGCCTTCTTTTTTCTAATCTCTCCCTAATCCCCTGTTATTACTGGCTTTTCTATTTATATTAGAAACATCTAATTTAACGATAATATATATTATGCGAATAATAATATCGTCGATATAAACCCGATCTCTCAGGGAAAAAAACACCTGTCAAGAGCTTTGTTCACGACAATATGTGCGTAATGTTTTTTTTTAGAGAATTTTTTCAAAAAGTAGTTGTCCAACACTTCACCAATATTAAGGAAGCTCTACTCATTAGACGTCATCGTACTCTATCCGGCTTCAGTCGTAATAATTGGCGGGCTAAATGGCAATCTGGATACTCTATTACGGGACGGAAATTCATTTGAATGTTTGTTTCCTAACGTAACAGTTTTGTTACCCATTGCCGAAATATTTAACGACTGAGAACGGAAACTTGCTATAACAGTAGAAAACTGTCTAACATTTATTCTGGTATAGCAGTCGCCGTAACAGTTGTACAGACTAGGCTTTAGCCTAATAGCATGGAAAGTAAACGACGCTACTAGTCCACAACAAACCTCATAACTAACTAGAGAAAGGTAACTGCCAATGACTTTAAAAGGTCTTATCAAATTAACTCAGTTGATGCAGGAACAGCCACTGACGGTTATCCAGTGGCAAATTCTCCTCGTGGTTGCAGAAAACCCTGGGGAAACCATTACAGATCTTGTCAATGCTGAAAAGCTCACCTGCGGCACCCCAAGTGATATCGCAGTCAGTGTTAAACGTCTGGGTGAAGGTCGACACGACAGGCCTGGTCTTGGGCTGATAAAAAAGGTTCAGCACGAAGATGATGGTCGCTACTTCAAGCTGACATTAACTGCGAAAGGCAAAAAGCTGGTTGAAAAAATCAAGCAGAAAGCTCGATATCTGAAATGAGCAAGCCTGTGTTACAAGGGCTCTACGCGGTTTTGAGAGTATTATAGAAGTTACTCTTTAGGGGCCCTAATCCTCTCCTGTATTTTCCCTCTGTGTATCCAGGTCTTAACTCAACAAGCATTCTTTATCTATTTTTGTTTTTATTTCAATCAGCTAACTAATCTCCCCCCCTTTTTTTTTTCACCTAGCACTTCCTTCATGACATCCATGGGCCCCCATGTGACGAGATTTATACAAATTCATTAAATTACTGCCGGTAAGTTCAGTTACCAGCAGTAAAGTTTTATCTGGAGAAACTGATAATACTGGTATTAAAATACTGGTATCATTAGTTCTATATTTATTTAGGATAAGCGGCAAATGAAGGGTTCAGAGCAGGATAAAGTGAGAAGACAGCACATTTTCAGCATTCTTGATGACTTGAAAGAGAAAGGAGAGAGAATTAATGCTGACAAGGTCGCCCGTATAGGGAAAATGGGGAAACAGACCGTACTGCCTTATTACAATGAATGGCGTTACTTAGGCGCTCTTGGTGAAGCTGAGGAGCTTGAGTTACCGGATGACCTGGTCAGAGGCCTGAAAAGAGGCATTGCTCAGTGGAAGCATCAACTATCAGAAAAGCAGCGGTCTTTTGAAGAGTCTGCAAACCAGGAGATTGATGAGCTAAAAGAAAGCTTGAATCAGCTTTTAGAAAAGAACAGTCAACTGTCCCGAAGCAATTCTGAGCTTCAGGATCAGGTACAGCAGCTCAGTAAAGAGCTCGATGATACGAAGCTCAATTTGGAGCAGAGTAACCAGAGCCTGAAGGAGATGGAATCACTCTTGAAATCAGAGCAGATACAAACTGAACAGCTACAGTCAGCTGCTGCTGAGCAAAAAGCACATCACCTCCAGGCTATAAGCAGTCTTGAGAGGCAGATGGACCAGAGGAGTCAGGAGCAGCTGAACCACTGGATTAGCGTTGTTGATGACGAGCGAAGGTTAAAGCAGGGGCTGGAAAAGAAGATAAGCAACCAGCTTCAGGAACAGCAGGAATTAAAAAAACATAATCTGGAGTTACAAAGCCGGTTGGACAGCAAATCGAAGGCATATATTCAAGTGTGTGAAGAAAGAAATGACCTGTCTTCAGAGAAAAGAAAAGTAGAAGGTGTTGTCCAGATTGCCAACCAGTTAATGGTACTGCTGGATTGCGATCAGGACAGCCTGTTGGGTTCCGCGCGCAGCCTTCTGGTCGGCTCAAGAGAATCCTATCTGGTGCAAGAGCAATACAAAGCGGCAAAGTCGGACAAGGAAAAGCTGGAAAACCGGCTCCTGGAAGCTGAAGAGCAGCTTGATGAGATCGCCACCCTTCGGCTTGAACTTGAAAGGACTCGCGGTATTGCAGAGGCTTTTGAAAAAGCACTGTCTAAAAGAACCGAGAGCTCTGAGGTGATGCAGTGAGTCAGCCTGTTCCCCCTTCCATTTTTTTAAACGCCTTCCCCACCCTGCCCGCTCATCATCATAACGACAATATGTTGGGTGCAAAAAGTGATGGTGAAGCAATGACGCTTTTTCTGAACAAGTCTGGTGCTCGTTCAGAAGAAACTTTGCGTCGTTATGAGAGGGAAATAACCCGACTGACTGCATTTTTGTACTTAGAATTGGGAGTCAGCTATAAAGATGTTCGCCTTAAACACCTGCAAGCTTATGTAAACTTTATACAAAATTTACCGTCGCGATGGCTTATGCCTGGAGTTCTTCCAGGTCAGCCAGAAAGGATTATGTTCAGGGCGCCCATAAAGCCTGGAAAAAGTACCGATCAGGTTATTGATGTGCTGTCCTCTTTTTTCTCTTTCCTTGAAAAAAATAGTTATACCCAGGGTAATCCGGCGGCATCATTAATTCGGTCTGGTGAAAAGGTAGCCCGAGGTAGCACCATTATCAGATATTTTTATGATAATGAGTGGCAGTTTATTAAAGAGAGTCTGGAAAACCTGCCTGTAGGCACTGAAAGAGAGCGGCGTGAATCGGCTCGAACCCGCCTGATCCTTTCACTGAGCTATGGGCTGGCCCTAAGGGAATCAGAGCTGACGGGGCATACTTGTTCAGACATACATCCAGATAATGATAATGGTTTTTATCTCAGTGTTTTGGGTAAGGGCAGAAAAAGAAGGCAGATCCCATTAAATAAAGTGCTTCAACAGCAAATTATTGAATACAGGGGGATGAATGGATTCTCAGGCCTGTATGGAGACAGCTTTCCGCTGGCTCCAAAAACACGCAAAACCGACGGGCTTATTGCTTCGCTTTCAGCCAGAGGGCTTCGATATTGGTGGCGAACCTTCATAGCTAATTGTCAGAGTATGGCTCCACCGGATATCAGGCACAGGTTACAGGATCTTCCGTTTCATACGCTGCGCCATACAGCGCTGACGCATCTGGCCCGAAAAATGGACATCGAAGACCTTGCTATATTTGCAGGTCATGATTCAATCAATACCACAAGCCAATACTACCATGCAGAAGCAAGTAGACTGAAAAAGATGGCTGCCGATCATCATATCTGATCAAGCAGGAAAAGAAGACCATATCACCATGAAGAATTGTTGTTACGATCAATGAAGGGGGCATTCTTCCGTTAATGGTCTGGGGACTGATTACTCATGCATCAGGGAAGGTCATGAACTATTGCCAGGGCTGTAAAAAACCACTCAGGGGCCAATGCGTTAAGGCAATGGGTGTTCGATGGCATCCGAGTTGTTTCAAGTGCAATGGCTGCAAGAAACCATTTGGTGGAAAGGCTTTTGTTGTATTCAGAAACCGGGCCTTCCATCCTGACTGCCTGAGATGCCCAAGTTGCAGAAAGCCCGTCAAGGGCAATTATGTAGAACTTGATAAGATGCCCTGGCACCCGGTTTGCGCGCAGAAGCAGACCGCCCCACTCTGCTCTGTCTGTCGAAACCCTCTTACTCAAAACTACTTTGTGGACTTCTGGGGCAATGCCTTTTGCAATAATCATGATGGTCATCCGGAATGCTCCAGCTGTAGCCGGCTTGTTTGTGAAAATCTTACTAATGGAGGCATGCAGTATCCGGACGGTGTTGTTATCTGCAACAAATGCAGCCTCAATGGCGTTTCAACTCAGGAACGCGCTGACAGTATTGCCATTGAAATGCGATCGGCCCTGGCATCAGTCGGGCTTAAACTGAACTCCACGCAAACTCCTGTAAAGCTCTGCGGTCGTGATGAACTAAATGATGCCAGCCATCATGACTTTCATGAAAACCACCCTATTCTTGGGGTTACTCGGACCACGACAACTCACCAGAAAGGACGGATATTGGCCAGAAATTTTGACTGCATACTAATCCAGATAAACCTGCCGGAAGAACATTTTCGGACCGTGATGATTCATGAACTCACTCATGCCTGGTTTTTTTACAATTATTATGAAAACCTGCCATTAAAGGTAGAGGAAGGAATGTGTGTGCTGATGGAGTACATTTGGTTGAGAAACCTTGATACCAAAGATGCTGAATTCCGGAGAAAGCAGATAGAGCTCAGTACAGACCCTATTTATGGGGATGGATTTCGGGAGGCCAGAGAGTCATTGAGGCATATGCCGCTTACCTCACTTTTAGAGTTCATCAGGGAGAAAAAAAAGTTTCCTGGTCGCTGGAGCTCTTTCTTTTTCTAAAGCTGGATTTTGGCTTTCTGTTCTACTCATACCAGTTGTGAACTTCGAAATAAATATATTGTCCAACCGGGTTAAGTTAACTGCTAAGACTGGTGGATATGACTTTCTCTATACCCGAAATTTGCACTGCGGCGTTTTTGAAAAAAAGAATTTCCCATTGTGCTTTTCTGTTCGTTTTTACTGCATTATTTTTCTCAATCAACACTTTTGCCTCTGACAGTTACCTTGAAAACTCGCTGAAAACAGATCAAGGCAGTCAGGCAAAACAGCTATCACGAAAAACGTATGACAATAGCCGGATGAGCACTGGTTCTATGGATGGTATCTATGCTCTCGGTCTAGAGATTATCTGGCCATTGACTTATTTCAAGCATGGTGCGACGGTCATCAGATCTCTGGCCTCGGCTCTTTCAACATTTGATGGTTTCTGTGGTGCACTGGAGCTACAAACCCAGGATAACTGGCTGATAAAGGAGGTAATCGTCAAAAATGGCAGCATTGTTAACCAATTTCAATTTTTAAAGGGAGGTGACAATTTCTTTTCGCCTAAAGAGCCTAGAAACGCCAGAGTTATACAGTTAAGACCCACTCAGGCTTATCTGGAGTATTACCGTCTCTATCCTTCTGGCAATCCGATAGATGCTGATGTGATTGTTTATAATTCTGAGGAGCCTGACGAAGAGTCCAGACTACATATTACCAAATCCGTATGCAGTCCTGCACAGCTAGGGCGTGTAAGTGCTGGTATAGTGACTGGTGAGAAAATACCGTTCTATGTAAGACATTCAGAGCTTTACGCCGATGCATGGGCTATAAACCAAATTTCTTCTGAATACTATACGAGTTCTTATATTTTGATTCCGCATAAAAGGTCTAAATTTCCTGATTTAAACGATGACGATTAGCTCCTGTGTATCGAAATGCAATACTGCGCCGGCAAGCTATATTTCTTCCATGCATTGTCGGCGCAAAAAAATAAAATTATTCCTTTATCAAGATCTTTTTATTCACGGGTCTTGATGTAATAAACATATCCGGGTTTCGCTTGGTAACTTGCTCAAACAGACGATCATATTCAGAAAAAGCAATTTTCCATCCATCATTCTCACGAACATACCTGTCTTGATAGATAGCACTCCCTTCAAAGGTTATACCTTCATCCAGGTTCACAAATTTATCATGCAGGTACCAGATCCCTCTGGCCTGGTTTTCATTCACAGAGATTTCGGGATGATGGCCAGTGTGAATGCCAAACTTGGTTTTGGTAAAGCATTCAAGAAAAAAATCAGCCAGCTCATTCCAGCCATTTTTTTTGAATTCATAGCTGGGGCTTCTATAGTGTATTCCGGCATCTTGGGTAAAGACTGTTTTGAGACCGTCAATATCTGCGGTATCCAGGAAGCGAAAATAACGCGATTTCAGCTGTTTTATTTCTTCTATTGCAACCAGGTCAAGCATTATTATTTTCCTTTTTTGACTGGTATCGAAACGATGGACACGAGTAATAGGTATTAGCCTGCTTTTCGTGGCTAACATTTTACCCTACTGAGCCTGGAAATGCCCATAATGCCAGACAAAAGGAAACAAATTCATCGCATAAAGCAATGAGAAAAATAAAAAAATAAGAGGAGAAATGGAGGCGAGTACCGGAGTCGAACCGGTCTAAATGGAGTTGCAGTCCACTGCATAACCGCTTTGCTAACTCGCCCTTCTGAAAAGAAGAAAACTGGATGGTGCCCGAGGCCGGACTCGAACCGGCACGATCTTGCGATCGAGGGATTTTAAGTCCCTTGTGTCTACCAATTTCACCACTCGGGCAGTACTTGAATAGTACAGAGTAAAGTCATAAAAAAACAGGCTCAGCCTGTAAATTTATTCTGGAGGCGAGTACCGGAGTCGAACCGGTCTAAATGGAGTTGCAGTCCACTGCATAACCGCTTTGCTAACTCGCCAGAATCTTGAGCAGAAACCAGGTTCTTTCTTATTAAGAGAAAAGCAACCTAAACATTTGAAACATCAATGCTTCATACTCACGTTTGTGTAATAAACGTACACAAACTTAGTAATTGGAGCGGGAAACGAGGTTCGAACTCGCGACCTCAACCTTGGCAAGGTTGCGCTCTACCAACTGAGCTATTCCCGCAATCTCGTGCTAGACGACTTGGGCTAACTGCCTGTCAGCGCCCGAGCACGAAGCGTATTGTAGGTTTTTTTGCTTTGATGTCAACCGCTTTCCGTCACATCAGTCAGGCTTGTTGAACGGAGAAAGGTCTGGCCAGGCTGCCTTCAGATAAATATACATAGACCATAGTGTCAGAATGGCGGAAAGGTACAGTAGAAGAATACCAAGAAAACCAATCCAGGAATCAACGGGCACTGGTGATAATAACAGTAAGGTAATTGCTGCCATTTGAGCCATGGTTTTCGCTTTGCCAATCATGCTAACTGCAACACTGGTTCGCTTGCCTAGTTCAGCCATCCACTCTCTCAGGGCAGAGATTACGATCTCTCGACCAATAATAATTAGAGCAGGCACCGTCACCCAGAATGAGCGAAACTCATCAATCAGCAGGCATAGCGCCGTTGCAACCATAATTTTATCAGCAACTGGATCAAAAAATGCACCGAACGGGGTTGTCTGGTTGAGTCGGCGTGCGAGATACCCATCAAACCAGTCCGTTGCTGCAGCGAAGGCAAATATTCCAGCACAGGCAAGATAGCTCCATTCAAATGGGAGATAAAAAATAACGACGAGAAATGGAACCAGAACAATTCGTGTTAGTGTTAGAAAATTCGGGACGTTCATAACTACTTACTTAAGCCCTTGTGCTGCAAGGCTATGAAGCATTCAGCTAGCAGCCTTGGGACGTTTTTGGGACGGTCTAAAATATCGCCTTGCTCTTTCAGGATGTTCATATGGAGCCAGAAATCAAAGCAGGGAATTCTCTGGGGCATACGGTACACAGTACTGCCCCCGGGTGCTAGTCATTATGCAAATATTCATGTATCTGCTGTGCCAGCCTCAAACTGATGCCTTCAACTTTCTTTAATTCTTCGACAGTTGCATTACTCACTCCATCTCTACCGCCAAAGAACTTTAGTAGTGCAGATCGTCTTTTGCTGCCAATACCTGGAATATCTTCCAGTACGGAACGCTTTCTTGCCTTTTGTCTACGCTGTCGATGACCAGTGATCGCAAAGCGGTGAGCTTCATCTCTGATCTGCTGTATCAACAGTAATGCCGCCTCAGCACCTTCAGGGTTGAGCTCCTGATTTTGGTAAATCAGCGTTTCAAGCCCTGGCTTTCGTGTCACCCCCTTAGCTACTCCGAGCAGGGGGATCTTCAGGTGAAGTTTTGTCATCACCTCTGAAGCCTTTCCTAACTGCCCCTTGCCCCCATCAATGATGATAAGATCCGGCCTTGCCCCCTCCCCTGCACTTGCCTGAGAAAGTTTCTGATAACGCTTTTCAAGAGCAAGTGCCATGGCGGCATAATCATCGCCTGGCTCTATACCTGTGATATTGTAACGGCGGTATTCACTGAAAACAGGGCCATCTGGACCAAATACCACACAGGATGCGACGGTTGCCTCCCCCATGGTATGACTGATGTCGAAACACTCCATGCGCTGAATAGGGTTCTCAATGCCCAGCAAGTCTTTAAGTTGTGTATATCGCTGGTTTAAATGGCTCTTACTCGCCAGGTGACTTTCAAGATTTTGTACCGCATTTTTATTGGCCAGGCTCAACCAATCATGTCGTTCGGACCGAACTTTGCTCTTGATTTTGATTCGCTTGCCAGATACCGCCTTGATCGCTTCTTCAATAGTATCTGCACCGGCCAACTCAAATGGAACCACGATCTCCTCGGGAAGGTCGCGACTGCCAAACAGCCTTACATAGAACTGGGCCATAAAATCTTCCAGATAATCAGATCGTTCAGCTTCCAGCTTAAAATCAGGGAAATAATACTTATGGCCAAGCACCCTGCCAGAACGAACAAAAAGGACGTCAAAACAGGTATTACCACTAATTTGAGCAAACCCAATCACATCAATATCACCTGCCGATTTGGTAACCGTCTGTTGCTCCTGAACAGCTCTGAGGTGATTGATTTTATCCCGAGTTGCAGCCGCCTCTTCAAAATCCAGTGACTCTGCAGCGACTTCCATGCGCTTTATCAGTGAGCGGATTAACTGCTGATTTTTCCCATCAAGGAATTGCCGGGTATCCTCAAGATCCTGCTGATATTCTTCTTTTGAGACCAGGCCTACACAGGGCGCCTTGCAACGGTTGATTTGATATTGCAAACAGGGTCTGGTTCTATTTTTGAAATAGGTGTCAGTACACTGACGTATTTTAAAAATCTTCTGAAGTAAATGAAGGCTTTCTCGAACCGCTCCGCCACTGGGGTAAGGTCCATAATACTGGCCTTTCTTCCGCTTGCGTCCGCGACATGAGTCCATCCTGGGAAAATCGTCATCGCCAGAGATATAGATATAGGGATATGACTTGTCGTCCCTCAGTAATATGTTATATGGCGGCTTTCTGTCTTTGATAAGGTTTTGCTCAAGCAGCAGCGCCTCAGTTTCAGTATGGGTGATTGTAAGCTGAATATCAGCAATCTTACTCACCAAAGCCATGGTTTTGGTGGTAAGACCTGTTGCTCTGAAGTAACTTGAGAGACGATTTTTAAGATTTTTAGCTTTACCTATATAGAGTGTTTTGCCGCTCTGATCACGCATATCATAGACGCCCGGGCGGCTCGAAACCTTCTCCAGAAACGATTTGTGATCAAACTTTTTGCTTTCTTCACTACCTGTCATGAACCACCAGACAACGGTTATCAAGTCATCGGTTAATTATATCTTCACAGAGCTATAGAAACGAATAAGCCTTTAGATATTAAGCGCTGGTAGTAGAGGAAGGAACGCAACCAGAAGAGGCTCATCAGAGCCTAGAAGAAAACATTCACTGTATGGTATCTACCAGATCATGGCGAATAGCCAAATGTGTCAGCTCTACATCACTGGCAATATTCAGCTTTTCAAACATCCGGTAGCGATAGCTGTTCACAGTCTTGGGGCTGAGACAGAGCTTATCCGATATTGTCTGTACTTTCTCACAATTAACAATCATAAGGGCAATCTGCATTTCGCGATGTGAGAGCTGGCTGAATGGTGATGCACTGTCTGGCTCAATAGCTTTCAAAGCCATTTGCTGAGCAATTTCAGGGGAAATGAATTTCTTTCCTGTAAATACCGTTCGGATGGCCGTAACCATTTCTGTAATATTTGAACTTTTGGTGACGTAACCGGAAGCTCCGGCTTCAAGCAGCTTGGTTGGAAATGGGTCATCCATGCAAACGGTTACTGCAATAACTTTCGCATGAGGGTTAATCTGGCAGATTTTCCGGGTTGCTTCTAATCCGCCAATTCCGGGCATTCTTACATCCATTAAAGTAACATCCGGAGTGAATTCCCGATAAAGGCTGATAGCCTCTTCTCCGCTGACGGCCTGGGCAACGATTTCAATGCCGTCAACATCGGCCAACATGCGAGAGATTCCAGTTCTCACCAAATCATGATCATCCGCAACCAGAACTCTTATCACAATCTACTCCGGTACGTTTCTTATAGTTTTACTGTGAATGATTATGCACAGAGTTGATGTGTCTTGAAACCCCCAGAGAGAAAAAAGACAGAAGACTGATAGAAAACTCTATTTTTAATTAATAAAAAAATACCACTCTCAAAGAAAGTGGTATTTATTTAAAAGGCAGTTGCCTTATTAATTAGAGTTTGCCTTCAAGCTCTGGAATTGCTTCAAACAGATCTGCCACCAAACCATAGTCTGCAACCTGGAATATTGGCGCTTCTTCATCTTTATTGATAGCAACAATGACTTTACTGTCCTTCATTCCAGCCAGATGCTGAATAGCTCCTGAGATACCAACAGCAACATACAGGTTGGGGGCAACAATCTTACCGGTCTGACCGACCTGCATGTCGTTGGGTACATAGCCGGCATCCACAGCTGCACGGGATGCACCGACCGCAGCGCCAAGCTTATCGGCTACTTTGTAAAGTAACTCAAAATTTTCACCATTACCCATTCCACGACCACCGGACACAATGATGTCCGCAGCTGCAAGTTCTGGACGGTCAGACTGGGCCAGCTCTTCACTGACAAAGCTCGATATCCCTGCATCATGACTGCTGGCGACGGTTTCTACACCTGCAGAACCACCTTCAGCAGATACTGGATCGAAACCAGTGCTTCGAACGGTAATAACCTTGATTGATGCGCTGGATTGAACCGTGGCAATAGCATTACCAGCGTAGATCGGACGCGCAAAAGTATCTTCACCTTCTACACGTATGATATCGGATATCTGATCAACATCCAGTATAGCTGCCACTCGCGGCATCATATTTCTGGCATCTGTTGAGGTTGATGCCAATATATGAGAATAATCCTTGCCCAGTTCAGCAACCAGCAGACTCACATTTTCTGCAAGTCGGTTTTCCAGTGCTGAATTCTCAGCCAGCAAGACTTTTGATACACCTGATACTGCAGAAGCCTGCTCTGCCACTCCACTACACCCGGATCCTGCAACCAGCAGGTGAATCTCCCCTCCGATTGCGGTGGCAGCCGCGACCGTATTCAGAGTTCCCGCTCCGAGAGTACTGTTATCATGATCAGCAACGACTAGTATGGCCATTAGATCACCTTCGCCTCATTTTTTAATTTTTCTACCAGCTCATCCACGCTGGCCACCTTGATACCAGCCTGTCGCTCAGCAGGTGGCTCTACTTTGATAGTCGTTAAAGTAGACGACACCGCTACGCCCAGATCTTCTGGTGATTTGACATCCAGAGGCTTACGCTTGGCTTTCATAATGTTGGGCAGTGATGCATAACGCGGCTCATTCAGGCGCAAATCCGTCGTGATCACTGCAGGCAGCTTCAGGCTTAACGTCTGTAAACCACCATCCACTTCACGGGTAACATTTACCTTGTCACCATCAACATTTACTTCTGAGGCATAAGTTGCCTGAGACATGCCTGCAAGTGCAGCAAGCATCTGACCTGTCTGGCCATTGTCACTATCGATGGATTGTTTACCCAGAAGAACAAGGTCAGGCTTTTCTTCATCCACAATGGCCTTGAGCAGTTTGGCAACTGCCAGAGAACCCAGGGGCTGATCAGTCTGAACCTGAATGCCACGGTCTGCACCAAGAGCCAGCGCTGTTCGTATCTGCTCCTGGCACTCTTTGGCGCCAAGGGATACTGCAACGATTTCTGTAGCGACACCTTTCTCTTTGAGTCTTACTGCTTCTTCAACAGCAATTTCACAGAAAGGGTTGATTGCCATTTTGACGTTGGTGAGATCGACGTCAGTGTTATCCGCCTTCACTCGAACCTTGACGTTATAGTCAATGACTCTTTTGACGGCTACTAATATTTTCATGAGTTCGCAGCCTTCCCTTCTCGTTATTGGCTTGATCTTGAATTATCGAACAGATAACGAACAACCGGTTTTTGGGAACCAGACAGATTTTATTATCATTCAGCAACCTGTGTTCACACATCTGCGCAAGCGCAGTCTACCAGCACGTCAATAAGGGTTCAAACGTATGTTCCAACTAGTTCATACAAACGATCTCTTTAAAGACACATGTCTGTTACTATGCACAATCTGAAATACACCTATTTCTGCTGGCTGCAGGAAAGTAGTGGAAACAAGATAGCAGCTGTTTGGCCGCCAGATTTTTTTGCGCATAGGTATTAATAACTAATGACGTGTTGTCCATTCGGGGAAACACTGAGTATAATGCCAAGCAAATTCAAACAGTTGTTTGAATGTCACTCTGAAAAATAACACTCCGACAGGGAGGAAGTTCATCATGGAACGCGAATCCATGGCATTTGATGTCGTTATCGTGGGTGCAGGCCCTTCCGGTTTGTCGGCCGCCTGTCGTCTGATGCAATTGTCTCAGGAGCAGGATAAAGAGCTCAGCGTCTGCGTTGTAGAGAAAGGTTCGGAAGTTGGAGCTCATATCCTCTCAGGTGCAGTTTTTGAACCAACGGCTCTTAATGAGTTGTTTCCCAACTGGAAAGAACTGGGTGCACCGTTAAATACGCCAGTTTCATCCGATGATATTTATGTGCTTCGTTCTGAAGAAAAATCAATAAAAGTACCCAACCTTTTTGTGCCTAAAACCATGCACAACGAAGGTAATTACATTATAAGTCTTGGCAATCTCACCCGTTGGCTGGCTGAGCAGGCAGAGTCTCTCGGGGTAGAAATTTTTCCGGGATTTGCCGCCCAGGAAGTACTCTTTAATGATGATGGTAGTGTAAAGGGGATAGCAACTGGAGACATGGGCGTTTCAGCCTCCGGCGAAGAGAAAGACAGCTTTATGCCAGGTATGGAGCTGCACGCCAAATACACTCTCTTTTCTGAAGGGTGCCGTGGGCATTTGGGTAAAGAGCTCATCAGTCACTTTAGTCTTGATGAGGGGCGTGATCCTCAACATTACGGCATTGGCATTAAAGAGCTGTGGGATATTGAACCAGAGAAGCACCAGCAGGGCCTGGTAGTTCACACAGCTGGCTGGCCATTGGCTGAAAGCGGCTCTACCGGTGGCGGATTCCTCTACCATCTCGAGAATAATCAGGTGGTACTGGGCTTGATTACCGATTTGAGCTATTCAAATCCGCACCTTAGCCCCTTTGAAGAGTTCCAGCGATTCAAAAAGAGTCCAGTTATCAAGCAATACCTGGAAGGTGGAAAACGGGTTTCTTATGGGGCAAGAGCACTGGCTAAAGGTGGTCCGCAGTCATTACCAGAAATGACGTTCCCAGGGGGGGTATTGATTGGTTGTGATGCCGGAACCATGAACGGGGCAAAAATAAAAGGCTCTCATACCGCAATGAAGTCAGGAATGATTGCGGCTGAAGAAGTCTTCAAGGCGGTCAGCGCAGGCTCTGAAGGCGGCAAGCTGGAATCGTTTGATGAGGCATTCAAAGCATCCTGGCTTTATAAAGAACTGCATCAGCAGCGGAATTTTGGTCCTGCCATGCATAAGTTTGGCAATATCTTTGGTGCCGCCTTTGCCTTTGCAGACCTCAATATTTTCAATGGCAAACTGCCATTCACCCTGCACGATACGGTTCCGGATTACGCCCAGCTTAAGCACGCGGCAGAGTCCAGTCCCATCAACTATCCGAAACCGGATGGGGTTATCACTTTTGACCGTTTGAGTTCAGTTTTCCTCTCCAACACTAATCATGAGGAGGATCAGCCGTGCCACTTGAAGCTTGCAGACGCGACCATTCCGTTAAAGCAAAATCTTCCGGTTTATGATGAGCCTGCACAAAGGTACTGCCCTGCTGGGGTTTATGAAATTGTTGTTGACGAGGAAAGCGGTGACAACCGGTTCCAGATAAACAGCCAGAACTGTGTTCACTGCAAGACGTGTGACATCAAAGACCCAGCCCAGAATATTACCTGGGTTGCGCCAGAAGGTGCTGGCGGCCCGAACTACCCTAATATGTAATCATCATGAGTGAGGGTGGATTAACCGCCCTCTATTACTCCCAACGAATATTCTCTTCCCTGACTGCTGATTCTTAGCTCGACACCACCTTCTACATCTACTTCTATAGCTTCTTCAACTAATTGATAAAAGACATTTCGGCTCACTAATGCATTCAATCGATCTCTGACCCTGATATACGGTATAGACTCACCACTTTCTTTGTGTTTCATCATTACCAGAGGGTGCTCACTATCCAGCACTACCTCATCGCCTACATTGGTACTGAACAAATACTCAGGCCCGTTGTCTCCATCGCGAACCTCTGCAGAAACAGCAACAAACGGCACGTCATCGACCTGAATTCTCACTTTTTCTACCGGAGTGACCAGATAGTAATAGCCGTCATCATCATGCCTGAGAACTGAAGCAAATAGTTTTACCATCGACTCCCTGCCAATGGGGGAACCATTGTAGTGCCACCGGCCATCCCGACTGATGCGCATATCAATATCACCACAAAAAGGAGGGTTCCAGCTGTGCACGGGAGGCAACCCTGTCTTTTTTTTCAAAAACTGCAGATTTGAAACAATATTTTCCGGCCTTGATTGATTGCTCACAAAGCACTCTCCCACGCTTGCTGGCTATTCAGCCCATTATTCCGCCTTATGCGGAAATAACAAATTTTTGATGTTTTTCAGGGTACTTGCCATTAAGCAGGTGATCTCATGAAAAAATGTCAATTTTATCTCTATTTATAATTTAAAAAATAACAAATGCTAACATAAAGAAATAAGAATTGGCTCAGGATTGGAGCATGGAACTCTTTAAAATAGTTGCGGGTTGTCTTACAGACTGGCTAAGCCGCAACACTCAGGAAAAGACAAGCCCCTTGTGTGATTTTGAGCGTGTCAGGCATGAGATTAAACCCTGCGATGTTCTGTTGGTTGAAGGAAGGTCCAGAGTCAGTCAGGTTATTAAGCAAACTACTCAAAGTCCCTGGTCCCATGCCATGTTGTACATCGGGCGACTTCACGATATTGAGGATGACAGAATTCGTCAGGTGGTCAGTGAATCCTACGGTGGCTCCCCTGACGAACAGCTGATTATTGAGAGTGAGCTGGGAATCGGCACCGCTATCCAACCCCTGAAAAACTATGAAGGGGAGCATTTGCGCATTTGCCGCCCAAAAGGGCTGAGCTATAGCGATAGTCAGAAAGTAATACATTACGCGACCAGTCGTCTAGGTATGGATTATAACGTCCGACAGATACTCGATCTTGCCAGGTTCTTCTTCCCTTACTCTTTTCTACCCAGAAGGCTTGGCTCTTCATTGTTCCAGCACTCTCCAGGCCAGGAAACAAAAACCGTCTGCTCAACCATGATTGCAGAAGCTTTTAGTTTTATTCACTTTCCCATTCTGCCTCTGGTTAAACATGATGGGGGTTCTGGCGTACAGCTCTTTCAACGAAACCCAAAGCTTTGCACTCCCAGCGACTTTGATTATTCTCCCTACTTTCAGATTATCAAGTATCCATTTCTGGATTACAGTCATCACGCTGATTATCGGTTACTGCCCTGGCATGGCCAGAGGGTTCTGGAGGGGCGGGAAGCGGATTTTTATATGTCTTCCCAGCAAATAGAGCAGCTACAGAAAGAAAGTACAGTAGATCACGAGGTTTTGGGTGATGCAGCCTCTTTCTCCCCAGGTAATAAAAACGGTGGTGAGAATGACACTGTTTCAACCCATTAAGTAAAAGGCGGAAGCTTTCATCTGTTTTGGTTGCTTAATTTCTGTTTATTTGGGGCAAAGTTTTAGTACATAACCAGTGTAAGCCTGGTCTAGATTTTGATTAATACCAATCGCATTTTCTAAATCCTTAAGCTGCCGCCAACTATGCTTAGGCATCATTACCATGCATTATCTAGAACAGATGTCTCGTCGACCACAGCTACCCGAAGGTTTTAATGATGTTGATTTTC
>NZ_LUKQ02000210.1 GCF_001647025.1 Endozoicomonas atrinae
GAAAATCAACATCATTAAAACCTTCGGGTAGCTGTGGTCGACGAGACATCTGTTCTAGATAATGCATGGTAATGATGCCTAAGCATAGTTGGCGGCAGCTTAAGGATTTAGAAAATGCGATTGGTATAATTCGGTGTTTGTAAAGAAAATCCGTTGCGGTCTTTACCAATTCGGCTTGCGCTATTCGCTATCCAAACTCTACAATCTGGCTCAGGAACTATCTTTACGGTGCACGTCATATCGAGTGCTCGTAAAGGTTTGACAGGATCCCGGACAGCAAGGATACGTTGCATTTTTTACTCCCCTGTGGTGGAGTGAAAGTTGATGGCTGCTCTGGAAATTTATCCTGCGACGTCATGTCATACCTAGCAGGCTCTCAAGGTCTGAAGGTGACTATGGTATGCACATCCTCTGATGGACCGGCAATTGATTTAATAGCTGTCGTCCCCAGTAACAGGGATGCTCAAACCAAAATTCAATTTGATGCTGACTCTACGGAGACATATATGGCCTGGAACGAGCCGGGTGGAAATAACCAGGATCCATGGGGCGGTGGTAACAAAGGCGATAAGCAAGGACCACCGGACCTGGATGATGCTTTTCGCAAATTTCAGGAAAAACTGAATTCCATGTTTGGGGGAGGTCGTAAAGGCGGTTCCGGTGGTGGTGCCCAGGCAGGCTCTTCTTCCGGAATGTTTATTGGCATCCTGATTCTGGCTGTTGCTGCTTATATCTGGAATGCGGTCTATACCGTTGATGAAAAGGAGCAGGCCGTCATTCTTCGGTTTGGTGAGTATGCAGAGACTGTTGGCCCTGGTCTGCATATGTACTTTCCTCCTATTGAAACCAAGTTTCAGGAGCGGGTTACTGAACTGCGGACGTACAACCTTCTGCAGCAAATGCTGACTGAAGACGAGAATATCGTCGAAGTGGCCATGTCGGTTCAGTACAACATTGAAGACATCAAAGACTATGTGCTCAACGTTGCCAAACCTCTGGTGAGCCTGGAAGAAGCGACACAAAGTGCTCTGCGCCATGTTGTCGGTGGCTCCGAGATGTATCAGGTGTTGACTGAAGGCCGTGAAGTGATGGGTATTGAAGTGCGCGATCGCCTTCAGGCCTATCTGGACAGCTACGGCACCGGCCTGAATGTTGCCAAGGTCAACATTGAGAGTGCTCATCCTCCAAAAGAAGTGCAGGCAGCGTTTGATGACGTTATCCGCGCCCGTGAGGACGAAGAAAGAGCTAAGAACAAGGCTCAGGTGTATGCCAACAAGATCGTTCCTGAAGCCCGTGGTCAGGCTCAACGTATCATCGAGAATGCCAACGGTTACCGTGATGAGGTTGTCGCTAAGGCAGAGGGTGAAGCGGATCGTTTCGTGAAGCTGATGGGCGAATATAAGCGGGCTCCGGACGTCACCCGTGAGCGTCTGTACATTGAAACCATTGAAGAAGTGTTCAGTAAGTCCAACAAGGTCCTGGTGGATGTTGAAGGTGGCAATAACATGATGTATCTGCCGCTGGATAAACTGACACAGTCTCATGGCAGCAGCAATATGCCTTCCAGACAGCTGTCAGCACAGGAATTAAACGAGATTACCACCCGGGTGACAGAAGAATTGAATAAGCGCGTCAATAGCTCGCGAGTCAGTGGGGGGAGGGTAAGTCGATGAGTCAGAAAGCCTTCACTGGACTGATTATTTCCCTGGTTGTTGTGATACTGGCATGGGGCAGTTTATTTGTTATCTCCGAGCGGGAGAGAGCGGTTCAACTTCGTTTTGGACAGGTGGTTCGCGACAGCATTCCTCCAGGTCTGCATGTAAAAATCCCGCTGATTGACAAGGTTAAGGTGTTTGATGGTCGTCTGCAGACGCTTGATGTCCCATCCGAGCGTTTCCTGACCCTTGAGCAGAAAGCGGTTATTGTGGATTCCTACATCAAGTGGCGAATTCATAATGTCTACGACTTCTACCGTGCAACGGCGGGGGATGTATTCCGTGCCAGCAACCTGCTTGCCCAACGTGCTGAGTCCAGCATGCGGAACCAGTTTGGTAGCCTCACTCTGAACGAAGTGGTCTCTGGCCAGCGTGATGAGATGATGGATGAATTGACTAAAACGCTGAATGAAGTTGCCCAGAAGGAGCTTGGTGTCAGCGTTATGGATGTTCGTATCAAGCGGATTGACCTGCCTCCACAGGTCAGTGACTCCGTATTCGAGCGGATGTCATCCGAGCGTGAGAAAGAGGCTCAGGACTATCGTTCCCGTGGTCAGGAGATGGCAGAAGGTATCATGGCGAATGCTGACCGTGAAAAGCGGGTTGTTCTGGCCGATGCCTACCGCCAGTCTGAAATGGTTCGTGGTGATGGGGATGCCAAATCCGCTGAGATTTATGCCAAAGCTTATCAGCAGGATCCGGAGTTCTACGCTTTCTATCGTAGCCTTCAGGCCTACAAAGAGAGCTTCGGAGAGTCTGGTGACATCATGCTGATTGAGCCGAAAGGTGATTTCTTCCGCTACTTTAACCACGATAAGCAAGGCAAATAATGAACTCTTGCTAATAGAGTGGTAATATTATCAAAACCGGGCCTCGCCCGGTTTTTTCGTGTGTGGGTTCATTGAACGTGTGGCTGTGAACTCATGGCCATGCTGGGATCTAATACCGGTTGTGCTTCCTGACTCTCGTTATGAACATGAAAACTTGAGCTTTAGATATGGCGACGATTGCCAACGCAGGGTAAGGCTCAAATCTTCAACGCAACAGGGAGTTAGAAAGTTCGTTTGGTATCATCAGCGGAGAATGGGCAATGGACTTTGGGCAGCAATTATTGATTGCTTTCAGCTTGATGCTGGTGCTTGAGGGGGTTGTGCCATTTCTTTACCCACAACGCTGGCGACAATTAGTGAGCCGGCTGGCTGAAATTGATGATCGGCAACTCAGAATTGCCGGTCTGATCAGCATGCTGGTGGGTGTGGCTTTACTGTATCTGATCAATGGTTAGCCACTTCGCTTAGGAAACTTTCCAATAACCAGGCATGGCTCGGTGGGAAAGGAGCGAAGAAAAAATTCCACAGTAACAATAAGAGAGGCTGTTATGACCGTCGCTGATCGCTGGCTGCTGCCTGATGGAATTGAGGAAATTCTTCCCGGCAGAGCCCGTTGTGCTGAAAAGTTAAGGCGCGACATGCTCGACTTGTTCGACCGCTGGGGTTACCAGCTGGTGATTCCTCCTCATCTGGAGTTTATGGAATCGCTGACGGCAGGTGTCGGTCATGACCTTGATCTGCAAACCTTCAAGGTAACCGATCAATTGACCGGCAGAACCATGGGGTTAAGGGCAGATACAACGCCTGCGGTGGCAAGAATTGATGCGCACACCCTGAAAGTGGATGGGCCAGTAAGACTCTGTTATGCGGGCAGTGTCTTTCACGCCCGCCCGGCTTCTCTGGGGGCTTCAAGATCGCCGATCCAGATCGGTGCAGAGCTGTATGGCCACTCTGGTGTTGCAAGTGACCTGGAAGTGATTTCCCTGATGCTGGAAACCCTGGCTCAGGTGGATGCCGATTCAGTCAGCCTGGATCTCGGGCATGTGCAGATATATCGGCTACTGGCATCTCAGGCCGGACTGTCGGGTGATCAGGAGCAGGAACTCTTTGATGCCCTGCAGCGAAAAGCGATCTCTGAAGTTGAACAGCTGGTAAACCGCTGGGATATCAGTGAGGCGTCCGCGAGGATGTTGAAAAGCCTGCCCAATCTGGCAGGTGGTCCGGAAATACTTGAGCGGGCCAGAGGTGAGCTGGCTGATGCCCCTGAGGGAGTCGCCACTGCCCTGGATGAGCTTGGATTGATTGCCAGAGATATTACCAGCCTCTATCCAGGGACTGGTTTTTATTTCGACCTGGGAGAGCTCAGGGGTTACAACTATCATACGGGTGTCGTTTTTGCGGCCTACCTGCCTGGACAGGGGCAGGCTGTCGCTAAAGGTGGACGCTATGATGGGATCGGTGAAGCCTTTGGCCGATCACGTCCAGCGACAGGTTTCAGTACTGACCTCAAGGCGTTGCTGGAACTGAAAGCAGAAAGTACAGATGACTGTATAGAAGGCACAACCATTTTTGCACCTGTTGATGCGGATGCTGCCATTGTGCAGTCCCTGCGTCGGCAGGGGGAACGGGTAGTTCGCCAACTGCCCGGGCAAGGGACAGAAGCAGCGGGCATGGGTTGCAACCATCAGCTGATCTGCCGTGACGGCGAATGGTTGGTTGAACCTTTATAAAATGGCATCAAGGTCTGCTCCGCCAGGAAGTACCGGTGGAACAGTATGCCGTTCGGGGTGGCAACCGATTGCCGTGTTTTTCCGCAGGTGTTCTGCGGATTTGTAAAGTTACTGATGCAGCGTCAGGCTGCATTGCATTGAAACTAAGAGACCGATTCCATGGGTAAGACTGTTGTCGTACTTGGCACCCAGTGGGGTGATGAAGGTAAAGGCAAGATTGTCGACCTGCTGACAGAGCAGGCTGAAGCCGTTGTTCGCTTCCAGGGCGGCCATAATGCCGGACACACCCTTGTTATTAATGGTGAGAAAACCGTTCTGCACCTGATTCCTTCCGGAATCCTGCGGGAAGATGTGGTTTGCTACATCGGTAACGGTGTTGTGCTGTCTCCTGAAGCGCTGCTGAAAGAGATGAAGCAGCTGGAAGAAACTGGTGTTCCTGTTCGTGAGCGCCTGAAGCTCAGCCCGGCCTGTCCTCTGATTCTGCCTTACCATGTGGCACTGGATCAGGCGCGTGAGCTGGCCCGTGGTGAAGCAAAAATCGGTACTACGGGTCGTGGTATCGGCCCTGCTTATGAAGATAAGGTGGCCCGCAGAGGTCTGCGCGTTGCTGATCTGCTGCACCCTGAGCGTTTTGCCAGAAAGCTGAAAGAAGTGATGGACTATCACAACTTTGCCCTGCAGAACTACTACAAGGCAGAAGCCGTAGATTACCAGACCGTTCTGGACGACACCCTCGCCATGGCCAAAGAACTGATTCCGATGATTGATCGTGTTTCAGACCGTCTGCATGAGCATCATGGGCGTGGCGACCATATTCTGTTTGAAGGTGCCCAGGGTTCTCTGCTGGACATCGACCATGGTACTTACCCGTTTGTAACCTCATCCAACACCACCGCTGGTGGTACCTCTACTGGTACCGGTTTTGGCCCGCTGTACCTGGATTACGTACTGGGTATTACCAAGGCTTACACTACCCGTGTTGGTTCAGGCCCCTTCCCAACAGAGCTGGATGATGAAAATGGACGCCATCTTGCCAAAGTAGGTAATGAGTTTGGCGCTACTACCGGGCGTCCACGTCGTTGTGGCTGGTTTGATGCCGTCGCCCTGAGACAGGCTATTCAGATCAACTCTGTCAGTGGTCTTTGCCTGACCAAGTTGGACGTGCTTGATGGTCTTGAAACGATCCGCATCTGCGTGGATTACAAGAATGCTGATGGTGAGTCCATTACTACGCCTGTTGATGTTGAAGAGTACGAGTCTGTTCAGCCTGTTTATGAAGAGATGCCAGGCTGGAGCGAGTCTACGTTTGGTGTGAAGAGTCTTGATGAGCTGCCTGCAAATGCACTGGCTTACATCAAGCGTCTTGAAGAAGTAACCGGTGCGCCGATTGATATTATTTCTACCGGACCTGACCGTGTAGAAACTATTGTCCTGCGTCAGCCGTTTGCCTGATTGCTCCGATCAGGGACTTGAGATGAAACATCAATAGCCCCTGACTTCTCTTAAAAAGAAATAGCCGGTTTATCATGGGATGGATCGGCTATTCTTTTATTGGCATTTTATTGTAGGCTCTGTTGACATAATGTTGCAGATTCAGTGGCTTATATAGCCGCCTTCCACAAGGCGGACTGGTGCAGGTGTAGTGGTTCTACATCCAACCAGTCCAACGATGCTGGAAGGCGGCTATACAAGCCACCCTTCGGGCTCAAACCAGAGCACCCGTGACGTCGTTGCAGGAACTTGAAAGACGTTGGTATTCCTGCGTTCCTGCGCCTGGCCACGAA
Source organism: Endozoicomonas atrinae (assembly GCF_001647025.1). GTDB lineage: Bacteria > Pseudomonadota > Gammaproteobacteria > Pseudomonadales > Endozoicomonadaceae > Endozoicomonas > Endozoicomonas atrinae. Next base: position 6,060 of record NZ_LUKQ02000210.1, read on the forward strand.
TGCCCTGGTTTTAGCTGAGCCTGTAACCTTATGTCAACAGAGCCTAACCCCCTCTTTGCATTGACTCGCCGATACATGTACTAATACAGAATGGATTCAATGTTTTCCTTCCACCACGACCCGAGCTGAAGGTAGCCATGAGCTAGCGAAAGCCCTGAGCTAAAAGAAAACGGTATGACAATGCATTTTTATTTCCCTAAAGCAGCCCTGAGCTGGTAAAGAGGTGCAATAACCACATGTCAAAAGGGTGGAAAAGCCAGGATAGTCAGGCATCTCTCGAAGCAGAGCGCTATGAGAACCCGATCCCCAGTCGTCTGTATATCATGGAATACCTTGAGGAGCGGGGAGCACCAGTCAGTCATCGTGCGTTGTGCCGTGAACTGGGTATAAGCGACGAAGAACAGAAAGAAGCGCTGATGTTTCGTCTGAAGGCGATGATCCGTGATGGTCAGCTGCTGCAAAATCGCAAGAACGCCTTTGCCCTGATCAGTAAGCTGAATCTTATTAAAGGCATTGTTCAGGGAAATAAAGAAGGGTTTGGCTTTTTAATTCCGGATGGTGGTGGCGATGACCTCTACCTGTCCCCCCGTGAGATGAGGCAATTGTTTGATGGCGATCGTGCGGTAGTACGTGAATCAGGCGTTGATCATCGGGGACGCAGGGAAGGTCAGCTGGTTGAGGTGCTTGAGAGAAATACGACACAGGTTGTTGGTCGCTACTATACCGAGTCCGGTGCAGCCTTTATGGTGCCCGAGAACCCCCGCATCAGCCGGGAAATTATTGTCCAGCCAGGCCCACTGATGCCAACGGAGGGTCAGTATATTCTGCTGGAAATTACCCAGCAGCCTGGGCGTCGCAATATGCCTATGGGGATTGTTAAGGAAATTCTGGGTGGCAGAGCCGATGCTGGAATGGAGGTTGAGGTTGCTGTTCGCACCCATAATATCCCCCATGACTGGCCAGAAGAGGTAGAAAAACAGTGCAAGGGTTTTACTACTGAGGTAGCAGAACCCGATAAGGAATTCAGGGTCGATTTACGGGAAACGCCTTTTGTCACTATTGACGGTGAAGATGCCCGTGATTTTGATGATGCGGTTTATTGTGAGCCGAAAAAAGGTGGCGGCTGGCGACTTTTTGTTGCGATTGCGGACGTTTCTAATTATGTGAAACCGGGCTCGGCTCTGGATAAGGAAGCGGTTAACCGGGGGACATCGGTTTACTTCCCGGGGCATGTTATTCCCATGTTGCCTGAGGTTCTGTCCAATGGCTTGTGTTCCCTTAATCCAGAAGTAGATCGACTGGCAATGGTCTGTGAAATGACCATCAGTGGCAAAGGCAAGATCTCCGGTTACAAATTCTATGAAAGTGTTATCCGCTCCCATGCCCGTCTGACGTATACCAAGGTCTGGGATATGTTGTCCCTCAGTGATGAGGGCCGGGAGCTACGGAAAGAGTACAAGCCGCTAGTGCCTCACCTTGAGGACCTGTACTCACTGTACAAAACATTGGTATCCGTGCGGGCAGAGCGGGGTACGATTGATTTTGATACGGTAGAAACACAGATTATTTTTGGTCGCCACCGTAAGATTGAGCAGATTGTGCCAAGGGAGCGTAATGACGCTCACAAGCTCATTGAAGAATGTATGCTATGTGCCAATGTGTGCGCGGCGAAGTTTCTTGAGAAGCATAATCTCCCAGGGCTTTACCGGGTGCACGAAGGGCCGACGCTGGAGAAGAAGCTTAACCTGAACAGTTTTCTTGGCAGCCTGGGGCTGGCGCTTTCCTCAGGGAAAATCACCCCTCGTGATATTCAGGCACTGTTGCTTAAGGTAAAAGACCGTCCTGATTACCATGTGATTCAGACCGTGGTACTGCGCTCGATGAGCCAGGCGGTCTACAGTGGTGATAATCAGGGGCACTTTGGTCTGGCCTTTAAGGCTTATGCGCACTTTACCTCGCCGATACGGCGTTACCCTGATCTACTGGTGCACAGGGCGATTCGTCACATTATTCGCTCAGAGATTCCTTCCCGGCATGTGGTTCGTGTGGGTGCCAGCCCAATACCTGAAAAACGCATCTATCCATACAAAGCGGGTGATATCCAATCACTGGGAGAGCACTGCTCTGCGACAGAGCGACGGGCCGATCTGGCAACCCGTGATGCGATGGACTGGTTGAAGTGTGACTATATGCAGCAACATATTGGTCAAACCTTCAGCGGTATCGTCTCTTCAGTCACCGGCTTTGGGTTGTTTGTTGAGCTGAAAGATGTATTTGTCGAGGGCTTGGTTCACGTGACCAGCCTGCCTGATGATTATTACATTTACGACAATGTGCATCACTGTATGCGCGGTGAGCGGACCGGACGTCGGTTTGGTCTGGGCGATGAACTGGAAGTGATGGTCAGTAAGGTTGATCTGGATGATAAGAAGATTGACTTTGAACTGCTGTCAGCGCTTAGTAAGCCTGGAAGAAGAAAGTCATCCAGTAAGTCCGGTTCTGCTAAAAAATCCCGCTCATCAGGAAGTGCTGCGTTAGGCAGTCGATTTAAGTCTGCAGCGGCCAAGGCGAAACTGCTCAGAGAAGCTAAGGCAGCTGAAGAAGCGGCTAAAAAAGGGAAGGGCTCTTCATCATCTGCTAAAGGTGCTTCTGAGGATGGTCAGCCATCGGGTCGTAAGCCGAAAGGCAGGAAATCTTCCAGAACGACGGGTAAAAAGGGCAAGCCAGCCGCTTCCAGCAAAAAGAAGGTTGCGGGTAAGAAGAAAAAGAGCAGTGCCAAGAAGCCTGATTCAGCCAAGGCCTCAAAGCCAGCAGGCAGACAGCCTCGTAAACGGAAGGTCAGCCAGTAAGCATTTTTTAACCACAAAGAGCACGAAGTTCACCAAGGAGGAGATAATTTTCTTCCTTTGTGTACCTCGTGATCTTCGTGGTTATACAAACATCTTTCAGAAGTGGCTCATCTCAATATTTTAGTTTTGACTTGATGACTGATGAACAACCCCGCCATCATGGCTGCAATGAACATCCACACGTCGCTATTGCCAGAAAATGCTGACGTTACAGCCGGGCCCGGACAGACACCCAGTAAACCCCACCCGATTCCAAAAAGGCTGGCACCCACCACCAGTGGTGCATCAATCACCTTGCTTTTATTCAGGCTCCAATCATTATCGAGCAGTGGCTTGGCTCTTGTTTTGATCAGCAATTGATACCCGGGAATAATACCAATCGCATTTTCTAAATCCTTAAGCTGCCGCCAACTATGCTTAGGCATCATTACCATGCATTATCTAGAACAGATGTCTCGTCGACCACAGCTACCCGAAGGTTTTAATGATGTTGATTTTC
>NZ_LUKQ02000211.1 GCF_001647025.1 Endozoicomonas atrinae
ACCATTCGCACCGGAGTTAAACAGCTCAGAAAGGCTATGGGAGTGGATGCGGGAGCATGACTTATCAAACAAAGCATTTTCAGGTTATGAAAATATTGTAGATTGTTGCTGTGAAGCTTGGAATAACCTTTGCAGCGAAGCTGGTCGACTGTTCAGTCTGTGCTCCCGTGATTGGGCAGTTATACAGTAGTTAGAAAATTCAATTGGTATAACTCCTCGCGCTTGCAGAGTGTATAGAGATCAATATATTGCTGGCTGATATATTCAGAAAGCAGCTCTCCTTCTGCCAGCCTGGATAATGCTTCAGCAGGGCGATGGGGTAACAGAGGGTAGTCGTTACCCTCCCCCGGCAATGCTTCTTCTGGCGGTGTCAGCTTATTCTCAATGCCATACAGCATGCCGGCAAGCACCGCTGCCAACGTCAGGTATGGATTAGCATCAGCCCCAGCAAGGCGGTGTTCTATTCGGCGATCAGCCTTCCCACTGGCCGGAATTCTTAACGATACAGTTCGATTATTGTGTCCCCAGGATGCATGCAACGGCACATACATATCAGGAACAAGACGACGATAGGAGTTTATATTCGGACTGAGCAACGCCACGGTTTCCGGCATCATTTCAATGGATCCGGCAATAGCATGCTGAAGCAGTTTACTGTCTTCCCCATCTGCATTGGCAAATACATTACCACCAGCATCATCCTGAAGGCTGACATGAATATGCAGACCATTGCCTGGCTGCTCTTCATAAGGTTTGGCCATAAAGGTCGCTTCATAGTTATAACGACCCGCCAATTCGCGGATCAATCGCTTCAGCATAATCGCATGATCGCAGGCCGCAACCGCATCTTCGCCATGCTTGAGGTTAATCTCAAACTGCCCGGGTGCAGCTTCTGCCACTGCAGAATCTGCAGGAACCCCCTGAGCTTTGGCCAGCTGATTAACATCGTCCAGAAATCCGGCAAAATCCACCAGCCCATCAACGGAATAGACTTGGCTCATGGTTTCTCGGACACCTGTCACAAAACCGACTGGCGGCTGTATTTTTCCTTCTGATGTACGCTTCGGGTCAATCAGATAGAACTCAAGCTCCAGGGCCACGACGGGTTTGTAGCCAAGTGTTTTAAACCGCTGAACAATATTGGTCAGGACATTCCGCGGCTCATAGGGAAAACCACTACCATCCTCTTCCTGCATAGTTAAAAGTACCTGAGCTATTTTCTCCGGATCCGCAGCAGACGGAGCTAGTGTTCCAGGCACTGGTACACAGATGCGATCAGGCTCTCCAATGGTCATTCCCAACCCGGCTTCTTCTATCGTGACACCGGTAATGTCCAGGGAAAATACCGAGCAAGGCAGGTAACAGCCTTTTTCCAGTTTTTTGAAGCCAGATGCAGGAATACGTTTTCCCCTGATAAAGCCATTAATATCAGGCAGTAAGGTATCGATGTACTCAGTATTCGGATAGTGTTCAAGGTAATCAGCGAGCTCTGTCTTGAAGTCTGGCATTTATAAGTCCCCTGTTTTTTTGAGAGCAAGCACTGCGTTCAGTCTGGATATGTCTGAGGCAAAGGCCCTTGCCGGGCAAAGTGCCAACTAATGCCTAACTTGTTCTCTTTGTTATTGTTGGTGCCTTTTTTATGACAATACTGCCCAGTCGCAGAGAGATGTTCAATATATTCAACGAAATACAGTCTCAGGCGGATAAAAGGCTTTATTTGTCACATTTTCCTGAACACAGAGCAAAAAAACAAACCAAAAGTTTTTTTAGTATAAATAACCAAAAAAAAGACATATTCAAGACAAAATCCTGTGAGAATTAATGTTAAATATTGTTATAACCCACGTTAATATGATCATGGAGTTGAATATGCGGATAGGTATTCCCAAGGAAATCAAAAATCACGAGTACCGCGTAGGCCTCACACCGGCTGCTGTTAAAGAGCTGGTTCAAAACGGACATGAGGTTTTTGTTGAGGACCATGCTGGTAATGGCGTAGGTTTTTTTAACGAAGATTACCAGGCCTCAGGCGCCACTATTCTGGAAACGGCTGAAGCGGTTTTCGAGGCCGCTGAACTGATTGTTAAAGTAAAAGAGCCTCAGGCCGTAGAGCGCGCCAGACTGAAACCCCACCATACACTGTTCACCTACCTGCATCTGGCACCCGATGAGCCACAGACCACAGACCTTATCAATTCCGGCGCCACCTGTATCGCTTATGAAACAGTGACCGATGCCCAGGGCCGACTGCCACTTCTGGCTCCTATGTCTGAAGTTGCTGGTCGTATGTCCATTCAGGCAGGTGCACGCTGTCTGGAAAAATCCATGGCTGGACGCGGTATGCTGCTTGGCGGTGTTCCCGGAGTTGAGCCCGCCAAGGTCGTAATTATTGGTGCCGGGGTTGTTGGCCAGAATGCAACAGCAATGGCCGTAGGTATGGGTGCAGAGGTCGTTGTACTTGACCGTTCAGTGGATGCCCTGCGCCGCCTGGATGCCCAATATGGCAACCGTGTTCGCACCGTGTATTCCACCTCCCAGTCTATTGAACAGCATGTAGTGTCCGCTGACCTGGTCATCGGCGGTGTACTGTTGCCCGGCGCTGCAGCACCCAAGCTCATCACCCGGGAGCTGGTCAGCAAGATGAAGCCTGGCTCCGTTATTGTGGATGTAGCCATTGATCAGGGCGGCTGTGCGGAAACTTCAGTAGCCACTACTCATGCAGAACCAACCTTTATCATTGATGAAGTGGTTCATTACTGTGTTGCCAACATGCCCGGCGCCGTGGCCCGAACCTCCACCCTGGCATTGAACAATGCAACACTGCCTTATGTTCTTCAGATTGCCAACAAAGGCCCACGTAAGGCTCTGGAAGAAAACCCACATCTGCTTGAAGGCCTGAATGTCTGCAAGGGTGTTGTTACCTGTGAGAGTGTTGCCCAGGCTCAGGATCTGCCTTACAAAGCAGCAGCCCAGATGCTGACTGAGATTTAACCTGCTTTGATAACTCATCGCTGATGAGGGTTATGTTACGCAGTTACCACTACCCAGCGGTAACTGCGTTTTACATTTAACTCACCAGAAATGGCAAAGTCTGCAGTGCAACAACATCAAGAAAGAAAGCCAGCAACTGCACAGCCAGTAACACAACTGTTCCCTGTAAAAAAGTCGCCACTGTTATGGACTTCAGCGCTGTTGCCGTATCCATCCCGGTAAATTCAGTGATAACCCAGAAATAACTGTCATTGACGTGAGCAATGGTCATTGCTCCAGCACTGCAAGCAAACAAGGCAAATAACCTGCCAGTTGTTGTATCAAGGCCTAACGCAGGTAACAGAGGGTTAGCCAGAACAGAAGCGGTTATCAATGCCACGGTCGTTGAACCTTCAGCAGTTTTGATAATTGCAGCCATTACAAAAGGTAAAAACAGCCCCAGATTTATGAATCCCGGGTTTCTTGTGAACAGCTCGGTCAGCTCACTGTTTTGCAGCACATACCCAAAAGCACCACCACAACCAACAATCAGAACAATTTTACCTCCGGCTTCCAACCCTTTTGAGATACATACTTGCAGCTTGCCTTCCAGACCATATTTCAACAGAGGTAATGTCGTTGCCAAACCTGCCAATAGTGCATTTACCGGTTGCCCCAGAAAACCAATCCACTGACTGACTAGGCTATCCCCATGACCTGCAATGCCGCCTGCTGTAATCAGCAACATCGGTGTCATAATTGGCGTGACTGCTGTGAGAAAAGGCATATTTGAACTTTCATTTACCAAATCCTCTCCATCCATTTCAGACTCAAGTCTGGAAGGAATCAGGTTACGAACACATAAAGCCCAGACAAAACCCGTAACTGCAGCCAGCAATGACAGTACCAGCCCCAGAATCAAAACAATGGGTAAGTAGCCAGTTAATTGAAAATTAATTGCTGCAATCAGCGGCCCTGGAGTGGGTAACACCAATGTATGCGTGGCATAGAGAGCAGTACTAAGAACTGTACTAAGGAAAACCGGAGAGACATGATGTGTTTTCGCCAGATACCGCCGCATGGAATTAAGAATAATAAAACCAGAGTCACAATAAATTGGGATGGAAACGATATACCCGGTGATCGCCAGTGCAATACCAGGAAAACGCCCTCCTAAAATAGAGACTACTCCTCTGGCAATACTGATGGTGGCTCCACAATATTCCAGAATGTACCCTAATAACGCTCCAAGGGCGATCGTTAACCCAATATCTCCCAGTGTAGTCCCGAACCCTTTCATCACAGCAGAAGTGACCTGATCTGGAGAGAGCCCAAAACTTAAACCTGCTGTATAACAGGCAACAAGTAGTGCCAGAAAGGATGGCCAGTGCCACCGGACTGTTAAGTAAATTAATAGTCCTACAGAAAATGCAAATCCCGCTATTGTTATTAACATCTGTCATGAATTCACTTAGCAATACTGAGATCAAATTAATGAAGTGGGAATCTCGTTTATAAGTATCAATGGATTTACGAAAAATCACTAAGTCCAAAGCATGCTAAATGTAGACCAGCACAATAAATTACACCATTTAAGGACTATCACCTGTTACCAGGCTTTACAGGCCTGAAAATTATTTTGATACCTTTTTAAGGAAACAATTCCCGCCGACCCTTGTCTTTTGGTGATAAACCAAAGACTGAATAGTACGCAAAAATATTAAAGAAAAGCAGGTAGAATTAATTCTGGTACAAAAACAAAAGGAGCCCTACGGGTTTTATTATCATTGCTGCTGGTCACTACAACCACCAGCGCCAGCTGAGGCATCATAAAAATAAACTGCCCCCTGGCTCCTCGTCCAGAAATAGTTTGAACAAGGTTACCGTCAGCCCTGAAGTCTTCAGTCCCCCAGAAGTAGCCGTATTTTCCATTGCCGGTTTTTGGACTGCTGGCAGCTTCCATCCACTCCCGGTTCAACAGCTGATGTCCTTGAAAGCGACCATAATGCATTGTCAACAAGTCATGAATTCGTATTTTTCCAGTACCGGGGGCCAGATCACTCTCTGGCAATTCTGGAAAATACGTTAAAACAAAGTCATTTACTCCACCAATCAGGCCAAGTTCAATAGCCATTTCCAATGGCATTGGATAATATATTTTTTGTAATTGAAAAAACAAAGTGGGGCTTGTTAATTGCGCTACTCCCCCAATAACCCTCTACAATCAGTTGCCCATTATGATGAATTAACAGACTGTCTATATAACCGTACTCTCCTCTGCCAATTCGGCGTCTCAACGGTTCAATGTCACAAGCGCCAATGGCTGCTGACATCAGGTTCCCAACCAGCAAACCATCATCAAGTAACACAGGTGGATTATATGGCCGATGACTTTCATCATATCGTATTTTGTGTTGAAGCCCTGTCTGGGAGAATCAATATTATTCAAGCTCACTATTTCATCAGCAAGACCATCCTGAGCCAGGCTTTGAACTGAAAAGAAAAGCCCAGAGAAAAGAGACTGCAATAAAATGCGACCTCAATTTAAAATCCTTACGTCAACAGAGCCTAGGGAAGATTCTCAGAGATTGGCCCCTTAATGAAACCCAAGCCCCCTTTAACAATCATGAAACAGCGGAGCCTTGCTTTTTGCATAAGTAAGCTTCTGCACCACCGTATCGCCATTAAAGTGAAGCAAATCCAGACCATGCCAGAATACCGGCTGGCCCTTAAGCTCCAGCTTGCACTGCCAGCTCACCATAACTTTGCCTGAATCCGCGTCAACAAACAGATCCTCATCAAGGAACTGCATAACTCCAAAGTTTCCAGAAAACTGTGGTTCCAGTGCTCGACGGATGGCATCTTTACCTTCGTTTCTCCTGCCGTTGAATTCATCATAGATTGCACCTTCCGAAAAAAAGGCCATGACATCATCAAGGTTATTGGTGTTAAAGGACTCCATAAATTTATAGGTAAGTTCGATTAGTTGCTGTCGAGATGTATTCACTCTATGAAAACCTCTGGTTTTATAAAAACAACTGTGCAATATCATGGATACTTAAGTAGTAGGGTAAATGGAATTAAATATTTCTGAGTGAGTGGGCAGTTACTATTCAAGACACACCGACGGGAGCCTAGCCTCAGCTATGTGGCCAGAGTCGTAATGCCGCAGTGTGGCTGTCCACTTGCTCAGAGAATATGGTTTCATTGGGCTAACTACTTAAGTTCAGTTTGCTCTCTATCTGATATCAGGCCTGATTATTACTACCCTTAATACAAAAAAATGCTGATCCAGAACTCATGATGAAAGGGATAGTAACCAAAGTACGAAAACAGCCATTGCTTCCCGTCAATAAAAACGAGTTTCAATTAAAGTTAGACAGTCACAAACGACATACTGTGAGTCACTGAGCGTGAATACGTAAGTCTCCAGGGTGTTCACTATTCGATATGCGCCCAACCTCTAGCCGCTATATAAGTAGTTAACCCCAGGATAGAAAAGTCTTGCCTCCTTCCCAACCCTGACTGAATTGAATCACTCTCAAAAAAGTCTGACAGTACTGGTACAGCACTGTTTATTAACCTGTTTCAGTTACAGGCTAACCTCAGAAAAGTAGCCTTTATAAAGACAGGCAGGATGGTGGTTCAAATACCCTGCTTGTCTCACTGCCACCACGGCTCAGTGCCAGTGGTATCTGGCTGTTCTATGCCAACTCTCAATATTCACCTTGCAGCTGCTGTGACTCTATTCAAAGGCCTGAATCCCCAACTCCCCCACATTCATACAGGTAGCTCCCTGAGAGCTACCGTTCATCCCTGAAAATCCACATATTCTGTCAAAAATCAGTCTCACTGCCGCCTTCCCGAAAGATTTTTCAACATACTCCTGCAAGGGGAAACCACAACACTATACTCAGTAGAAATTCCCCTAAAAGGGAATCAAAAATCATTAAACACCATGGATGGAGAAGTACCATGATAAGGCAACTCAGAATAACCGCCCTTCTGACAGCAGCCCTTCTGATGACTGGCTGCGGCATAATGAAAACCAGCAGTGAAATGGCCGCCAGTGATTACAAATCAACCAATAATGGTTCCAACTGCGCAGCCAGTTCTCACTGTGTTGTTGCAGAAAAGATGCCGAAAGCCATTTATTTTGACTTTGGAACTGCTGACCTGGATATGAATGATCGCAAGTTACTGGATACTGTTGTAAAACATATGGGTAATTCCAAGCGTATCGAGCTCACTGGCTACACCTGTAAAATTGGTCCAGACCAGGTGAACCAGGATCTTTCTGAAAGCCGGGCTCTTGCCGTTAAAGCTTACCTCATGCAGAAAGGCATAGAAGAAGACCGCATTGCAGCCTGGGGTAAAGGCAAGAGACACCCTGTTGCCAGCAATGGCAAAGAAGAAACCCGTTCGAAGAATCGTCGTGTTGAGATGAAAATCTTCCGTTAATCATTTCTGCTTCGATTGAACAAGACGGTTAGCACTCTACGAAAAGGTACCGATTAGGCGGTACCTTTTTTTATGTACAGGGAAGTACTGTATCCTGAAAATGCAGGAGCAATTTTCAGGGAATGTACAGGGAAGTGCTGTATCCTGAAAATGCACGACTGCAAAAGTTCGAGTAACAGATAAGCAGTTTTCAGAAACCACTTATAACGTCATCACCTTCAGCAGATCCAGGGCACTGATTACACCCTTCAGTGAGCGATCCCTGGTGACCATAACCCTGTGAATACGCCCTTTAACCATCGCTTCAGCAACACGGATCAACGGTGTATCCGGAGACACCTCAAACACCATCGGCGTCATAATATCGTTTACCAAAACGGACTGATCCACCAGATCATGGAAAGAGCGCTGATCCTCTGGTGACAGTGACTCATCCATCATGGTGCTGTAAAAGTTGTCATCCCGCTTTGCCAGATCAACCAGGCCACTGCCTGCCTGCCGGACAATATCAGAAAATGAAACAACGCCAATCAACTGTCCGGCATTATTTACTACAGGCGCACCGGAAATTGCCTTATCGGTCAAAAAACGCGCCAGCCGATCCACTGACCAGTCAGAAGGTACGGTAATCACCTTCTGGCACATGATTTGTTCAGCCGTCATGCTAACTAATGGGTTGTCATTGCTCATATCCCTGGCTCCCGAAAGTAACGCTGTTGGGATCAGTATGACCTATTGCGGCAAACCACTATCTTGACCTGAGTCAAAGATCAGGATGAACAGAGAGTAACCGCCGCTCTACGATTCCCCCCGTTTGAGCTGAAGCAACTTATGGGAGTGCCACTCCCCTTCCCACAGGCTCCTGATCTGTTCAAACCCGACCGCTTCAGACCATTGTCTGAACACCTCAACCTCCTCAGGAAAGTCACAACCTGTAATATGAGCACCTGCTGCTTCCAACTCCAGAGTCGACATGGCTTCCCAGTTGGAATGCATATATGCCAGATAACGGGAAAGGTACTGATCTCTGGATTCACCAGGTTGCAAAAAAATGTCATAGATAAACATCACCCCATGCTCACGAAGGCAATGGTACGCCATCTGCAAACAGCGTTTTTTCTCATCAAACGACAAGTGATGCATACAAAAACCGGCGAGAATAATGTCAAACTGACCATCATACGACGATAAAAAATCCATCATATCCTGACAGTAAAGCTGAAAAGTAACATCCCTGCTGTTAAAACGCTCAGTCAACACGTCAAGAGCCGCAGCAGAACTATCAACGCCCTTGTAAGCATTGACCGTCAGCTCCGGTAGCAGTCTGAAAAACACCTCTGCATCTCCACAGCCCAGGTCAAGAATATCCAAACCTTGTTGTGGCCGCTGCTGCAACTGCCTGAGAATACTGTCGGCGATCCCTTTATGCCCCATATACCCATGAGTAACAATGGTTCGATAGGTGCGCCACTGTTGGAAGAAATTGTCCATACTTCTAGTCTTTTTAGGGTTAATAAGCAAATAAGCATAGACAATCCCATGGACGCAACAGCTTACGCCCTTCTTAATAAGAGCTACAATCAGGCCAGACTAATAAAGATTCAGCATGGAGAGAATGTTTGAATGAAAACACTGGTTGTCTTTGCCCACCCTGTTCCTGAGAGCTACAACGCCAGTATCCTGAAAGCGGTGTCTCATGAACTGGAAGCAAAATCATTTGATACCAATTGAATTTTCTAACTACTGTATAACTGCCCAATCACGGGAGCACAGACTGAACAGTCGACCAGCTTCGCTGCAAAGGTTATTCCAAGCTTCACAGCAACAATCTACAATATTTTCATAACCTGAAAATGCTTTGTTTGATAAGTCATGCTCCCGCATCCACTCCCATAGCCTTTCTGAGCTGTTTAACTCCGGTGCGAATGGT
>NZ_LUKQ02000212.1 GCF_001647025.1 Endozoicomonas atrinae
ACCATTCGCACCGGAGTTAAACAGCTCAGAAAGGCTATGGGAGTGGATGCGGGAGCATGACTTATCAAACAAAGCATTTTCAGGTTATGAAAATATTGTAGATTGTTGCTGTGAAGCTTGGAATAACCTTTGCAGCGAAGCTGGTCGACTGTTCAGTCTGTGCTCCCGTGATTGGGCAGTTATACAGTAGTTAGAAAATTCAATTGGTATAACCAGATAATTGAAGGCAATCAGTCAATTGTGAGCCTGATGGTGGAGAGCAATATTGGCTGGGGTAATCAGAAAATGACCGACAGTCTGGATGACCTGCAGTACGGTATTTCTATTACTGATGCCTGTATTGACTGGGAAACTACCGAGAAGACGCTTCGCAGCATCAGAGATAAACTGAAAGACGTTCTGCCGGGGCGCCGCTAAAAGATCTTATAGAACTGACTTTTTCTCAAATAAACAGCTCGATTTGCTCGGGCTGTTCTTCTATTGCAGTGATCACTTTACACTCGGTAATCTGAACAAACTCCCCCCCTCCCAGAAGTGATAACTGGGTATCGGGTGGTGTATAGACCTCAATGGCCTGCTTTTTGCTGTAACTGACTTTACGCTCTACCGGCATATTGCTGATCCTGCGGTCAAGAATGGCTGAGCAGATCATGCAGACACTGGAAAGATGGCCATTAACCAACACCTCGTAGCGACAGTCACTGTTCAGGACTTCGGTACAGAGCGTACGGTCACTTCTTGACTCAATATCCAGATTTGCCTCAACCAGATGACGCACAGCACTGCCGTCTTCGGTGACAAAAAAATTGGATAAAATGGCCTGTTTATAACGCTTCACAGTTCCGTCGGACTACTGGGTGATTAAATGAGCTTGGGATTTCAAAAAGGCGGGAGAAGATACACCATTATTTCAGAGAGTTATACCGGTATCTTTACCACTAAGTAAAAGTACCATTAATAAAGCCTGAAAAACCATAGCTTTGCCTATTCATCATCTGAAAAAGGCTGATACTGTATTTTATTGATAAACCAGATTTTGCGTCCCCCCGGTGCATTCACCACAATTTCATCATCGACCTGACGCCCAACCATTGCCTTGGCCATTGGGGAATCGATGGTAATGTGGTTGTTTTTCACATCAATCTCGTCTGCACCCACTATACGGCAATGGAGCAGCTCTCCTGCTTCACTTTCCAGCTCAACCCAGGCACCAAAAAAAGCCTTGCCTTCCTGCTCTTGTGAATAATCGACAACCTTCAGGATTTCAAGCCGTTTACTGAGGTATCGTATACGACGGTCAATCTCACGGAGCTGTCGCTTTCCTTCTTTATATTCCGCATTCTCACTCCGGTCCCCGAGAGCTGCAGCCTCAGAAACAGCCTGTGTCACTTCAGGGCGCTTTATTCGCCACAGATACTGAAGCTCCTGCTCAAGCTTTTCTTTTCCGGCACGGGTAATAAGGGGGGACTTCATAGGGTGAAACCAAAAGCCAACAATGAAAATGGAAACAATGAAGAAAGGAAGTGGACACCACCTCCCTCTTCTGAATGATCTGCTTTATTTGTAAAACGCATTCTCGGTATTACTGTGATCCGTCACATCACGAACGCCTTTCAATTCCGGTATGCGCTCCATTAACGTTTTCTCAACACCATCCTTAAGGGTCATATCGACCGCAGCGCACCCCTGACAACCACCACCAAACTGAAGAACAGCAATACCGTCATCCAGTTCCACCAGTGAAACCACACCACCGTGAGAGGCCAGCCCAGGGTTAACTTCCGTCTGCAGGAAGTAGTTGATTTTTATATCCAGAGGGCTGTCTTCATTAACTTTGGGCATCTTGGCGTTGGGTGCCTTGATGGTCAGCTGGCCACCCAGCTTGTCTTCGGCAAAATCAACAACGGCTTCTTCCAGAAAAGGCTCACTTGGACCTTCCACATGGCAGTTGAAATACTCAAGCTCCAGGGTCAAATCACCCTCTTTCTCTTCCCCTGGCTTACAATAGGCAAGGCAGGTTTCTGCATGAGGCGTGCCGGGATTACTGACAAACAGGCGTACACCAATCCCCTCAACCCCCTGTTTTTCTAATAATTGGGCAAGATATTTCTGTGCGGCTTCAGTGAATGTAATGTTCAACGCAACACTTCCTCTATTAACTTCATGGCTATTCTATGTCATTGGGACGCTTCAGAGAATCCCTACCGGGTAACTCGGTTATTCAGAACTGTTTCATTTGTTGCAACAATCAGCGAGAATAGTTCGCATTTGCAATTCATTAGCAAGAAAGAGATCGATAATGAAAGAAACCATCAGCATTCTGGGTTGTGGCTGGCTGGGCATGCCATTAGGCGAACGACTGGTGAAAGATGGCTACCCAGTCAAAGGTTCCACCACCCGTAAAGAAAAGCTGGAAGCAATTTCTGCCGTTGCCATGGAGCCTTATATGATTGGGCTTTCACCGGAACCAGAGGGTGATATTGATGCGTTTCTTGATACCGATATTCTCTTCATCAATATTCCGCCTGCAAAAGGCGATGGTCAGCCCCACTTTTACTTTCGCCAGATGAAAGCTCTCCTTCAACGCATTGAGCAATCCAGAGTTAAAAAAATTATTCTGATCAGTGCAACGTCTGTCTACCCCCAAAATAACGACGAAGTAACGGAAGAAGATGCCGTACGAATTGAGTCTCCATTCTCTGACACCGCATGGCTGGATATTGAAGAACTGTTCACCAATCATGATGACCTGAGAACCACAGTCCTTCGCTTCTCAGGCCTTATTGGCGGTGAATATCAACCTGGCCGCTACTTTTCGGGCAAAGAGCTGGGTGGCGCTGACGACCCGGTGAATATGATACATCGGGAAGACTGTCTGCAAATCATTGAGCAGATCATTGCCAAAAACCTGTTCGGGGAAGTCTTTAATGCTTCAGCGGATGAGCACCCTACCCGTCGCCAGCTCTACACCAAGTCCTGTGAAATCATGGGCATTGAGCCTCCCATTTTTATCGATAAACCCATGCCCTACCGTCTGGTGAATTGCGACAAATTGAAAAAAGCGCTGAATTATCAATTTGTTTATCCAGACCCACTGGAAGCACTGGAAGTCTGACTCACACGCTTCTGGAACTTACTGTTCCAGAAGCTTCTCATTTTTGTACCAGCTTAACGTCTCATGCAGTGTCACTACACTGCCAACAATGATCAATGTGGGTGCCTTTACTTTTTCAGATTCAATAATCTTATTAATGGTTGCCAGGGTGCCGGTGAAGACCCGTTGATTCCGGGTTGTTCCCTGCTGAATCAAGGCAATGGGCGTTTGTGCAGCCCTTCCATGATCCATTAATTCCTGGCAGATACGGGGAAGCCCCAGTAACCCCATGTAAAACACCAGCGTTTGACCAGGATCCAGCATTTCATTCCAGTTCAAGGCATAGCTGCCATCTTTCAGGTGCCCCGTGACAAATCGGACAGACTGGGCGTGATCCCGATGGGTGAGAGGAATACCGGCATAACTGGCACAACCGGAAGCGGCAGTAATACCAGGCACCACCTGAAAAGGTATTCCCTCGCTGGCCAGTGTTTCAATCTCTTCACCACCGCGGCCAAAGATAAAGGGGTCTCCACCCTTCAATCGAAGAACCCGCTTACCTTCTTTGGCCAACTCGACCAACAGGGCATTAATTTCTTCCTGGGGCCGTGCATGTCGATCTCGCTTTTTTCCAACGTAGATATAATCTGCATCCCGGCGACACAGTGCGAGAACATCTTCAGAAACCAGCCGGTCATGAAGCACGACATCGGCTTGCTGCATTAGCCGCAGTGCTTTAAAGGTCAGAAGGTCTGGATCACCTGGTCCTCCACCCACCAGATACACTTCACCGGTTTTCTGCTCAGAGGTGTTTTCCAGGGTCTGCTCAATCAAACTCCGGGCACCCTGAAGATCACCCATCAGAGCCTTTTCTGCAGCAGGTCCTGCCAACACCTTCTCCCAGAAATACCGGCGATCATTGATCTGACTGAATCTGGCTTTGACCATATCGCGACACTCACCAGCCAGTGCAGCCAGTCGGCCATATCCCTGGGGCAACAGGGTTTCCAGCTTCTGTCTCAGGAGACGGGCTAGAACCGGTGCTTTTCCTCCGGTAGAGAAGGCGACCACGACAGGCGAACGATCAACGATTGCCGGCATAACTGCATTACCAGCATCCGCATCATCCACCACATTAACGAACAGCTGCCGCTGTTGTGCCAGCATGGCAACCTTACGGTTGACACTCTCATCATCGGTTGCAGCAATGACAAGACAAATATCGTTCAGATCGAGGTCATCAAACCTCTTTTCCAACAATTGGTCATCTGTATCAGCAAGAAACTCGCGAATATCTGAAGAGATCTCTCTGGCGACCACTCGAACAGAGGCACCGGAAGCCTTGAGAAGCCTGATTTTTCGCAGGGCGATATCGCCACCACCCACCACCAGACAGCGCTGGTTACGTACCTGTAGAAATAATGGCAGATAGTCCATGTTCTTCTCGTTATTTGTTGGGTTAGCTCAGGCCACGTAAGCCTCTGGCACGGCTTGCCGAACCATGGATGGCACGAGTTTACCAGCATACGACAGAACAAAGATAACAATGTTTTCTTATTATCTATTCTTAAAAGTTATAAAAATGCCAGGCACGAATGTAGGATAAGGAAAAATCCGACTTATATCTTATGCGACTATGAGAGTACAGTTGATGTCAAATATGACGATATAGCTTTTTATACTGTGACTGCATCACTCCGGCATAACCATAAAGAGGATGCTTTACAGCTCATGGCTGTTTATATCCGAATGAGACTATCCCCTCCTTCATGGATTGAAACGCGCTTCAGGCCCCAATAATTGTTAGTCGCTTTATGACCAGTCAAATTACTGAAAACACAGCCCCAAACCGGGACTTTATGCGCAACCTCTGGCAACTGGCGCTGCCAATTTCCCTGCAATCCATGATGTTTTCAATGCTTGGATTGATCGACATATTCATGGTGTCCATGCTGGGTGAAACCGAAGTTGCTGCGGTGGGTATGGGCAACCGGATCTTCTTCTTTAATTTGATTCTGATTGCTGCCCTGGGCAGTGGAATGAGCATTCTGGCCGCGCAGTATATTGGTGCCCGTAATATGGATGGCGTTCGCAGGACGCTGGTTCAGACCATCATTGCAGCACTGGCCATCACCACCCCATTTGCCATTGTGTACCTGCTCTTTCCAGAACAGATCATGGGTCTGGTCAGTGATGATCTTACACTGAAGGCTCTGGGCAGCAGTTATCTCATTATCACTGCACCCTCCTTTCTCTGCGTAGCGATCACAATCCCACTGGAAGCCCTGCTGAGAACGAATAACGACGCAAAAACACCAACGCGCATTGGTTTTATCACCATTCTTATGAATGTGCTGTTCAATTATCTGCTCATCTATGGTCACTTTGGTTTCCCGGCACTTGGGGTTGCAGGCTCAGCCTGGGGAACCACAATCTCGCGGTTGATTCAGGTTGGCTTACTGATCTATTACATCCTTGAAGTACGTCCTGGCCTGATACCAGTAAAGGCAGACTTGCTGCAATGTAAAAACCGCAGACACTGGATTAAGTATATTGGCATCTGCGTCCCTATGCTGATTCAGGATGGCCTCTGGTCATTTGGCCTGGTGCTGTACAATCTGATGTTTGCCCAGATGGGTGTTGTTGAGCTGGCGGTGATGAGCGCGATCTCTTCCGTTGAAGGTGTTCTGATCTCCCTGTTTATCGGGTTCGCCATCGCCACTTCGATTATCCTTGGAAAGGAACTCGGCGCTGGAGAATTTGAACTGGCCTGGAAGCAAAGCCGTTACTTTATGATGGCTGCTCCAGCAATCGCTCTGTTAATTGGCTTTATTACCCTGATCTTTAATGAACAGATCGTCAGAATGTTCGGCAAGTTTCAGGGTGAAACCTTAAAAATGGCCAGCGAGGTGCTGATCATTGCCGGTTTTGCCCTGTGTATCCGGGTCATCAACCTGACGGGAATTGTTGGTGTTTTACGCAGCGGTGGTGATGTGAAAGCCACGGCAGCCATTAATGTCATTGGTATGTGGTTTGTGGGTGTCCCCCTGGCGTGGGCAGCCGTGAATATCTGGAATTGGCCACTTTATCTAGTATTTATCTGTGCGCTGATGGAAGAAGTGACAAAAGCGGTGCTTGTATTGTACCGGGTACTGGCACGATATTGGTTGAAAAACCTGACTGTAGAGTGCTGAATACAATTCATTATTGAAATCGTATAAAATAAATCGACTCTACCTGTCCAGTTAGGAAGAGTCGATTGTTAAATAAAAACAGGCATTATATTGATGTTTCTCTGATAATTTCCCCCCAATAAACTAGTACCTGATCACTGATGAATTGCTCAATATCTTCATTTAACAAGTTCGAACGGGTAACTGTAACATTAGCAGCGCCCTCAATAATCTCCTGCTCAGTGAGCCCTGCCATACCAGGGCTATATTCCTCCATCAACAACTCAGTATTACTCTCTGTTTTTCCAAGCCAAACTGGAAATTCACCATCATTCTTCCTTAGAAACTCAAGCAATTGAGGGTCTGTTCTGAACATATTCACGATATAATTCTCAAACTCGGCCTGATTGTTGATACCACTCCTGAATTTTTTTGTGAGTTCGGTCATCACTTCCCGAGGCTGCTGACCAACAGCTCCATAACGCTGTACAATTCGATTTTCTGGGAAGTGACAAATACTTCCAGAAAATTCATTCTTAAGAAACCCTCTAATTTCGGTAGATTCACCGGATGCAATTAACGGAATACCATTCACTTTTGTTTCAGACATCAGTCTGAACAGCACTGACTCATTATAAAATAATTTTAATTTCTTTAATAATTGAGAAAGGGTAACTCCATTAACATCATCAAGCATTTCCCGCTTGATGTTGAGTAAAGCCATTCGCGTTTTGATCTGGTCTATGATTTCTGAAGTATGGTCCTGACAATCACCTTCGAGAGCAGCATCAATCATCTCAGCAACTTCAGTTCCTACCTCGCATACCCTTTCCTCAGGAAGAGCCATCAAATCCTGAAGGATTTGCAATAAGCTCAATGTAAGCTCATCTTTTCCTACCCGAGAGGCATTAACTTTTCTATGTAACTTATCCATTGCTCTATGAAGAGCTGGATCAGCTTGGGAACAACTATGAAATTGCTCCATACATTTTGCTACATCTCTTTCAATAGAGGATGTAGCGTTATGGTTTTGCCGACGTTGTCTGACAATATTTCCTTGCGCAGTTTGAGTTTGCACCGTATTCGCACGTTCAAATTGACGGAGATCCATTCCATCAACAGTAACTCGAGACTCTCTCCAATCTAGCATAAATTTTAATTGTTCCCTTTCAACCTCTTCTTGTCGCAACTGATCCTCAGTAACCGGTGAGCAATACAAATTAGGATAATTCGCCAAAGGTTGGGCAGACAAACGTCGTTGCTCAAAGGTTAATTGTTGTTGGCAGCGGTCAATAAATGCTTTACCGAGCTTCTCTTTCAAATATGAGCATGAGGGGTAGAGCTTTGCATGAACCTCATTGAGGTTGTTGTCTCTCCATTCATCCCGCCACTCGTTAATTGACCCACCACAAGAGTAACAAACCAGTTTTCTTTCCTTCAATGATAAATAAAAGCCGGCTTCGGAGACTGCAAAACTTGACTTTACACCACGGGGAAAACGTCTTATAAATTCTACGCTACGTCCAGCTCCATGATCAGCTAGAGATCTGAAACGAGCACTCACGTCGTCCATAAGCGGGTTATGGAGAGGTGAAGTTAAGCCTGTAGCATGATTACCCCACCTTATTTGATTAGCCCCTGGCATAGTTTCAATTTCATTAATTAAAATAAAGACATTTAGACTATCCTCACTACTTTTAATGAGACATTTCAGTTCAGCATCTGTAGAGGGAATGTATATATTTTCAAGGTATACACGAGCATTATCTCGAAAGTTTCTCAATAATTGTTGCTCAGCTACTAATGAATCAATCGAATCATATAGTTTATGGTCACCATTCATATTGCAAGAATATTGAGTTGAGTTATTAGATGTAGCAACAGTATTTGAGTGATCCGTTAATGGTACGGGCACACGATGTATACTTGGTGATTCCTCACAACCCGGCCCCCTCCCTGTAGGATTGCCAGAATTATTACGTATCGAAAGACGCCTATGCCTGTCGCTTAGTGGTACTGGTAAACGATATCCATCGAATGCATCACGACTATCTGACTCCACTAAAGTTGAACTTGATTCATCAGATATTGTTGATACGTTCAACACATCTATTCCATTAACCATGAAAAATATTTGCTGTATGCTGTCATTATCAAGAATTAATCTTCTTAGGTCATTTTCGTTCTGAGGAATATAATGATCAGGAAGATATTCTCCAGCACTAGCTCTGAACTTATCCATAAAAGGCTGCATTCTGAGCAATGCACTCAACGAAGTAAATGACTGAACATGACCATTAATAGTACCCCGATAAGTACTCACGAACCTATTCTGATTACTCTGGGAACCGGAAAAAAGACTATATGTATTATCAGGAAAATCATTATGACGTTCAGTCTCCTGATCACGTGAAACATAAGTGTTTAACGTCCCATAAACTGGCATTACATTACGTGATTGATATCTCGAACCTGCAGTAGCTGAAGGGCTACGATCAACATTAGGATTATTTCTGTCCGCATCAAGAGTTATCTGAATAAGATCTTCCGCTGAAGGATGCCCCATCAAATTAGGATTTATCATCACATTTTCCTTGTGCTCAAAATTACAGTTAAAAAATTTAAATAATTTTCTACCTTCCTGCTTAAAAGCATTTAACAACCCATACATCGTTAATAATTGAAGTACTCTATCTTAAAGCTTAAAATTGAATAAATTTGTCTGATACTAATGCTTTAACTTTCAAATATGACTATCAAACCAGTTAGATAAACTAACTATTTTGACAAAAAGCAAGTTTAGTTTTCCATATTGATCCGAGCCAACACCTTACATAGCAAATTTTCTTAATATGGCACCTAAGTTTTTGAGGTGCCCATGAGTAAAGTCGCCGGTTATAAAATTTACCATGGTGGGAGATAAGCCAAAGGTACAGAGGCTCTATACACAGACCACTCTCTTAGAGTAAGCGCCAAATAAACCCACGTCCTTCCGTCTAATTTCCCAGCCTGAAATCATGGCTTCCAGTTATCATGGAGGTCATCATGTCGATATCTCAAACCATCCCTGAATTCTGGTTGCAGAGAGTAAA
>NZ_LUKQ02000213.1 GCF_001647025.1 Endozoicomonas atrinae
ACCATTCGCACCGGAGTTAAACAGCTCAGAAAGGCTATGGGAGTGGATGCGGGAGCATGACTTATCAAACAAAGCATTTTCAGGTTATGAAAATATTGTAGATTGTTGCTGTGAAGCTTGGAATAACCTTTGCAGCGAAGCTGGTCGACTGTTCAGTCTGTGCTCCCGTGATTGGGCAGTTATACAGTAGTTAGAAAATTCAATTGGTATTATTTTCCTGCCTGATGGCTTTCCAGCAACCGCCCTACATACGTTACCAGCCATATAACTGGCAGCCCCAGCAGTGCTGAGCCAATAAAGAATACTGGGTAATCCAGAGCATCCACAAAGGTGCCTGAATAGCCTGCCAACAACTTGGGCAGCAACGTCATCAGCGAGCTGAAAATGGCATACTGCATAGCCGTAAAGGCTCGATTGGTCAGACTGGATAAAAAGGCAATAAACGCTGCTGACGCCAATCCACCACTTAGATTATCCGCTGCAATAACAAGACTCAGATAAATACTGGATGGTTCAAGATTGGCCAGAAACGCAAAAAGCACGTTAGATAGTGCCGCCAGCAATGCGCCTACCCAGAGAATTCGCATCACACCGTAGCGAATGGCCAGCACGCCACCCAAAAAACCTCCAGCAATGGTCATGACCAGACCAAAAGTTTTGGTGATGGTGGCAATTTGCTCTTTGGTATACCCCATATCGTTGTAAAACACATTGGATATGGTACCCATCACAATATCAGCAATACGGTAGGTTCCTACCAATAGCAATATATAGATAGCCACTTTGCCGTAACGTTCAAAGAAGTCAGCAAAGGGTGCTATGTAGGTTTCCTTAACCATTTCCCTTGGCGCCAGATGAGCCTTCACCAATAACCATGCTGCAATTGCGGCAGCCAGAACGCTACCAGTAAACCGCCCTGCTCCAGATAGAAATCCTGCTATGGGTGTGGACACGCCCATATCAACCAGCACAGCCTTAAGAGCATTCAGAAAATCAGCCAACTGAGTAAAAGAGATCACAAATACAGTGGCAGCAAGGGCAAAAAGCAACAGAAAGCGCAGGTAATCAAAGGTACTGTGCGGCGACTCAGAAGTACGATCAACATCAGGCTCCGCAACCAGAAGCGTGGTAATAACCCCAATCAACATAAACACGGCCATACAGCGATAGGCCCAGGCCCAGGCCAGATAGTCGTAATTACCTTCCTCCGTCATGGTAAACCAGCTGGCCAGTGCTAATGTGCCAGCCCCAGCCACCAGCATACCGATCCGATACCCTGCAATGTAAGCAGAGGACATCATCGCCTGCAGGTCATCATCCGCCGCTTCTATTCGATAGGCATCAATAACGATATCCTGCGTTGCAGAGGAAAAGCCAAGCATAACGGCACCACTGGCTATCCAGAACAGACCTTCGACAGGGTTGTGAGCGGCCATAAACAGCAGCGCAGCAATGACAGAGGCCTGGGATAACAATAACCATGACCGGCGACGCCCAAGCCGGCCATGCAATATCGGTAGTGGAATGCGGTCAACCAGTGGTGCCCATACAAACTTAAAGGAATAGCCTAACGCCGCCCAGCTGAAAAAAGTAACGGCACTGCGCTCTACCCCTGCTTCACGAAGCCAGAGGGAAAGGCTGCTGAAAATCAACAGAATGGGCAGGCCTGCTGAAAACCCGAGAAAAAGAAGAGTAATCACCCGGCGATTAAAAAAGCTTTTACAGGCGTCGCCCCAATTTTTCGAAGAACCTGCTGCCAGCCCCATTCAATATGCTCCATCGCAAATGTGCAAGTTTACAGCGTCATGCTGCCTCTTCTAATAAAAAAACCAAATTTAAAAAAGAAGATACCAGCTTACCTTAGAAATAAAAAACCGTTTTCACCATCAAGTGAAAACGGTTTTCTGTGCCAGAAACAGTCAATCAGTCTCTGAAATTATTATACTGCAGCGGCATGTCCAGATCGGCTTCTCTCAAAAAGGCGATAACCGTCTGCAGATCGTCCCTTTTCTTACCGGTAACCCGAACCTGATCGCCCTGGATGGCTGCCTGCACTTTAAGCTTTGCATCTTTGATCATTTTCACGATCTTTTTAGCCAAATCCTTTTCCAGCCCCTGACGAACCACAACCTCCTGCTTGACCTGTTTTCCAGAGCCATAGTGATCCTTAACTTCAAGGCATTTAACATCAATTCCCCGTTTAACCATTTTGGTTTTCAGCATCTCTACCATTTGAGCCAGCTGAAAATCCGCGTCAGCAGTCATGATAATCTGCTTATCGCCACTCTTCTCGTAACTGGCATCGACACCTCGAAAATCGAACCGGGTCGTCAGTTCACGATTCGCCTGGTCGACAGAGTTGGCCAGCTCATGCATATCCACTTCAGAGACAATGTCAAATGAAGGCATAGCGAATGATCTCCTTGAGAAATCGAAAGAAACAATTAACAACTATTGTATCCATGATTGTATTCGAAAGACCATGGAGAAAATCAATACACCGGCGACAAGGTTCAGGTGAATGGGCAGAATCAGGCTCTATTCTCTCCGGCTATTGATCTTTACCCTTGAGTCTGAAGCCAATTTTTACCGTCACCTGCCAATGGGCAATTTTACCATTTTCAATGTGCCCCCGCTGCTCCACCACTTCAAACCAGCCCATATGCTCTATGGTCATGCCTGCTGCGGCAATGGCATTTTGAATAGCATCATCACTACTGACCGTTGAACTTCCAACCAGTTCAGTCATTTTATAGGTATGACTCATTTTCTATCTCCCATCCTGTGTATTAAAAAGCGGGATATCACCAACTGTTTGAGTATAGGCAGCAAATGCTAGACTCGGTGTATCTTGAACTCCTCATGGTCTATAGACATTCATGCATGCTGATAACTGGTATATTTTAGGCGCTGGCAGCATCGGTTGCCTTTGGGCTGCCAGCCTCTGCCATAAAGGGGAAAGCCCTCGCCTCATCCTAAGAGAAAGCAGCTATCAGCAGTTTGGACAAAAACGCATTCCACTCAAGCTATCCACTCCAGGCCAAACCTCCCTGTTTGATGTTGATATTGTCTCACCTGAAACGATAGACAACCCGATCAACCGGTTGATTGTCTGTACAAAAGCCCAGGATTCACTAGCAGCTCTAAACAGTGTTAAGCCGCATCTGACGGATAACTGCCAGATACTGTTGCTACAGAATGGAATGGGCAGCCAGCAGATCATCAGGGATGCTCTGCCAACGCAGACGGTCTGGGCTGGCTCCAGTACCGATGGAGCTTATCTGTCATCCCCTTTTGAGGTGCACCATGCTGGTCAGGGACAGACTTGGATTGGCTCACTCAGGAACGGCCAAGGGTCTGAACAGGGTTTTAATGATCTTTCCGACCATTTCAGATTAAAGGTCATTCAGTGCAACACCATTGAGCAAAAGTTATGGGAGAAGCTGGCCATAAACAGCTGTATCAACGGCCTGACGGCATTGTTCAACTGCCGTAATGGGGAATTGCTGGATAATGGTGAAAAGCAGGCCTGGCTGGATGAATTAATAGCCGAAACCTGCTCCGTTCTGGCGGCCCTGGAAATCCGTGCAACCTCACTCAAAGAAAAAGTGCATGGTGTCTGCCAGACCACAGCCAGTAACATATCATCAACCTGCCAGGATGCTCGCAAGGGTAGAGTTACTGAACTTTCCTTTATCAACGGTTTTCTGATCAAGCAGGCAAACATTCTGGGAGTCTCCGTCAGCAGCCATAACCGACTGATGGACCAGCTGAGCGCTGCAGGAATCAGGTAGGTTCCGTCAGGACAGCCTGCACCGGTTCCTTCTTTGGGTATATAATCCCCGCCAAAGAAACGACGACCAAGCCAGTAACCTCCGGAATGACCATGAAAGTATCCTATACGCTGCCTGAAAACCTGAGCCCGGTTCTGCGAGACCAGATACAAAGCGCCGTAGAAACCAATGTTCGTCAGGCATTGGCTGAAGATATTGGCTCCGGAGACATTACGGCTTCTCTGATTCCGGAGCCCCAGCAGTCTGTCGCGAGAATTATCTGCAGAGACCATGCTGTTATCTGTGGACGCCCCTGGTTTGACGAGGTTTTTCGTCAGATTGATCCCGATGTCCAGCTGGAATGGCACATAGAAGAGGGAGAACGGGTAGAGCCGAACCAGGTCCTTGTGGTTCTCAAAGGGTCTGCCCGCAGCCTTCTGACAGGAGAAAGGGCGGCCATGAACTTCCTGCAGACGCTCTCTGGCACGGCAACCCGTTGCCAGCACTATGCTAATCTGGTCAGTAGTACCGACGTCAAATTGCTGGATACCCGCAAGACCCTGCCAGGTCTGCGGGTAGCCCAGAAATATGCCGTTGCTGCCGGAGGTTGCCACAACCACAGAATCGGGCTCTTTGATGCTTTTTTAATCAAGGAAAATCATATTGCTGCCTGTGGCGGCATTGCCCGGACGGTCGCCAAGGCGCACGAAATCGCTCCCGGCAAACCGGTAGAGATCGAAGTGGAAAACATGGAAGAGTTCCGTGTTGCCAGGGAAGCTGGAGCAGACATTATCATGCTCGACAACTTTCCCCTGGCCCAGCTGTCCGAAACCGTGCGGCTGAACAGGGAACTTTCTGGAAAAGCCCCGAAACTGGAAGCATCCGGTGGTATTAACGACCAGACCCTGGTGCCCATTGCAGAAACCGGGGTAGATTTCATCTCCATTGGCACACTGACCAAAGACTGTCAGTCCGTGGATCTTTCCATGCGGATGGTTGAGCAGCTTTGAGTAAAAAGGACACCTTGAACAGGGAAAAAGCATGAGCAAAATCCTGGTAACCGGTGGTGCTGGCTATATTGGCAGCCACACCTGCGTCGAACTTCTTAACGATGGTTATGAGATCATTGTCCTGGACAATCTTAGCAACAGCAGTGAGGAATCACTGAAGCGGGTTCAGGAAATAACTGGCAAGACACTGAAGTTTATCAAAGGGGATATTCGCGATAATGAACTGCTGAACTCACTGTTCAGCAGCAATAAGATATCGTCAGTTATCCATTTTGCTGGCCTGAAAGCCGTTGGAGAATCTGTCTCCATGCCCCTGGCTTACTACGATAACAATGTACACGGAACTCTGGTGATGCTGGAAGCCATGAAACAGGCCAATGTGAAAACGCTGGTCTTCAGTTCTTCTGCCACAGTGTATGGTGACCCTGTCAGTCTCCCCATAAGTGAGGACTTCCCAACTTCAGCAACCAACCCTTATGGTCGTTCAAAGTTGATGATAGAAGAAATTCTTCAGGATCTACATGTGTCGGACAACAGCTGGCGCATAGCGTTGTTGCGCTATTTTAACCCGGTTGGTGCTCACCCTTCTGGCAGAATCGGTGAAGACCCTAATGATATTCCCAACAACCTGATGCCTTATATCTCTCAGGTTGCCATTGGTAAGCTGGCAAAGCTCAATGTCTTCGGTAATGACTACCCTACCCATGATGGAACCGGGGTCAGGGACTATATCCATGTTGTCGATCTCTCCATTGGCCATGTTCGTGCTATTGAGAAACTGCAGAAAGCTGATGGAATCCATGCCTGGAACCTGGGGGTAGGTAAAGGCTACAGCGTACTGGAAATGGTCGCCGCTTTTGAAAAGGCGTCGGAAAAGCCTGTACCTTACCAGATTGCCCCAAGACGCTCCGGTGATATTGCCGCCTGCTATGCCAATCCGGACAAAGCTCTCAATGAACTGGGCTGGAAAGCGGAAAAAGGGCTAGAGGATATGGTTTCTGATAGCTGGCGCTGGCAGTCGGCCAATCCGAATGGCTATCACAGCTAACCATCCTTCTGGAAAAGCTCAAAGAAGGGAACCACAGAGATCACAAAGCACGCAAAGAAAAGCTTTTTTCTTACTTTGTGGCCTTTGTGTTCTTCGTGGTTAACATTCCTGGTTTTTTTATCGAACCCCACACTCTTGTTCATCATGATGTAACCACCCGCCTTTTCATGTTTTAATCAAGGCATGAAAAAAATAATAGCTCTCCTGTGGATAACCTTTCTTCTACCTGCCTGGGCAGATGATTGCCCTCAGTGGAATCAAGACGAGGCAACTGAGAATATCAGCGCGCTATCTGATGAAGTTGCTTACCATAATGAACTGTACTTCAACCAAAACGTCCCCATTATCAGCGATGGTGAATACGATGCTCTCGTTGAGAAACTGACAGTTTGGCAAGAGTGTTTCCCTTCCATAGAAACAGAGAAACCCTCTCTCCAAACACCTCACAATCAATACACGATTCATCATCAGGCTCGAATGGGTAGCTTGATGAAAGCCCAGTCTGAAGAAGAAATAAAACGCTTTTTACAGCAATTATCTGGCAGTGGAGTTTTGGTACAGCCTAAAATTGATGGCGTTGCAGTGGAGCTGGTTTATAAAAATGGACGGTTAGTCAAAGCTTCCACCCGCGGTAATGGCGAAGAAGGCGTGGATATACTCCATCATATTCAGCAAATGCCGCTAGTCCCCAAAACATTATCACCTCTGAATAATAATGATGAAAAAAACGAACTTGCTCTTCATGGAGAACTATTCACGAGGCTTGATATCATCACCCCTTCTATTCTTGAGCAGTATGCCAGCGCCCGGCATCTGGTGGCAGGTCAGCTCAACAGGGCTGAACCGGAAACGGAAGCAGTAAAAGCCTTTGATTTTTTCCCATGGCAATGGATCAACAGCCCTTTTATCAGCGATTTTCTGTCAATAAAATCCTTAGCCGACATGGGCTTTCCTCTTCCCCTGGAGCATACCCACCGAACTGCATCCTACCCCGAAATCAAACAACACCTTGAGCACTACGCAACCTTCAAAAAGCCACTGTTTTTGATGGATGGAATCGTCATTAAAACAGACAGCAATACCTTAAGGAACAAGCTGGGCTGGACAGGGAATACACCAGCCTGGGCCATGGCATGGAAGTTTCCACCAGAAATAACAACATCAGGAATACAAGCGATTGAATTTACCATTGGGCGAACCGGTCATATCACACCAGTGGTTCATATTAAGCCCGTAATGATCAAAAACAGAACCATCTCAACCATTTCATTGGGCAGCGTTCAGAACCTGGAAAAGAAAGGGCTTGCCGTGGGGGATCAAATCACTATCAAGCTCAAAGGGAATGCCATTCCTGTCTTTGGAAAGGTTCTGTTTCGTCCCAAAAACAGAGCAATCCCGGAACTACCGGATACAAGCCGATACACCCCCTTTACCTGCCTGACTATTGCACCGGGTTGCGAAAAGCAATTTGCCGCTCGCCTGATATGGCTAACCGGTAAACAGGGGCTTGATCTTGCTGCGATCAACAAGCCGTTTATTCATCAATGGGTTCAGGCAGGCATCATCCAAACACCCGTCGAGATTCTAAAGCTGACAGCACCTTCACTGCAGGATTCCGGGATGCGGCAGCAGGAAATCCAACAATACCTCGACTCCATTCAACGGCCGAAAAGCCTGGAGCAGCAGATCCATGCACTCAGTATTCCTGGCATAGGGAAAAGCAGCGCCCGTGAGCTGGCAGGGTGCATAACGGATATACAAAAACTATTGTCAAAACAGCTCTTGGATGAGTGTTCAGCCATTGGCAGTAAACGAATGGAGGATTTACAGGATTACGTAAACAGGAAAGAAGTCAGGGAGTTGATTGAGTTTCTGGAAAGCAGTGTTCCCACGCATAGCGTGGGAACCTGATAACATCCAAGAGATAATCAGAGAGCCTTAGGGAATATCTGCATAGGCTTCTGTTGCACACAGGTCAGCACTACCACTGGTTGCCGAACCAGTACAGCTTTTAGTCCAGGTCCACTGACCGGTAGCCGCGTTCAGGGTTGGGGTCAGTGTAATAGCATCGGCACCAAATACCGTTGTTGTTCCAGGAGTAATGACTATGACTCCATCAGTCACACTGGTAACCCGGCCGCCAACAGGTGGAATACCTTCAGATCCTGCATCACAGTTGGCAAGTGCTTCACTCTGCAGGCAGATACTGACCGCTGTCTGGAAAGACTTGGCCTCTGTGATTGCTGCGGTTGCTTCAGCATTACGGGTGTAGTTCTGATACTGTGGAATCGCAACGGCAGCCAGAATACCAATGATTGCCACAACGATCATCAATTCAATCAGGGTAAAACCCGACGTCCTACGGATTTCCGACATCCTTGTCTTCATAATATTTTCCTCGACCAATGAGTTTCTTTGACAGCAAGCTGAAGTCCATTGCTCAATCTGTCGGCACCGTCCAGCAGCCCTTTAAATAATAGAATAGTTAAGTTCAGTCATGATGGTATGAATGCCACTCACTAACTCTGTGGCTGCAAAACAATATAGTAAGTTTAGCCCGCAGACCAAATCCACCATAAATACGACATATCTAATTGATTAAGATAATAAATTTAGAAAACACTGTTTCTTTTAGAATAAACCTGTCCACACCACTTATCGAGCCATACTCCCTGTCACTCTTTTTTTGACAGATCAGCTATTTTTTTTTGCCATTCGTCCGATAGCCAAAGTAATGACACTTTTCATCAATAAAAAGTTAATAAATAACGATTCAAGAAGGCAGGCATGGCTATTCAAAATAAAACCCTGATAAATAACAAGTTAGGATCATGGCTTTCTCGAATGGGGATCTTATCCATTGTTATTCTGTCAGCCTTTATCACGGGCTTTATCAGCCTGCAGTTCTTTTATCAGCAAAAAGTCGACAACTACTTCTCAAATTTGGGTATGAACGCCCCCTCAACGGATGAGTCTGTTCTGATTATCAGAACAAAGGACCATTGGATTACCACTACTGGCCAGCACCGGGAAACTTACAGACCATTGCTGACCAAAGAGCTCGGTAGTTATCAGGGTCATCGCTATGTAGGCTGGTTTTCCAGTTATAGTGACTGGCTTAACAGCAATGATGGACTGCCCTTTACCTTGTTATACCAATTGAATTTTCTAACTACTGTATAACTGCCCAATCACGGGAGCACAGACTGAACAGTCGACCAGCTTCGCTGCAAAGGTTATTCCAAGCTTCACAGCAACAATCTACAATATTTTCATAACCTGAAAATGCTTTGTTTGATAAGTCATGCTCCCGCATCCACTCCCATAGCCTTTCTGAGCTGTTTAACTCCGGTGCGAATGGT
>NZ_LUKQ02000214.1 GCF_001647025.1 Endozoicomonas atrinae
GAAAATCAACATCATTAAAACCTTCGGGTAGCTGTGGTCGACGAGACATCTGTTCTAGATAATGCATGGTAATGATGCCTAAGCATAGTTGGCGGCAGCTTAAGGATTTAGAAAATGCGATTGGTATAACCTTGTGCGTAATCCCAAGGCCTCACTCCACTTTTCTGTGAAGGTGGGAGATTTGTTTTTCAGAGCAATGGCGTAATTATGAAGATTTTTCAGGAAGTGTTTGGAGCCACGCGCTCCGGTGAACCGGTTTATGCCTTCCGTCTCTGTAACCAGAAAGGCATGGAAGTCACCATTCTGACCATGGGGGGAATTATCCAGAGCATTCGTGTTCCGGATAGCGCTGGCGATCTGGGCGAAGTCACCCTGGGATGTGACTCGGTGGCTGATTACGAGCGATCCAGTGCTTATTTTGGCGCCATTGTTGGCCGTTACGCCAACCGTATCGCCAGGGGAGAATTTGCTCTGAATGGTGAGCTGTTTCAGCTGGCCTGCAACAATGCACCCAATCACCTGCATGGTGGCAAGGTCGGGTTTGATCATCGCCTCTGGCATGCAGAGTCTCATACCAGAGACGACCTCTGCACACTGTCCCTTCACTATGAGTCAGAAGATGGTGAAGAGGGTTACCCCGGCAAACTCAATGTTAACGTCACCTATACCCTGAATAACCAGAACGAGCTGGGTATTGAGTATCGGGCAACGACGGATGCCCCTACTGTGGTTAACCTGACCAACCATGCCTATTTCAACCTTAACGGCAGCGAAGACTGCCTGAATCATAAACTGCAACTTCACTGCAGCCAGTTCACCCCAACGGATGAGACCTCTATTCCCTATGGTGAGATTGAGCAGGTTAACAACACCCCCATGGACTTCACCGCCATGAAGCCTATGGGCCAGGATATAGGCCAGAGCTTTGTTCAGCTGAAGCAGGCCAGAGGATACGACCATAACTGGGTTATCTGGATGAAGAGAGGTAATGACCATCCTCTGAACCCTGTCGCCCGGGTAGAAGAGCCTGAAAGTGGCCGAACACTTGAGGTATTTACCACTCAGCCGGGCGTTCAGTTCTATACCGGTAACTATCTGGAAGGTGAGCCCGCACGAGGTGGCAGCCAATACGGTATGCGGGCCGGTTTCTGTCTGGAGACCCAGCACTTTCCGGATTCACCAAACCGACCTGAGTTTCCATCGACTCAGCTGAACCCAGGTGACACCTACCAGGAGAAAACAGTGTTCCGGTTTGGAGTGATTTGACCTGACTATAAAAAAGGGACTTAAGTGCTGCCGGTAATTCTTGCCAGCAGCACTCAGCTTTATGCAATCTCCATCCTTGCCTTACTGAATTGCGTGACAGACACACTGATGTCATCAATTGGCCTGCGTTTACCGGGCGGAAACCTGCTCAGCGCGTCGTCCCAATTCCTTTCGGCAGTATTAAGCAGCATTCTGGCCAATTCATCTGGAGTGCCATATTGTAGAGCCAGATCCCTAACCTCTGAGTTAGAAACCATATCCCACAAACCATCCGATGCCTGAACAACCCATGGAAACCTATCAATATCCACACGAGTAATCCTGGGTTCAGGATTGATTAAAGAACTGATTTCAAGAGTTTCAGTATCTCTATTTGGAGGAAAAAAATAGAGACCGATTGCAGAGGTAACAGACAATACACCGTTAACTTTATTATTTTTAACAAAGCCCCCCTGCTGCACAATTTTCTGTTGATGCTCAGGATTACTGCACCGGCTATCTTCAGTAGCCTGAAGAACAATCCCTTTGTCATTGGGCATAACAATGGAGCGGGTATCACCAAGGTTAGCAAACCATGCATATTGACCGGTCTGAAGCATTAGGCTGACAGTTGAACCCATACCTTTATTCAGCTTTCCCTGTGGAATTTTTTTGATGTTTTCATCTACCCGCTGTTGAATATTTTCGAATGCCAGTGACAAAGCACAGTAGATACTGGAAGTGCTCACCTGCCCATGGCAGGAGCGCTGTATAGCATCAAAAAGCACTGCAGGAAATTCTGATTGAATCTGCCTGGATACATTCTGGCCTCCATGGCCATCGCAAACAATGGAATAGAAAAAAGACGTTAGCTTGCCGCCAACGACAAGCTCAATACTGCCAGAGAAAAAAGTATCTTCATCTTTTACACTTTTGTATTGAGCATTGGCAGAAGTGGCTTTTATAAAAGGGTCATATAAGAAGTTGCCCATATTCACAGAGGAAGTTTGCTGAGTAAGGCCGCTATCACCCCTTATCCAAACATTCCTCTCATTGGCTTTTGTCATGTTCTGTGCAAGTGCTGATTCAATCCATTGCTCAATCACCGCTGGTTCCGAGCTACCGGCTCGTTTTACAAAAAACTCCGTTTGTGCTCGTTTCAGCTTCTCGTGTTCATCTTTTGTCTGATCCCCCATTCTGTTTTCCGGATTACTCAACACGGCCAGGCTAGTGCTACTCAGAGGATGCATGCCCCTGGGACTATGATTGTTCCCACGGCAAAAGTGGAAAGGATTGGCTTCAGCAGAGCTAACCCCTTTCTGAATGGCAGGTGGTGTATTTTCATCACTGGTACGGCGTTTTTTCGTTGCTGATCCAGCTCTCTCTGCAGTAAATAAATTAGAAGCAGCGGCTATATCGATAGTAAGAGGCATAGTTCAACTCATAAATTGTCTGGAACCTCTTTAGAACCCTGGTTTTAAAAGTTGTTCAACCTCCGATAGATTTTTCGTCCATAAGGCCAGCGGTTAAAACATCCTGAAGACCTAATGCTCAGGCTGCATTGATGGAAATAACCAGGGACGTTAGCGTTTTTTTTAATTTATTTTGTAACATCTCACCGACTCCCTCGTTGTATTGATAAGCCCGCGATTTGCGGTCGGTAAAAACGACAGGAGAGTCACCATGACAACAAAAACCAGCAAACTGACCAACCTGGTTGCCGCCACCCTGGTTTCCGCAGCGTCCGTCACCGTCAGCGCCGACATGACCGGCTCCATCACCTCACTGAACCATGGCTATGAAGGCATTGTGCTGGCTGAGAAGCGAGTGGATGAAGGACGCTGCGGTGAAGGCAAATGCGGTGCTTCATCGGCACCGGTAAAAGCGGACGAAGGTAAGTGTGGCGAGGGCAAATGCGGTGGTGACACTGCCGTCAAAGCGGATGAAGGCAAGTGTGGTGAGGGTAAGTGCGGTGAATCAGCCAGCAAGGATGAAGAAGGCAAGTGCGGCGAAGGCAAGTGTGGAGCCGCCTGATGAAGCCTCTTCATTCACTCTGCGGTGCAGGCCTTGGCCTGCGCCGGGAGCATCTCCAGAGCATGGCCAGCGAGGTGCCATCCACCGTTCAGTTTCTGGAGGTAGCCCCGGAAAACTGGATTAAAGCCCCGAAGCAAAGACGTCAACTGCTGGCGCAGATTCTTGAGCATACACCGCTGGTTTGCCATGGGCTTTCCCTGTCACTGGGAGGTCCTGCCCCACTGGATATGGATCTGCTGAAAGCGATTAAGCGTTTTCTTCAGGAGCATCAGGTGGTTCGTTATACCGAGCACCTGAGTTACTGTTCTGACCAGGGACACCTCTATGACCTGATGCCAATCCCGTTTACGGAAGCCGCTGCCCGCTACGTTGCTGACCGCATCAAGCAGACCCAGGACGTTCTGGGTGAGCCCATTGCGGTGGAGAATGTCTCCTATTACTGCGCTCCCGGGCAGCAGATGCCGGAAATTGAGTTTATCAATACAGTGCTGGAGCTGGCGGACTGTGAGTTGCTGCTGGATATCAACAATATTTTTGTGAACAGCATCAATCATGGTTATGACGCGGATGCATTTTTACGGCAGTTACCATCCGAGCGTATCAGCTATGGCCATATTGCCGGTCATTATGTTGAGCAGCCGGATCTGATTATCGACAGTCATGGTGCGCCGGTTCGCGATGATGTCTGGCAGCTGCTGGGTAAAGCGTATGAATACCATGGTGTTTTCCCAACGCTGCTGGAACGGGACTTTAACATTCCACCATTACATGAGCTGGTTGCAGAACTTGATTCAATACGCCGAATTCAGCAGTCCGTGATGAATCAGCAGAAGGAGTATGCCTGTGGATGATTTTCAGGTAGTGCAGCAGCAGTTCACTGAGGCTATACGTCATCAGACCGATAATCCGTTTAATCAGATAAAGTCCGAGCGCTTTGCCGTTTATCCCCGGCTGATCCGAAACAATATCGTCAACTTTGTCAGCCAGGGCTTTCCGGTGCTGACAAAGCTATTGACGGAAGCTCAGATCAATCATCTGGTGGATCGCTTTATGATTGAGCACCATGCCAGCTCTCCCTATTTTATTGATATCTCCGGAGAGTTCCTGGCCTGGCTTAATTCAGCTCCGATGTCTGATCAATCGCACACTCTGCCACCCTTTCTTCAGGAGCTGGCTCACTATGAATGGCTGGAAACCCATTTGCTGGGCAATGAACAGAACGAACCACCAGCCGAGGTAATCACTGATTTTTCAGACAGTGAAAACGAGCTGATATGGTCAGTCAATGCCGTAGCCGGTGCTTATCAATACCCTGTTCATAAAATCAGCCGTGACTTTCAGCCACAGACCGCTCCAGAACAACCAACCCTGCTGATTATTTACCGTCAGGAAAATGAAACCCGGTTTCTTACTGTCGATGCATTGGCCTGGCAGCTGTTTCAAACAGCCTCTACCCTTGATCAGCCGCTGAACCGGGAGCTGCTGATCAACCAGACACTGCAACACCTGACGACGGCCGAGCGAGTTCAGGTTAAACCATACGCTGAGCAGGCACTGGTGAACTATCATCAACTGGGCCTGATTCTGGGAGCGGTTGCCGATTGTTGAAGAAAATTGACTCCAGCTCTTGTCAAAATCATTGGAGGAGAAGCAATAATAGGAGGCTGTGACAACGTGCAGGGTGACCAACAATGAAAAAGCTGCAGCTAACCGGATCAGCCAGAGAGCGTGGACACCTTCATGGTGAGCTGATGCGTGAAGAGATCCTTACAGTACTGGACTATTATCGCTCCCGCTTTCTAACCGACAGAACAATGCTGCAGAGCCATGTGGACCTGCTGATGCAACGGCTGATGGCATTCAAGCCTGAATACCGGGTTGAAATGGATGCCATAGCCGAAGCGTCGGGTGTTGAGCCATTCTGGATTTACTGCATCAACGGCCGCAGTGAACTCATGTCATCCCCCGCTCCCACCGAATGTTCCTCCATCGCCTTTCCTCAGGAGGGCCTGCTGGGACAAAACTGGGACTGGGCCCAGGCTCTGGAAGGTCAATTAGCCCTGGCAGATATTGAACTGGAATCGGGCCACCGACTAT
Source organism: Endozoicomonas atrinae (assembly GCF_001647025.1). Classification (GTDB taxonomy): domain Bacteria; phylum Pseudomonadota; class Gammaproteobacteria; order Pseudomonadales; family Endozoicomonadaceae; genus Endozoicomonas; species Endozoicomonas atrinae. The sequence goes on from NZ_LUKQ02000214.1 coordinate 5,377, forward strand.
TGACCATGACCGAACCCGGAATGCTGGCCAAGATTGGAATGAACTCTGCCGGGCTTGGTGTCTGTCTGAATATTCTGCCCGCCAATCAGAAACTGACCGGTCTACCGGTGCATTTTCTGCTCAGGGCACTGCTTGAATGCCAGTCCTTAGAGGAGGCCAGAGCGCTGATCAAAAGCCATGGTGCCGGAAAGGCCAGTCATGTCATGGTCGCCGATCAAAAGACTACCATTGCCGTAGAACTGGCACCGGATCAGCCCTGGTTTCAATCAACAGAACAGCCGGTTTACCTCCATACCAATCACTACCTTCAATCTGGGCAGGCTCAGCCCACTTCAACTCGCCACTGTACAGAAACCCGGCTGAAAAAGTTGAGGGAGGCGATTCAGCAAACGGCCAAATTAGACCTGAACGCTATGCAGCAACTACTCAACGAAAATGAGCAGCCTTACCCGATTCTGCGCCCTTACAGCTACCATGAGTTGACTGGTAACGGTGGGACGCTGGTAACGTTGCTGATGGATCTTCGTGAACGACAAATGCTGCTAAGGGAAGGTTTTGATCCAATGGCAGGTTTTGACAGTTTTACCTTTGACTGAAAACCCAAGGGGTATTCTACCCTTTGGGTGAACTGTTAATTTTATCCATTACTGACTGTACTTCATCATCAGAAGCCTGCTCACTGACAGAGCGCTCGGCCAGCTTTTTTATGGCCGCAAACTGTCTGACAAAACGGCGACAATGACGACACATCATCAGGTGCATCCGCATACTCAGGCGCTGTCGCCAGTTCAGCTCATCATCCTGAAGCTGACCCGCCATGCGCTCGATATCCCGACATTTCAACATATGCCTGTCTCCTGAAAATGTTCAATACCGGAATACAGCTTTGCCCGCGCCCGATGCAGGAGAACCCTGACATTCGCCGCCGACTCGTCAATAAAGCCAGCGATCTCTTCCAGTGACATCTGGCTGAGATCTTTCAGGCCAAACACCAGACGCTGTTTTTCTGGCAACGTGGTGATTTTATGGTTCAGACAATCCATCAGTTCACGTTTGTCCAATAATGCCTCTGGCCCTCCCAGATCCCAGTTAGACGGAGGCTGCTGCCAATGGCCGTTGGCCTTAAAGCGGTGAGCCATCGGTTCCTCTTCCGGAGCATCGGACAGGAATTCCCGCTTCTGCCTGCGGTAACGGGAACGGGCTTCATTGGCAGTAATGGTCAGCAACCACCCTTTAAAGCTGCCCCTGGGCTCCCATTCCGGCAGTTTCTGATGCACCGTCAACCAGGCTTCCTGAACAATTTCATCCGCATCGCTTTCGCCTACAATAGGCAGAGCAACAAAGCGCATCAAGCGGTAGTATTGCCTCACCAACACCGTAAATGCCTGCTGATCACCGTTTTGAGCCTGTTTAATTAATAACGTTTCATCGTCCATACCGTTACAAATCCAGGAATGAAAAAAATGACATTCACACTGTAACAATCTTCTCCCTGGTGCGTTGAATGAATAACGACAATAAAAAGCCCAGGGAGACAGCCATGAATAAGATTGTGTCACTCTATCAAAAAACAGTGGATTACCTCCATCACGCTGATGGACTTCCGCTACTGGCTCTTCGCCTCTACCTTGCCCCCATCTTCTGGATTGCCGGCACCAATAAACTGGCACACTTTGACGATATTGTGATGTGGTTTGAGCACGGTCTTGCTCTCCCCTTCCCCTGGCTGATGGCGGCACTGGCAACCTGGACAGAAATTATCGGTGCGGTGCTACTGATGGCGGGTATGGGAATTCGATTGATTTCAATCCCTCTGACCATCACCATGCTGGTTGCTATTTTCGCGGTGCACTGGCCCCATGGCTGGCAGGCCATTGCCGATCCCGGCAGCGTTGCCCCCAATGAACACGCCGCTGAAGCAACAAAAAGGCTGAATGGTTTTCTGGGCTGGCTGAAGTCGAACCATCCAGGCCGCTACCACTACATTACCGAGTTTGGCAAACCGGTGATTCTGAACAATGGCATTGAGTTTGCGGCAACCTACCTGTTGATGTTGCTGGTGCTTTTTTTTCAGGGAGCCGGGCGTTATGTCAGTCTGGATTACTACATGGAAAGAAAGCTGTTGAAAAAATAAGCTGAAGACAAAAACGTCAGACACGTTCTGACGTTTTTGTCATTTAATCATCATGCCATTTCAACAAGAGGAAATACCCGGTCAATGTCTTCAGAAAGAAAAGGCCTTCCTTTAGCATTCACCGAAGTACCAATAACCAGGGCATCAATAGCCAGCTTGTTATCCCGTTTACGGAAGATTCTCTGCTTAAAACCAAATTTCAGTTTGGAAAGCCGTACCGGTTCTACTTCTACATAAAACTCATCCCCGGGTACCAGCGACATTTTGTAATCCATCTCACTTCTCAGCACCATCAGGTTAATCTTCTCTGCTGCCAGTCTGGCAAAGTCGATATCGTTAGCGTGCAGAAACTCATGCCGTGCATGCTCCAGATAGTTGAAGTAGACACTGTTGTTTACGATTCCCTGCAAGTCACACTCATAGTCACGAACCTTCATCTCCAGACTGAATGGCATGCTTTACTCTCTCGAAAAATGAATTGCTTAATTGAATCACATCATCAACGAATAGCGAAACTATGACTTCTCATCTATTTTTGTACAAGCTTATGGGACAATTGCCTGCTCTCTTTAAAATTAATCTGCCCATTGGCCATGAAAAACAGGAATCGTAAACCTGCTTACCCAAAGACTCCTGATAAGTAACATTAAATACATCAGCACAAAATTATAATAAGAGTACAGGTAGACGTTGGATTTTCACCAAGGCACAGGTTTCTTAACATGGCAACTCCCATGACCAGCCCAGGGCAACGCATCACGCTCGATCAGTCATCCAGAGAACATATTGCCCCGAAGCACAGTCCCTTCACTGCAGAAACTCAGCCACCTGCCAACATGGTAGCCTTCGGTAGAAAGCTGGAGCACAGTCAGACTGGCTTAGAAGTAAGACGACTGCATTATGCTTCCACTCACAGGGTTCCCCTTCATCAAAGGCGGATGGAGTCAATAGAATCCGAGGAAGCAGAGGAGGCAAAGAAAGAAGCAGCAACAGATCCGACATACAGTAACTATAAAAAACTTTATGATGACCTTTTTGAAAAATATCAAGGGAATGTGTTGACCTGCTGTATAAGAGGCTTTGGCATGACCGATTTAAAAGCTCATCTTGTTGATGTCATCGAAGGTTATTTCGAGGAGTTCCGCCACATTCCAATTACGTTGACGGGCAATACCGACAGGCTCGGTTGCTTTATCAAAACGGCATTATTGATTTATTGCAAATATAAAGAAAAGTGTCTTGATGTGGATCATCAGCTCCGCCCGAGGTTTGAAGCCGATTTTGAGAGTATTGATAGACTTCACTTAAAACTATTTTGTAGGATCCATAGTACATTCAAAGAAAGCGGTGAGATTATTACGAAGGTTCTAAAAGAGAAAACCCTGTCTGAAGTTATGATAGCTGACAGTTACCCAAACATTTACCTGATTACCACCTAACCTAAGCCATTTTCTCGTCTAAACTTACGACACTGGTTTTCCTTGAATTAGGAGACGTGTCATGGCCAAAAACAAAATCCAGTTTCAGAAAGGCATGAGCCTTGTGGCGTTCTTTCAGCAATACGGACAGGAAGAGCAATGCCGAGATCAGTTTTTCAAATGGCGCTGGGCGAATGGTTTTGAATGCCCTCTGTGTTGTTGCCGGGAGTATTGCATCCTGAAAACCCGAGAGCTT
>NZ_LUKQ02000215.1 GCF_001647025.1 Endozoicomonas atrinae
GCGTCATTCGTAAGGCGATCAAGAACCGGAAGATTTTTCGGACTGATGAGTCAGTCATGAAGGTAATCTATCTGGCCATGGAAAAAGCTTCCGAGAAATGGACCATGCCGATCAGGAACTGGAAAGCAGCCATGAACCGGTTTGAAATTATGTTTCCTGACCGGTTCAAGGAGTAATAGTTTTGGTGGCGTTTACACAGAATTATTTACAGGCTCCTTTTACTATTCGCCCCCGGATATGATCAACACCCTTCAAATACCCAAATCACTGCACCTCTCCGTAAAAAGGGTGATAGCGCTTCCTCACAGAAAACGGTAATACCATGATTACTATTGGTATTTACAACCAACAAGTTGTTTTGTGACAACTACGGCAAGGTATGAAAAGGGCACCCTGAAGCCTACACAAACGCTTCACAGAACTCCCACGACTGTGTAAGAATGTCTTAAATACTCTGCTTCTCCAGGAAGGAGGAAGCTAAATTGCTATCCCCAATAAATGGACAACGGGCAGTCAGTTTGGAACTTATTTCCTCGTTAGGGAAGACGAAATTGTTGTTCTCAATGCAACATCTAACAAGAAAAAATGATAAGCGCCAGGTCATCTATAAACCTGCCAGCTGTCTTCGCCTGATTTTTTTTGTTTTATTGCTTTCGCTTTCCGCCTCCCTGGTTGCCGATCCGATTTACATCAGTGGTGATGACGCCATTACTGACCTGCAACTCGTATCGGTTAAACCGCCACCTGATATTTTTAAAAGCTCATTCCCCAATGAAGATAACCCACTGAACTGGTATCGCTTAGATATTGAGCTGTCACCCTACTCCACACATGACTGGTTGCTGGTATTCCGCCAGGTTCCTCATAAGAAGCTGGACGTTTTTATCCCGGTCAACAACGGATATCAACTGAAAAAAATGGGCATTGATGGGTCACTGTCAGGCATAGCGCCCAATGCCATGAAGCTTAAGCTCAAGCCCGGGGAAAATAAAACCTGGTACATACGTCATGACCCCGTAGCTCTCAATCAGCTCAATCCTGAATTATGGCCATCTCTGAGTTACTATGAGGCATTGAGCGAACAGCAAACCGCCATCAGCTCGATTCAGACGCTTCTTATAGTGGCCTTGATTTTCATCTTTACCCTGACCCTCAGGAATCGAACCCCGGCCCTGTATCTGCTGATCAGCCATATGCTTGCTGCCAACATGATGATCCTCATGTGGGAAGGCGAAGTTTTTCGGGCTGTCTCATGGCTGGGGGATCCAGGCCACTGGCTCATTCTGATGACAGCAATGGTTCTGGTTACCGGTATTACCAGCTATCGAACTCTGGCACTTCTACCAATCTATAATCCCAAAACTGACCGATTGATTCTTTCACTGAACACCTTTGGTATTGCTCTCACGATATATGCGATCACCTTAGAAAGCATCGCATCAGAGACAACCATAAAACTGGCCGCCTATGCACTTCTGGCAAGTTTCGCCCTGGTTGTCCTGGCAACAGCCTATTGCCTTTATAATGGCATTCGTCCCGCAAAAATGGCCTTTCCTTCAGCGCTTACCATGCTTATTCTACTCTCATGGTCATGGTATACCGAAGCATGGCCAAGAAGCCTGCCAACTTACCCGGAGCTTATACTCCTCTCTTTTCATGCAGTCCTGTTACCTCTATTTTACTGGTATGGTCACCAACAGAACTTGCACCACGCCATGTCGATTAATGCTATCGCTCCAGCCAGCAGAAAGCGACGTATATTCGAGACAGCACTACGGGAGCACCTGCAAAACCCGGACTCACCACTCTCTGACAATGATCTGATCCAGAAAGTACTTGCCACCTTTGAAGAAGTATTACCCGGAGTTCCTGCCATGGTACTTCGCCACCAGCAGGATGAATGGCACTTTTCCCTCGGGGAAACCACTGACTATACTAAAACTGCTAATAATCTGGCTCAACAGCTTCCAGACATCGAAGACGACCTGCTTAGCGTGATCTCTTCGGGCACCGAAACAAAAATCAATTTTAAAGACCGGTTTGGAACCATCTATTGGGTATTCCCACTGAGCATAGATGCCGAGAATAAAATCCTCATGGTGCTTGCCCCCTCCAGACATCACCGCAATGCCACAACCTGGCAAACCGCCAGCGATATCAGCAACCATGCGTGCACCCTCTTTCAGGCAAACCGACAATCTCTCTTCTGGCAGCAGCAGGCCAACCTTGATCCACTGACCGGATTGCTGAACCGTCGGGCCTTCTGCCAGGAAGCAGAGAGTATTATCCAGACCTCTCTTGGCAATAACACCACTCAACCATGCTGCGCCCTGTTCATGGACATCGATAACTTCAAACAGCTTAACGACCAGCAGGGTCACAATACCGGAGACCAGATACTTAAAATGACTGCTCTTATATGCCGCAAGTCCCTCAGGCATCAAGACTTATTAGGGCGATATGGGGGGGAAGAGTTTGTTGCCTTATTACCCAATACAGAGCCCTGGCAGGCATTTCGTGTTGCGGAGCGAATGAGAAGTGCCATTGCCAGTGAGCATGCAAAAAACAATAAATGGCCCAACAGCCTGCCCACAACCGTCAGCATTGGTGTTTCTGCTCTGTCCAGAGATGTGGACTCTCTGAGTAAAATACTGGAGGAAGCGGATAGAGCGATGTACCGGGCAAAGCAGAAAGGCAAGAACCGCACATCAATCAGCACAAGCCTCACCGATGTCCGCTTACCAGCCACTTGATACAGTCATAAAAAACACTTCCAGCCTGATGAAAAATAAAGCAACGGATGCCTTTCCCCAACGTCTGATCCATTCTTATAAACAGATAAAGTCCAGAATAAGTTTTCAAGACCGAGCACCAGCCATTATCGTAGATTTACATATAGGGATTTGAAGCTCAGGCTGATTAAAATATCACTCAAAAGAGACTTCCCGCCTCAGGTTAACTCCAACATGTCTAAAGCAACCGGCCTTCATAACAATGCTCTCGATAAAAAAGAGCAACAGAAAAAGAAGCTGGAAAACGTTGATCTTAAACTGGAAGGACGTGACCTTCGCTGGCTTGAGAAAGTTGCCAGAGCCCCACACCAGGAGCCCTGGAGCGTCACCATTCTCCAATTCGCATGGACTGCTGGCCCAGTTACCCTGATGGCAGCCTATTTTGGCTACTATTTTGCCTATGGCGTCGTGATGCCTCTTGAACGGGCTTTTTATTTCCTCGGCTACTCCGTTATCGCAGTTGCACTGGGTGTAGGTTACCGCCTGTTTCACAACATGACCCATGGTCGGCAACAGGCTAGAGATCGAATAAGTCTTCTGAATCTGATTGACCAGATTCCTGAGCTGATCTACCAGGTTAGAGACCTTGGCCAGGTGAACATGACTGAAGAGCAGCGTCGTATTCATTCTGCAGGTATTCTACTGCGTAAGCTCGACCTTGGCCCTGAGTGGGTTTCTACCGCGATTGAAGACCTGACGGGTAACCAGCAATTGGCAAAGCAGGCAGAGCGTATCGAAATATTCCGCCGCGCCGGACTGTACAACCGAATGCAGGACATTATTGAAGAGGCCAGGGAAGAAACAGATAAAGCCTGGACCTCTCTCAATGAGAACCACCCACGAACCGCTGAGGCACTTAAAAAGCGCCTTAATGGTGTTGTTGCCCGCCCCCATGATGGACAGAAACGGGAACCCCACTTTATTGAACGGGTTCTTTCCGCTATCGAGGAAGGCAACGAAAACCTGATGACACTTCACGACGTGGAAGAGATACTAACCCTGTGTTTCGAGCTGATCTGCGGCCGGGAAATTGCCTATCTGAAAATTGAGTACACCGGCCACTGGGATCTTGCCAGAGCCCTGGATAAGCTGGAGGAAGAACGAAACGACCTTCGCATCAGCCGCGCAAGGGTATACTCCCGCCTGAAGGCATTAACCACTTACTTGAATAACATAGGTATTCCCTCAGAAATTGGCAGTGGTAACGGCTTAAGCACCCACAAACTGCTGGCCATCGCTACAAAGTCCCTGGACAACCTGAGTCTCCAGGTTCGTGAAGCCCGTCAACTGACCCTTTCCAGCCCCCAGAAAAAAGGGGCAAAAAAGCACCTGCTGACACTCACAACAAAGAGCCAGCAGCTGGAAAAAGCGCTCCAGATCTATAATGAAAGCCACAGGGCCTACCTGAAACAGGGACGGGACAGCCTGCTATTGAAGCGGGCTTTGAAGAACTGGCAAAAGCTATCCAGCAAGTATCAACACCAGAATAATGAAAACCTGAAGCGCAGTCTGACCATCTCTGAACAGACGATTTTCCTTGACGATGAAGATAAAGCTGAAGTCACACAGCGTATCCGCCAATACCTGAATGAATCGCCCGATTTATCCAAGGCTATGCTTGAAACTCTCCAAGCTGACGAAAATAGCCAGCAAAGCTCAATACAGCCAGACTCTGAGAAAAGACTGACGGAAGCGCGAGCCCGAGATATTGCCATTGAGATCGCAACCATTCTTGATCCTTACATTCACCTTCACGATCCTCAGATTCAAAGGGCCATTGAAAGTGCCAATGCCATCAGTCTGGCTAATATTGAACCGGGAATGACTGCCCGAACAAAAGCAGCATGGGGAGAAGCCATGGCAAGTGCCGTGGAAAAGAACCTTGCGGCCAGTGCTGAGAAGCTGGCTCAAAACCTGATCCGTTATTACCGGGTTCCACTGAGTGATCAGACAATCAACTTTCTGGTTAAAACCTATAATGCCAGTCTGGAAAGGCTTCAATTTATTGCCCGCTATGAAACACCGTTGAGTGCGTCCTACTCTCTGGATAATGTCTCAGCCATGGAAGTTCCTCAACCCAAAGACAACTGGCAAATCGATCTTTACAACGCTAAAAAAACCATTACCCGCTTAAGCTTAAAAGGCATGGCATAAGCAGTGATCCACTGCTTCTAGCAGTCCGTATCGCCATGCAGCAGGCAATAAGTCAAACAGTGTGCGGCATACCGAAATATACCTACTTTTTTACATGAGGTACTATAGTTCGTTGATTATTTATTGCCCAGATTCGCTTCCAATAGCACGCAGACTTCACCTCAAGCTTTTTTTCATTTGATGCCACTGGAATCAGAACACCATCCGATTCCAGTTATCCTGATGGGAACCGCTGGCTGAAGCCACGTTTACGTTCTATGATGCAGATAGCTGGGCGTATCTCCTGATTTTACCTGTGGAGGAGTCTTATGATTCTGGAAGAAGTCATAGATCTCTCGCGCTTTCAATTTGCCATTACAGCGCTCTATCACTTTCTATTCGTCCCGCTGACGATTGGAATGACCTTTATTCTGGCGATCATGGAGTCCGTCTATGTTATGACGGGCAAACAGATCTATAAAGATATGACCCGTTTCTGGGGTAAGCTCTTTGGTATCAACTTCGCCATTGGTGTGGCCACCGGCCTTACCATGGAGTTTCAGTTTGGTACCAACTGGTCTTATTACTCCCACTATGTCGGCGATATCTTTGGTGCCCCACTGGCCATTGAAGCCCTCATGGCCTTCTTCCTGGAATCTACCTTTGTAGGGATGTTTTTCTTTGGCTGGGACCGTCTGAGCAAGGTTCAGCACCTGGCCTGTACCTGGCTTATGGCCATTGGTACCAACCTGTCTGCACTCTGGATTCTGATTGCTAATGCCTGGATGCAGAACCCTGTAGGTGCAGAGTTCAACTTTGAAACCATGCGCATGGAGATGACCAGTTTTGCTGACCTGGTATTCAACCCGGTTGCTCAGGTCAAGTTCATTCATACTGTGGCTGCTGGCTATACCACGGGAGCAATATTCGTCCTGTCCATCTCTGCCTACTACCTGCTCCAGAATAGAGATATCGGCTTTGCACGTCGCTCTTTTGCCGTTGCTTCAGGCTTTGGTTTAGCTGCCATTCTGTCCGTTATCTTGCTCGGTGACGAGTCCGGTTATGAGCTGGGTGATGTTCAGGAAGTAAAACTGGCTGCCATTGAAGCAGAATGGGATACTCATCCAGCACCGGCCAGCTTTACCGTCATCGGTATTCCTGACCAGGAAAATATGGAAACTGACTACGCCATCAAGATTCCATACGTGATGGGCATTATTGCCACCCGCTCCCTGGATGAACAGGTCGCCGGTATCAAAGACTTGATTGAAGGTAAAATCCCTCGCATTAAGAATGGCATGATTGCCTATGAATTACTTCAGAAGCTGAAGGCTGGTGAAGATACACCTGAGAACCGAGATGCATTTCTTGAGGTCGTCGATGACCTGGGTTATGGACTGCTGTTGTCCCGATACACGGATGATATTCCATCTGCCTCGGATGCCATGATCCGTCAGGCAGCTGAAGATGCCATTCCAACAGTATGGCCTCTCTTCTTCGCCTTCCGTATTATGGTCGGCTGTGGTTTCCTGATGCTCCTGCTACTGGTGACAGCGTTTGTGAAAACCGCCCGCCGTTCGGAATACAAGAGTCGCTTCTTCCTTAAGCTCTGCCTGTGGTCGTTGCCATTGCCCTGGATTGCCAGTGAAATGGGCTGGTTTGTTGCGGAATTTGGCCGTCAACCCTGGTCTATTTCAGGTATCCTGCCAACCTATCTGTCGGCATCAACACGAACCGTTGCTGACCTTTACCTGAGCATTGCTGGCTTCACGCTGTTTTATGGCATCTTTGCCATTGTCGAAATCTGGCTTATGGTTAAGTACTGCAAAATCGGCCCCAGCAGTCTGCATACAGGCCGTTATCACTTCGAACAAAAACAGGCGATTGCTGATGGCGATCTTTCCAGCAACGTCCAGGGAAAAGCATAAGGAGTGATTACGATGGATTATGAAGTTCTCCGATTTATCTGGTGGGTTCTGATTGGCGTCCTGTTTATCGGTTTTGCCATTATGGATGGCTACGATCTGGGTACTGCCAACCTTCTGCCATTCATGAGCAAAAACGACACTGAGCGTCGTATCATGATTAATGCTGTCGCCCCTCACTGGGATGGTAACCAGGTGTGGCTGATTACTGCCGGTGGTGCGCTGTTTGCCGCCTGGCCTACTGTATATGCGACAGCCTTCTCCGGCTTCTACTGGGCAATGGTTCTGGTGCTATTCGCCCTGTTAATTCGCCCGATGGCATTTGACTACCGCTCCAAACTACCTGACCCACGCTGGCGCAATGCCTGGGACTGGGGACTGTTTGCCAGCGGTATTGTACCTTCCATCGTGTTCGGCGTGGGTTTTGGCAATATCTTTGTTGGCTTTGAGTTCCAGCTTGATGGTTTCATGCGCTCCAGCTTTACCGGCTCATTTTTTGACCTGCTCAACCCGTTTTCACTGTTGTGCGGCATTGTCAGTGCTTCAATGCTGACCATGCAGGGTGCTGTCTGGCAGAAAATGCGTTCTGGTGATCCGATCCGCCATCGTGCAGCTGCCGTTGCCCGTTATTCTGCAATCCTGACACTGGTTGCTTTTGCTATTGGCGGTTTCTGGCTTGCTCATATCAATGGCTATCAGATCACCAGCATTGTGGATACAAACGCCCCTTCCAACCCTTTGAACAAGACTGTCATTCTGGCGGAAGGTGCCTGGCTGAATAACTACAGTCTGTACCCGATCATGATAATCGCACCGGTACTTGGCTTCCTGGGGACAATTGGCGTCATTGTATTTTCTGGCACAAAACTGGATGGTCTGAATTTTACGTGTTCATCACTGGCTCAGGCTGGAATCATTATGACTGCGGGCTTCAGCCTCTTCCCGTTTATACTGACATCCAATACTCACCCTCAGTTCAGCCTGACGCTCTGGGATGCAACCTCAAGCTTCATGACGCTGGCCATCATGACCGGTGTTGCTGTTGTATTTGTTCCCATTATTCTTGGCTATACCATCTGGTGTTTCTACAAGCTTTGGGGTCGCATGACCGCTGAGCGCATTGAACAAGAAAGTCATTCACTTTACTGAATAAAGAGGGAGCTGAACAATGTGGTATTTTGCATGGATCCTTGGTGTACTTCTGGCATGCGCTTTCGGCATCATTAATGTGATGTGGTATGAGTTCCATACCGATCACTTTGATGAAGAGACCGGCGCACCTCTGCAAAAGCCAGAGTAAAACCAACACTCTGATTGCCTGATTGTTTATATGCACCCCTGTCATTTGATGGGGGTTGTTTATTTCAAGGTAATAAAAAAGCACTCTCAAGTGGTTTGATACTTTCACTATTAGTACAATGCCTTTCCATATAACCGCTAATCGCCGCATGACCCACTCAGTTATAAGTAGCTATTTTTATGTCCGAGAGAGATGACGAACAAAGCTTCCTAGAAGCAATGAGTGACGTACGACCGTTAAGCGGAAAAAAAAGTAACAAGACACATTCTGGCATCAGTCGCAAGCCAAACACCGATGTCCCTGAAAGCACACTCAGGGCTCGCAGAAGAGCTGCTGAACAGGAAAAAGCACCAGCGGGAGCCGCACTCTCTGAAGCATGGATTGAGCCTGTCGACCCTGAACAGTTTATTGACTTCTCTCGACCCGGAATCCAGACAACCAGGCTCAGGCAGCTACGCCAGGGGATGATTCCAGTTCAATTTCAAGTGGATCTGCATGGCTATAAGATTGATGAAGCCAGAGAGCTGATCAATGAATTCATCCAGGTTTCCCGCTTCCGTGGACTGACCTGTGTGCGCATTATCCATGGCAAGTCTCACCGAAGTAAAGAACGTCAGTCGACGTTAAAGAGCCATACCAATCACTGGTTGAAGCAGCTGCCGGATGTTCTGGCATTTTGTTCTGCGCCACCTTCAGAAGGTGGAACGGGTTCAGTACTGGTTCTATTGAAACGAAAATAATGCATCACTTTCCACAGCAGACCATAAGAACAAATGCTGCTTATCGTCCTATAGCAGGCATGATATTATACCAATTGAATTTTCTAACTACTGTATAACTGCCCAATCACGGGAGCACAGACTGAACAGTCGACCAGCTTCGCTGCAAAGGTTATTCCAAGCTTCACAGCAACAATCTACAATATTTTCATAACCTGAAAATGCTTTGTTTGATAAGTCATGCTCCCGCATCCACTCCCATAGCCTTTCTGAGCTGTTTAACTCCGGTGCGAATGGT
>NZ_LUKQ02000216.1 GCF_001647025.1 Endozoicomonas atrinae
GGAAGTGCTTTTGACAACAAGAGCACTGATCCAGAGTAAGGGGCGCTGGGAACAACTTTGGTCTGAGTTCATGACTGGAAAGGTTGAAGCTAACCTATGAGTCAGTTATCAAATTGAGAGAGCACCCATTGATCCAGGTGTTTAGAACCAATACGATCTACTGTTCCTAACTGATCTGTATTTCCTTCAGGATCAGTTAAACATATAGTTGGCAGATGAGAATCCACAATTGCCATTGTTGATTGAACAGAGGATCCCGCTATTGAATAGTTCATTTATCATTATACCTTTCTAAAAAAACTAACAACCTGGAATTATCCGAGAAACTGCTTATTAATAGCCTTTCACAATGTCACAATCACTTTAGCAAGCCAGATGATTTTATGATCAATTTGGCCAGGTTAATTCATTTTCAAAATGACAACTTGCCATTGCTGCATAACTCTTCACGAGACAGCCATTCAAAGAAGTATTGCTGCGCCCTCCCCCAAAACATCCTCGCTTTTGTATAGAGTTTATCTTCCATGCTTCGGTTATTAGGTAGTTGACTAGTAATACTTCTCTTCCAAGTTAGGAGAAAATTGAATTGTGTCAATTTTGTGAAGAAATTGTCATAAAACTGTCATAAAGACTCGATATTTTTATCCTCAACTTTATAAGCACTAGGGTGCACTCTCTATGTCTGAAATGACATCTGCTTCTTCACAGGGCGCTGATTTCAAAACCATGACCACGCGCCATTACGGTCGTATCTGGCTGCGCGTTGTTTTGTGGATCTACGCTCTGCTGGTAGCTGTTAGTGTCATCGGCTCCGGCTTTAAAATGGCGGTAGGTGGCAGTGAAGCTGCGGCACAGCTGTTCAGCTTTGCCAACAATGCCATCATGGGTCTGCTGGCGGGCACACTGGCGACAGCACTCGTACAATCTTCCAGTACAGTAACGTCCGTTATTGTGGGTCTGGTCGCTGGCGGCCTGCCGGTTCATCTGGCAATCCCGATGATTATGGGTGCCAACATCGGCACAACCATTACCAATACCATCGTCAGTCTTGGCCATATTCGCTGCCATAAAGAATTCAAGCAGGCATTTGCAGCCTCCACGGTTCATGACTTCTTTAACTGGCTGGCGGTCCTGATTCTTCTGCCACTGGAACTGTTCACAGGATTCCTGAGCAAGCTCTCTGCATCCGTAGCAGGCATGCTGGTTGGTGGTCAGAATATGTCAATGAAAGGCCTGAACTTTATTGACCCGTTAACATCGCCGGCTGAAGACATTATCAAAGGCTTTGTATCTGTTCTGCCTGACAGCACGCTTTCTGGCATTGCCATGATCGGCATCGGTATTGTCCTGATCTTTTTCTCGGTGGTTCGCCTTGGCAAACTGCTCAAGAAGGTCATGGTGGGTAAAGCCAAGGATGCACTGCACAAATCCATTGGCCGTGGTCCGATCAGCGGCATTCTGTCCGGTATGACCATGACGGTTATGGTTCAGTCGTCATCAACTACCACCAGCCTGATGGTACCGATGGTTGCAAATGGTCTATTTACTGTACGACAGATGTATCCTTTCACCCTGGGCGCCAATATCGGTACAACCATCACAGCCCTGCTGGCTGCCACAGCAATCACTGGTCCTGCGGCCTTACCTGCACTGACCATCGCCATGGTGCATTTCTTCTTTAACTTCTGTGCCGTGGTTCTGATTTACGGTATCAAGTGGCTGAGGGAGATCCCGCTGTTTATGGCTGACAAACTGTCTGATCTGGCAGTTAAAAACAGAATGTACGCTTTTGCCTATCTGTTCATCGCCTTCTTCATTCTGCCAGGTATTATTATTTTCCTGACAGCTTGATTGGATAGATAGCTTTCCATACTAAAAGACCTGCTATGCTTTGACTGCACAACAGGTCTTTTTTATAGGTTATCGCTATGAAACAGAGTTTATTATTTCACTTATCCTCACTAACCAACCAAAACACCTCAGAAAAACCCACCTCTTCAGACAGATCGATCAATTTCTGCTGAATTAATCCAAAGCACCTCGCTTAAATTTGTTTTTTTAGAGCAGACTCCCTCTTCTTTACTCCGCAAAAAATCACTTTTCTACCCACATCAACAAGAGCAGTAATAACGATGATGTATTTCACCCACATTCCATATAAAAAAACATTTCTGGCAGCACTGTCCCTCTCTTTTACCGGGAACGTTCTTGCCCATGGCTGGGTATCGGCACCAAAAGCTCGACAGGTGTACTGTTATGATGATGGCGGCTACTGGACCGACTCAATTCCTAACGAGGCATGCCAGAAGGCTTTTGATCAATCTGGAGATTATCCATTTACCCAGAAAAATGAGTTTTCCGCCCTGGTACCGGACTATAACAACCAGGCTGCGGTTGAGGCCGTGATAAAGGATGGCACTCTCTGTGCGGCTGGCGACACAAAGAAGTCAGGTATGGATATCCCAGATAAAAACTGGCAGAAAACACCGATAAAACCCGGCAAGCACACGTTGAAGATTCATGTTTCCGCCCCTCACCCTAACCATTTCTTTCAAATTTATCTCAGTAAGCCCGGGTTTAATTCCGCCACACAACCTCTAACATGGAACGACCTTGAACTTATCGCAGAGCATGGGGAAAAGCAGGTAGTCAATGGTTTCTATGAGATGGATTTCACCATTCCTGAAGGCAGAAGCGGCAGTGCAGTACTTTATACACGCTGGCAACGAAAAGACCCTGCTGGTGAAGGATTTTACAACTGCTCAGACCTCCGTTTCTCTGATGATGGCGGTACTGAACCGGACCCTGATCCGGACCCGGATCCACAACCGGACCTGGTTAAACTTGGACGCTACCTCACGTTCACAAGCAACCCTGCAGAGCCAGGGGACAAAGCCCGGTTTCGCCTTAGAAATGGACAGGGAGTGGATGTCGTCAATGAAACGATTGTGATCACCGAAAAAAACGTTGATTTCACAAACTGGACCGCTGAGCTTGCACGTAAAGTCAATGACCTTCACGGT
Organism: Endozoicomonas atrinae; assembly: GCF_001647025.1. Lineage (GTDB taxonomy): Bacteria > Pseudomonadota > Gammaproteobacteria > Pseudomonadales > Endozoicomonadaceae > Endozoicomonas > Endozoicomonas atrinae. The sequence continues at coordinate 3,024 of NZ_LUKQ02000216.1, forward strand.
AAAACTGTACAAATAGGATTCTGGCATGACGAAATGAATCACTATATGTACGACGAAGTAAATATTTTCAAAAATGCAGTATTCGCAAAAAGTGCTGATTACTCTTACACGACGTCAGTGATTGATAAAGATGTACCGCCCCCACCATCAGACTATGATTACGTTTACCCTGACGGTATGGGCAGCTACTCAGCAGGCACAAAAGTACTGGCTCGTGATCACAACATTTATCAATGCAAACCATTCCCTGAAAGTGGCTGGTGCAATCAGGCTCCTTTTTACTATGAACCTGCAACCGGGCTTGCCTGGGATCAGGCATGGATTAGAGTCAATTAAACACACTTTCACCATCCAGAAGGTGGTCACACCTTCTGGAATCAATCAATAAGAACAGAATTTTCAGGATTACCCCTTACCAGAACACTTCGCAAATGAGTAATATTCCCCCCTTACCATGCCCTCCGGGAAGTCACATAATTCTGTGATCTCTCCAGCAGCGACTATTGATTACAATGAGCCACCACACAACAAAAAACATTATTATTGCCTTGCTGTGTTCAGTAGCTCTTCATTCAATGATTGCTTTTGCTCCAAGACACAATGAGCATGCGCTGATCAACAACAACCTGGGCACCTCTCAATTTAAACTGACCCTGGCCAGACAGACTCCTGAAGCAACTTCAGTTTTAGCGCCTCTTAAAAATGAAGAGACAAAGCAACAGATTGACAAAATACCCGAATCACAAAAGCCCCCGCGAGAGGTCAAAAAGCCTGTGGAATACCTCATTTCCAAGTCGGCCAGTCCCAATAAAGCAACGCCTTCCACAGAAGTAAAAAAAGAGGTAGCCCAAAGCTCCCCAGCCAAAAAACAGGAAGCCGAGGAAATTGCAGAACAGCAACCATCTCCCACCGTTGGGCCATCGGAACCATTGACCATTGGTAACCGCTCTGAAGGCCCCGACAGCAGCACTGAACTTCCTGCAGAAAGCATGGACAGCAATCTAATGAAGGGGTGGCAGTCGGATCTGGTGCAACGCATCAATCGACAGAAGCGCTATCCCCGTCAGGCACTTCGCCGGGGGATTGAAGGGGATGTCAAAGTAAAAGCCATGATTCACCCCGATGGCACGCTGGCAACAGCCGAAATTCTATCCGGAAACAAACAGTTTAAAGCCAGCAGTCTTCAGGCGATCAGCCGTGCCCTGCCATTTCCGCCGCCCGTAGCAGTTTCAACCCCTATAACCGTATCCTTTATTATTCATTACACAATTAACTGATACGGATAAAAAAACGTACTTTTGAGTCTAATGGTGTCAGATATATGAGCACACAGTGCAGCCTTAATGACGACACTTCAGAACAAAATACTGAACCTCTCGGTTGGTGCAGAGAACCTCAAACGCTTGTGCTGGCTACGTGGAACTCTTATCGCTTTTGAAAGTATTGTCTTTTTCCTGGCCAGCACCCATTTTGAGCTCCAGATAACCGGCCTTGTTCTGGCCTGTTTAATGATCTTTCTCCTGATCACCTGCACAATCATTCGGTTGCAGGTGTTCAAAAGAAATGTCAGCGATCAGGAGTTCTTTGTTCAACTACTGCTGGACCTTCTTTCCCAGAGTACTCTGTTATTCTTCAGTGGTGGTTATACAAATCCATTGGTATCGACTTACCTGATAACGGTCTGTATAGGCGCAGCACTGCTCCCTGGAAAATACAGCTGGGGAGTAACAATCAGTGCGGCTCTGCTTTATACCCTGCTTATGAAATGGTACGTGCCAGCAGGGCCCGATTCGAAGCTTCACTTGCCAGAACACCAACTCATGATTGACATTCACTTGCTTGGCATGTGGCTAACGTTTGTTCTAAGCGCATTTATTATCAATTACTTCGTCGAACTGATGGCGTCAGCCTTGAGAAAACAACAAAGAGACATTGCCATCAGCAGAGAACTTCAGCTGAGAGATGAAAGCATTCTTGCCATTGCGCTTCAGGCAGCAGGTGCAGCCCATGAATTGGGAACGCCATTAACAACAATGGCTATTGTTCTAAAGGATCTTCAGGACGAATACCAGAACAGCGAACTGGCTGACAGCTTGAAATTTCTCAGGGGTCAGATTGATGAATGCAAGAAAAGGCTTCAACAGTTAGTATCGGAAAGCCAATATAACGGTATTGAAAGAATTGATAGTCAGTATTTTCTTTCTAAAGTTATTCAAAAATGGCAACTCATCAGACCTGAATCCGAGCTTTATTACAACGCCGCTCAATGGCCTGCGTCAGTAATCATTCCCTGCGATCTGACACTGTATCAGGCAATAACATCCTTACTTGATAATGCAGAAGATGCCAGTCCAGGCCAGGTTTCACTGAGTGTGATACGGAGCAGCCAAAACCTGACTATACAGATCCTGGATAATGGAGTGGGCTTTCCTGATGCCCGCTCAAAGTCCCTGGAAAAATCAGTCTGTACAAAAGCAGAGGACTCAGAAGCATTATTAAGGAAACCCTATAGCTTAAAAGAAGATGGACTTGGGATTGGCTTGTTACTCAGTCAGGCCAGTATTGAACGACTTGGAGGTCAGGTACATATCTTCAGCCTGCCATGCATGGGAAGCCTTACTGAAGTTAAGCTCCCCATTATCAGTAAAAGAACACAGGAACAATAAAGCGACGATGTCCCCTGGAAAAGTCCTTGAGTCGCCTGCTATTTTGATTGCAGATGATGACCAGACCTTTTTACACACCCTCGCCACCTCACTCAGAAAAAGGGGGCTTAACCCCGTTACGGCAGACACCATTATTAAAGCAACAGCTCTACAACAAAAGCACCAACCGGCAAGTGCCGTTGTTGACCTGAAAATTGGGAGTGAGAGCGGCCTGAGACTTATTCCACTGTTACTTAGCTTCAACCCAAATATTGAGATCATAGTGCTAACAGGGTATGCCAGCATTGCTACCGCTGTCAGTGCCATTAAACTTGGGGCTAAGGACTATCTCTGCAAGCCGGTTGACACCTTACAAATACTTTCTGCACTCAATATCAGCAAAATTCCACCAGATAATGAACAATGCCCCGTCATCCCTGAAACCAGAATGCCGGTTTACCAGCTGGAATGGGAGTATCTGCAGAAAGTACTTCTGGAGCATAACGGCAATATCTCGGCCGCCGCCCGAAGCCTTGGCATGCATCGCAGGACACTTCAGCGAAAACTCAACAAACGGTCAGGTTCTCGCTGAGATTATGTAAGTATTATTGCCTCAACCCCATAGTAGCCATTACGCTTGTACGTTTTATATGCAGCGGCCAGTTATTTCCGGTGAATTGCTTATTTCTTCGTAGCTCTTTCTTGCGAGGCACTTTTTTCAGCAAGAATCGTCAGATACTCTCACTGATGGGCCTGCTCAGCATTACCTCCATCTTTGGCAGCACTCTGGTCACTACGCTCGCGATCGCCTGGCAGGACTCACTTTACACTCTATCCGCCAGCCAGTGGGCCTGGCTCTTTACTGCCAGCTCACTGACCATGGCTCTGGCCCTTACACCCTCAACTCTTATCGCCCTGATCAGTGGCTATTTTCTGGGGTGGGCAGCTTTTTTCTATATCCTGATTTCCTATCCTGCGGCTTCTGTCATCGGTTATATGGTTGGGAAATCACTGGATCATGGGAAGCTGATGAATACACTTCCTACGAACTCCCGAATTCACCTGATTCTTGACGAACTGAAACATCATCAGTGGCCGCTGGTCATTCTGACCCGGATCTCCCCAGTTCTCCCATTTTCACTAATGAATCTGGTGCTGCCCGCGATTGGCGTACGCCTTCATACCTTTCTGATTGCCGGTTTTATGGGCATGTTACCCAGAACACTGTTTGCCATTTGGGCAGGTATGCAGACAAGAGACCTGATCTCTTTACTGAAAAGCCCAACGCAAGGTAATCTGTCAGTCATTTTCATGGTGATGGTATCGATTCTTTCCATTGGAGGCCTGCTTTATCTTGCCCAGAAAGCATCATCAACCATCATGATGAAGCAAGCAGCTATTAAGGAGGCTGTCCAAGAATAGACTGCCCTATATACGGCAACAGCTCCTGTGTTGCCCTGGCTTCTGCATCCATGCAGTCGTACGGCAGAAAACAGGGCTAAAATACGGTTTTGTCCGGTAAATAGAACCACCATTCACCACTTCAAACTGTATTTTTATCCTCAATTTTCTGTCATCCTCTCTGCGGGGCCGCCTAGAAGGGCGCTATTCTCGATCAGCCTCCAAACACAGGGAGATCAAAACCTATGGCTGAAAAGAGTGTTGCGCTCTTTGTCGATGTACAGAACATCTATTACACAACTCGACAGATCTATAACAGCCACTTTGATTACAACGCATTCTGGGCTCTGGTTAGTAAAGGCAGGAAGGTCACCAAAGCCATCGCCTATGCTATTGATCGTGGAGACCCAAAGCAGCAGCAATTCCAGGACATTCTTCGAGCCATTGGCTTTGAAGTAAAGCTGAAACCCTATATTCAGAGAAGCGATGGCACCTCAAAGGGTGACTGGGATGTTGGAATAACGCTGGATGTCATGAGCTGGGCACCCAAGGCCGACATTATTGCCCTTGCTTCCGGTGATGGCGACTTTGACCTGCTATTGCAAAAGATTCAGCAGGATTTCGGCCTGCAGACTGAGGTATACGGTGTAGAGGCTCTGACAGCATCCTCTCTGATTCAAGCTTCCAGTCACTTTATTCCGATTACCCATGACCTGTTACTGCCAATCAAGAAAGCGAAAAAATAGTGAATAAGAAGCAACAAACCCCATATAAATCAAAGCATTAATTTCTTATCCAACGGGGCATTCCGGCCCCTGATTTCGGGTTAAAATTAATACGATGATTTGTTTTTAACAAACTTGATAAAATCTTTGACATCCCTTCGGACAGCTATTAGAGTTCCTATTGGCCATTATTGAGAAGAACGAAAAATCGTATCGCTTTTTGAGTACTTCCTGATCGTCACACCACTTCTTAGTTTAAGTTATGCTGCTTTGATTGCTTTACTCTTAAATAGAAATATGAAGATGTGACTACACATTGGCTTAACGCGTGTACAACGCATTTTTATAGAAATATTCAGGAGACATTGCATGTCTAAATCGACCGGAACGGTAAAGTGGTTCAGTGAAGAGAAAGGCTTTGGCTTTATCGCTCAGGACAACGGTGGTCCAGACGTATTCGTTCACTTCCGCGCCATCATCGGTGACGGCTTCAAAACTCTCGCTGAAGGTCAGGCTGTGACCTTTGACGTTGAGCAGGGCCAGAAAGGCCTTCAGGCTGCCAACGTAGAGAAAGCATAAGCTTTTCCCTTTTGGGAAAACAGAAAAAGAGCACCACAAGGTGCTCTTTTTTTATGCGCTAATTTTCCCAGCTTATCATCGGAAAAATCAAATGATCACTGGGCAGCATACAGGCAGAAAAGAGGACTAAAGCGATACAATGGCGACATAGAAGCCTCCATCCAGTGGCGGTCAGGCGAATGGAATCAAAAACCTGTTTCAATTGATCCAATATTTAAGGCAGAAGAAAAACTTGATCGAACCACTTTGTTCTTTCTGCTTTAAACCTCTATTAAAAGTTAACATATTCCTCTATTCCAAATACCCTCTTCATTGATCATCAGACACCTGCCGACTGTTTGACGGACAGTTAAAATCATCTATTTTTTTAGCAGCGACTCGCTTTTTTGCTTTCGTGGATACTTATCAGTTTTCTGTCAAAAAACCTCGTATGTTTTTAAGCACTGCCAGCGTGTGGCCATCACCGCTGCATGCTACTTATACCAATTGAATTTTCTAACTACTGTATAACTGCCCAATCACGGGAGCACAGACTGAACAGTCGACCAGCTTCGCTGCAAAGGTTATTCCAAGCTTCACAGCAACAATCTACAATATTTTCATAACCTGAAAATGCTTTGTTTGATAAGTCATGCTCCCGCATCCACTCCCATAGCCTTTCTGAGCTGTTTAACTCCGGTGCGAATGGT
>NZ_LUKQ02000217.1 GCF_001647025.1 Endozoicomonas atrinae
AAATGCCAGACATCCCCCGCCGCTACGCCTACGACGACAGTGAGCAGCGTTACCAGCTCAATATCGACGCGGCCACCGATGTTGCAGACAAGCTGAAAGACTACGGCGACAAGCTGTTTGATGTGTTCGACAACTACCAGCCCAACTTCCAGTACCTGGGCGACAACGCCACGGTATCGGATGCCCAGCTTCAGAGCCGGTTGGGGGAGGCGAGCAGCGACTATCAGGCCAACGCCGACCTGCAACAGTCGGAGTACGAACGGGATATGCGCCGCATGGGCGTGAATCCCAATTCGGCACGGTTTGCGGGTTTTGGTACCAGTAACGCCCTGCACAAGGCAGCGGGACTCTCGGCCATCCAGAATCAGGTGCGGGACACCGCCAGAGAGGAGAGCTGGAACCGCAACCTCGATGTGGCGGAGCTCGGGCTGGATACCGCCAAAACCGCCACTGATGGCCTGAGCAGTGCGGCCAGTGTTTATAAACTGGCAGCGGATATGTTTACCGACAACAAGATCAAGTACGACCAGTTGAACGAAGCAGCAAGGCAATACGACCTCGGTTACGGCTTCAAGCAGGACGAGATGAAGCTGGCGGCGCAGAACCAGGCCTTTAACCAGGCAGCGAACCGTTGGCAGAACGGACTGGTGCAGACCTACGAAAACAACGGTAAATGGAATTACCGCGAGTCGTTTGATTACGAGTATTAATCCACAGGATCAGGGAGGATCACCATGTACATCGGATCGGACGGCAGGGTTTACCAGAATAAGTTTGATTCAATTGGCCACGGCACCAAAGTGCCCGGTTACGCCGATGAACAGTACGCCATCAACCAGCGCCTTGGTGAGCTGCGCCGACAGCAGCAGGCGCTGAACCAGCAGCAGATTGACCAGAACGACCTGAACCAGTTCTACGACCGGCAGCAGCGGTTTGCCGCCATTCATGGTCAGCCCTACGGGTTCGGGCAGATGCCCCAGAGCAGTCAGCCGGGTAATGGCATGGGAGCCAGGCAGAGTCCGCAAGGCGGTCAGGCCGGTTACGGAATGCCCATGGAGCGCAGGGAAACGGTGCAAAGCCCCCTGACGCAGGATGCCGGAAAGCTGAACCGGATGCTGCAAAAGTATCATCAGGGGCAGGACCCACGGGATGCGCAGGACGCCATCGAGTTTATCAACCAGCACCCCGGCATCAAGGCCAGTAACGTCAGCGGTATTCGCTTCAATCACAGCGACCGCAATGAAGACCCGATGGTCAGCCTGCTCGGTGACGATGGCAATCCGGTGAAGCAGTTCTACCTCAGTTCCCTCTCCAACCTGAACAACTTTGCCGGTCAGAAGAAGCAGACCTTTGATCCGGGCAATAAGGTCAATGATCCCGGCAAATTGATCGAGCAACTACAGGAAGTCGCGGCCAAGCAGGGGCAGGCCGATGTGGCAGGATTGAAACCCAAAGACCAGAAAGCCCAGCTACCGGAGGCGGTTCAGGATCACTATGGGCAACTGATGAAACAGTATGGCCCCCGCAATCCCGGCTATGTCACCACCGGGGAGGAAACCCCGAACCGGACACCGGGCTTTGACCTGTTTGGTCAGCAGCAACAGCAGCAGGACCCGCTGGCGGCATTAAAGCAGGCGTTAGGGGGCGGTGATGCACTGACACCGGCACCACCTCCTCCGGTGACACCCAATACAGCAGTACCGAAGCAGGGTCAGGGATATGGATACCCCGGTTACAACCCACTGAACCGCAACCCCGGCACCTTTCAACACTTCCACCCTTCCTACGGACGATAACAGACCGCTTCCCGCGATCCGCCTCCCGCTTCCCGCTTCCCGCTTCCCGCTTCCCGAAAAAGACACGCAAAGCACCTGACCCGCTTTTACGGGGAACGGGTAGCGGGTGGCGGCCAGCGTTTTTTCAAGGACGATTCGATGAACTGGTACGATTTCAGCTCGACCCCGCTGTTTCAGCAGGGGGACGATCAGGAACAGGAACGGCTGCGGGAGCAGTATTGGCGGCATTATCTCAAGCCCCAGATACCGGAGGGCTACCATCGGGAAGCCCGCTCCCTGTTTGACCAGCATACCCGTCGCCGTGGCAATCCGGACAGCAGCTATGCCGGTGACCTGTGGGATGCCCTGTGGCACGGTGGTTATGCCGGAGCCGCAGACCTGGTATCCGGTGCCAGTCGTCTGGTGGGTGGCGATGGCCATAATGCCGCCAGTGACTGGCTGCGTGAGAAGTCCGAGGAACAGCTTGACAATATGTCCCCTTCCAGTGTTGAGGCGATGCAAGGGTTTGGTTTCGAGCGCAAAGGCGACGGGGGTTATGGACTGACCGAGGGCAGTACCGCTGCCGGTTTTGGCCTCCAGTTTGCCTCTGGGGTTGGCTCTCTGGCACCGTCCATGATACCCGGTGGTGTGGCCAGTAAAGGGTTGTCGGCACTGGGCATGAAAGGGCTTCAGGCATCCGGTGCAGCGGCAGCAGTGACCGGTCTGGAAGATGCCAGACGTGTGCAGGGGTTGGCGAATGTCATCGACAAGGGCAGCCATGCCGTGGGCTACGGGGCAACCGGTGGCCTGATGATCGGCGGGGCCGGTGCCGAGGACGCCAAAAGCCAGATCATGACACTGGGCTATGAGCAACTGAAAGACCTGCCGAGGTTCCAGGAGCTCTACCAGCAGACCTACGAGCGGGCCGGAGGCGGCGATACCCGCCAGCCTTTTGAGCAGGCCAAAGCCCTGCTGGCCGAGGAAGCGGCACAGGCCGCCTTTGCCCCGGCTGCCGGGGTGGGGGCGCTCTCCATGGGGCTGGCGGGTCCGGCCATGGAGAACCTGATCCTGAAGAACGCCGGCACCCGTGGCCTGAATTCGGCTAAAGGGTTCCTGACCGAAGGTGCGCAGGAGTTCGGTGAAGGGGTTGGCCAGCAGATGGCGGCCAACTACGGCCAGCAGCAGGTGGGCAGGGATGTAGGACTGACTGATGGTGCGTTGGCGCAGGGACTGTCCGGTGCCATTGTTGGAGGTCCGGTGGGTGGACTGGTGGGCGCTGCCGGTCGAACCCGCAATATGGACGACATCAGGGAGAAGCAGCAGCGGCTCAACGACCTGATGAGCCAGCACCAGACCCTGCAAGACCAGATGCAGGAGCCCCATGCCGACCAGACCATGCTGGCAGAGCAACTGCGCCAGAACTCTCTGGCCATTGCCGGGTTGGAGAGTCAGCTTCATGAGCTCGGAGAAAAATCCCGGCAAACGGAACAACCACAGGTTGAAGTTGGGCCACAACAAGAGCAATCAGCCCCGCAAGGTGCAGGCGATTTTAGCCAGTATAACCAACCGGCCTATAAACGACAGAAGGCTCTTTCCCCGCAACAGCCGCCACTATTAGAAACCGATAACGCTATTTATGTTGAACCCAACAGCCCCGCACAAAGAGGTGAAACCACTTTTACCGGTCCTGGCTTTGAACAGCAGACCAATGCCCCTTACCGTCCGGAGCAAAAACAGCAGTCGGTACCACAACAGCAACCCAAGACTCTGGGTTATTCACCAACTGACTTTACTGCTAATCGCTATGGGTCAGTAGGAACAGATTCACAGGCTGTGCAGCAGGATAGCCAACAGCGCCGCCAAGACAATATTGACAAAGCCCCTAACCAACACCCTGGATCACCGGAGTACAACGGCAACCCCGATCAGGATTTAGCCAGCTACACCGAACGGATGAACAGCCTGAACCGGTTGTTCCGTTCCTTTAACTGGCAGCTTGGTGATGATGGAAAGAAACGTCGGGTAAGAAAACTGATCGAGAACCAGCGCAAGCTGGAAATGCAGGCTCGTAAAAGTGGTCGTGGCATTACCCCTCGGAATATGACAGAAGCTCTGGCCAACCTGAAAGCCATGGTTGAAAGCGGCGACGGTATCCGCTTTGAGCGGGAAGTCAAAGCCATTGAGGATCGCCAGCAACAGGAAGGACTGCGACTCACTGCGCAGGAGAAATCAGGCACTCCCTCTGGTGTAAAGCCGGTGATGGGTAAGAATAATGAAAAAGTATCCACAGCAGAACGGGAGCTGGATACCCAATACGCCCTATACGAAGCCGATGACCTGATCGCCAGCCACAACGACACCGGCAAGGTAAATCCGGACTATCCAGCAGAGCTGCAACCAAGGGATCGAACTCGACAAGCCAGTGAAGACCAGATCCGGGGTATCGCCAGCAAGCTTAATCCAAAACTGCTGGGAGCAAATCCACTGGCCAGCAGCGGAGCACCGATCATCGGCACTGACCGTGTAGTAGAAAGCGGCAATGGTCGTGTTTCAGCAATCCGCAAAGCCTACCGAAACCATCCTGAACGGGCGAAAGCCTATCGGGAGCACCTGAAGCAAAACGCTGACTCCTTTGGCCTGAAACCCGAGTCTGTGGATAACTTCAAACAGCCAGTACTGGTGCGCCAGCGCCGGGGAGAAATGGATACCGACCAGCGCATTGCTTTCACCAAAGAAGCCAATGCCCGTGATACCGCCTCAATGTCTCCGGCAGAAAAAGCCAAGCTGGACGCTTCCCGTATTACCCAGGAAGACCTCTCCCACTTTGATACCGATGATACCGGCGACCTGCTGCACCGCAGCAATGATGTATTCCTTGCCCGATTCGCCGACCGTCTGGGCAGCGAAGCCGGAGAACTGAAAACCCGCCAGGGCGACTGGAATAAACAGATGCGTGACCGCGTAGAGTCAGCATTGTTTATGAAAGCCTACGACGACGAACGTCTGAACAGCCTGTTTGCCGAGGACGACAAACCAGACCTGAAGAACCTGATCAAATCGCTGGCTATGGCAGCGCCCCACTTTGCCAGGGCAAAAGGGATAGACCCAGAGCTGGGAGGTTATGGAGTTATTGAGTCACTGGTGGAAGCCAGCCGTATCCTTCAGGACTCCCGCAATCGCAACCAGTCGGTGGATGAAATTCTGGATCAACACTCTCTGTTGGACAGCTTCAGTCCTGAAACGGAATTGTTCGCCAGGTGGCTCGATGCCAACCTGCACAAATCCAAACAGGTAGGTCAGGCCCTGAGCGAACTGGCCAACCAGATTGAACAATACCTGCAAAAGCAATCACAAGCTGATGGAGATATGTTCGGCACAGCAGAGGCGACACTGGATGACCTGATCAACCAGACCAATAACCAACTGGAGAAAAACTATGGCGACAAGAGCGCACTCTTTCCAAAGCGGATCAAAGACCCGAAGCAGCAGAAAGCCCAACCTGTTCAAGCTGCTGAAGGAAGCAACGGAAAAAGTGAACCGGGAGAACCCGGAGAGCGAGCCACTGAGTCTGCCAGAGAAACCAAAAGGGACGAAGTAGACGACCCCCAGGACGGGGGAAGTGCCACCAAGCGCCGGGAGCGCGACTGGTACGACCTGCTGGATGCGGTTGACGATGGCACGCTCGATAGCGATGAGTGGACGGACGACGACTTTGTCGGGATTGAGGAAGACGGCGGCAAGTACGACCCCCAGGACGGGGGAAGTGCCACCAAGCGCCAGGAGCGCGACTGGTACAATAGCCGTAATGCGCCTCACTACTCGGTGCCTGGGATCAAGAGTCTGGGCGGTGCGGAACGGGCAGCCATCAAGCGGTATTTGGATGGCCGGTCTGACAAGCAGGGCATTGTCCAGCGGCTGAAGAAGCTGGCGGATACACCCTGGGCAAGGAAGACTGTGCAGTCCATGCTGATTCGCCAGACCATTGATGACCTGGTGGCCGGACGTGAGGTGGATTACCAGTCGCTGTTGTCCCAGAAAGATAACGCCTCGATCCTCAAAGCGCTGAAAGATCATGGCGAACCCGGACTCTGGCGTTATCTGCACACAGAGGATGTCATGGGGCATGCCGGAAAACCGGAGAACAGCATCAATGGCAGCTTTGTCGATTGTATGCCCAGCCGTGACTGTGCTTCTTTCTGTTATGCGACCAAAGGCAATTACCGGTTCAGTAATCCCATCATTAAATCGGAAATAGTGAACTGGGCGGTGGAGAAAGACCCGGTAAGAACCGCCCGGATTGCGGCCAACGATTACAAAGGCACTCCGGAGTTTTACCAGAACAAAGCCCTTCGCCTGTTTGATATGGGCGATGGCTCCATGGCATGGCTGCCCTTTATCCGAACCATGAACAAGGAGGGTATCCGGCTCCAGATCTTCAGCAAGAATCCTGAGTTCCTGAAGCAGGTGCCAGAAATGAACTGGCGGGCACTGTCGGTGGACAACAGCAACTTTGAACTGGCCGCACAACACCCGGAGCTGCCACTGGCGGTGGTGTTTGACGGTCAGCAGAATGGCATCGACTTTGTTCGTGCCAACCTTGACCGGATACTGGTGATTCTGCCCATTAAACACGGGCAGCGAGTCCTGGGCGATAAAGCCACCCTGCGTCGTATGCTCGGGCTGGATGCCATGAAGCGGGTATGCCCTGTCGATGGTGGCTGGAAAAAGATCAAGCATCCCACCGATCCGAAGAAGAACTTCAACTGCACTTCCTGCGATCAATACGGTGGTATGGACTGCTTCCACGGCAATGTCACCCGCCAGGTGATGAAAGCCGCCACGGAAGCCCCCCACGACAAACATCTGCAACGGCTGAAAGAGGAGATAGAGAATGACCCTGAACGATTCGGTGGCAAAGCGAGCGCGGCAGAGCTGCTTGGAAACCTGGGCAAAATCCGATCTGCGCTACGGGCATCTGCTGACACCCGAACAGAAGCAGCAGATGCAGGCGGCCAGGGACAGGAAGCTGAAGGCACAATCGGCGTTCGACAAATTGATGAGGGAACCGGACGCTACCGAGTCGGAGAAGGCGAAATAGAAGAACGTAAGCGACGCGGCAAAAAGTCCGACTTGGAGGACGCCGGACAGCAGAACCTGTTCACCGCCCCCGATCTCTCCGGTGACGAACGTAAACAGCAGATCATCGAAAACCAGCGTGTTCTGGTTAAGCACGTTGAAACCGGCACCATAAGAGCTGGCACCGACACCATCCACACCAACGATGACCTTGCCCACTTTATCGCCCCGATCCGCAAGCTGGCACAGGAAGAGATGCTTGCCATTGTGCTCGATGGCAATGACAAGGTGATCAATGTCATTAAGCACAGCAAGGGGCAGAAAGCCTCTGCTTCCGTATCCCCATGGACTCTGGCCGGTGCCGTGGTGGCAACGCCCGATGCCAGGAGCGTCTGGTTTGCCCACAACCATCCCTCCGGTGATCCTGAGCCCAGTATGTCGGATGTGCATATTACCCACAGCCTGAACGAGGTGCTGGACGGCAGTGGCGTGGTGAATATGGGTCATGCCGTGGTGGGTACCACTGGCCATGCAAAAATCATGGATGCAGAAGGCACAGTGCTGATGGGCACCGTGGCTCCCAAACGCATGGCTCGCAATAAGGCATTCCCGATTACCGAACGGCGGCTGCGTTTCAACCGGCCACATATCAATTTCGGCTCACCGGAAGCGGTTCGCCCTTTTCTGGACACCATCAGCCCCAATGCCGTGGTGCTGCTGGATAGCAAATACAATGTCACTGGCGTCCTGCCGTTGTCGGACAGCGATCTGAAGACCCTGCGGCATCCAACCAACAACCCAGCGGCTGCCCGGATCATGCAGGCACTGGACAGCACCAACAGTTCGTCGGTCATCCTGAAAAGCAGTGGCTCCCCACTGGCCACGACAGGCACCCGGAACCTGATCCGGTTCTTCAACCGGGGCGACCGTATTCAGGTGCTGGATCACTTTACCGGCAAGGATGGCAGCTACCAGTCTGCCGCCGAAAGAGGAACCCCAGACCTGAACGAACGGGGCTCCTTTTACGCCCTGCGCAAAGACAGCAACTCCAAAGACAGTAAGGCCAGAGGCATCCAGTCTGGTCCCCTGCGTTTGAAGCTGAAGCCGCTGGAGCAGAAACTGGGGCAGTCCATCCACGTATTGCAAGCGGAAACCGAGCTACCCTCACACCTGTACCAGAAGGTGATCAGCGACAAGGCACAAGGACGGGTGCGGGGGATGTTTGACCCGGAGACAGGCGAAACCTATCTGATCGCAGCCAATCTGGACACCACGGGCGAGGCGGTGCGCACTGTCCTCCATGAACTGGTGGGTCATAAAGGCGTCCGTGGCCTGCTGGGTAAACGGCTCGATACCGTGCTGGATGAAATCCACCGGGACATGAACGACCGGCTGAAAACGGCACTGGCCAAGCGGTACGCCCGACAGACCGAAGGCAAGAGCGAGGCGGAAGCCAATCGGATCATTGCTGAGGAATACCTGGCGCACCTTGCCGAGAAAGACCCGAAAAACGGCCTGTTGACCAAAGTGGTCAGCATGATCCGCAATGCTTTGCGCCGGTTGTTCCCCAACATCAAATGGACGGATGCCGATGCGGTGGAATTGCTGAGTGCAGCCCGTGGGCATCTGAAGCGCAATGGTAACCTGAATGCCGGTAACACCAAGGGCAACCGCTACAGCGATTCAGGCATAGCCCCGACGTTCTACTCCGCCGTTGAGCGCAGTGCCGCTGCCGTGAAGTCGGACAAACTGCCTGCCCAGAGCTGGCTGAATGCCATCAAGAAAGGCAACAACGTGCAGGACGAGGAAGTCCAGTGGCTGGGCCTTGACCTGTGGCTGGCGGACAAAAAGGGTGAGAAGCTGAGCAGGGCCGAGGTTCTGGATTTTATCCGCCAGAATGAAGTACGGATCGACGAAGACCTCAGTGTTGATGCGTTCGATGAACAGGAGCTGGAAGAGCGGGTCTATGAAAAGCAGCATCACTTTATCAGCGAGCGAATTGGCGATTACGAGCACGGCTATTCGCTGGATGAACTGTCCCACCTGCTGGACGATGCGCGGGAAACACTGCGGGAGGATGATACCAATCGCATTTTCTAAATCCTTAAGCTGCCGCCAACTATGCTTAGGCATCATTACCATGCATTATCTAGAACAGATGTCTCGTCGACCACAGCTACCCGAAGGTTTTAATGATGTTGATTT
>NZ_LUKQ02000218.1 GCF_001647025.1 Endozoicomonas atrinae
ACCATTCGCACCGGAGTTAAACAGCTCAGAAAGGCTATGGGAGTGGATGCGGGAGCATGACTTATCAAACAAAGCATTTTCAGGTTATGAAAATATTGTAGATTGTTGCTGTGAAGCTTGGAATAACCTTTGCAGCGAAGCTGGTCGACTGTTCAGTCTGTGCTCCCGTGATTGGGCAGTTATACAGTAGTTAGAAAATTCAATTGGTATAATGCAAGCGCATCATCATGACCTGGATCGCAGTCAATAATAACAGGAAGTGGCATCGAGAATGACCTTCAGCAAAGAGCTAATCCTTAGCCAATTTATTCAGTAATCAGCTAAGAATTAAAGATCATTATTGTAGGTATGCAATATTTGATGAATAGGGGCGGAAAGTCGGCATTGCTGCCTTCCTGTTATGAAGCGTTAGGCCACTTGATCAGTTTTTCCTGCCCATGTTCATCCAGCTGCCACCATTCATCCATGTCGGCCCCTTCCTGCCAGGGGCCAGAGTTACAGCGAACCCTGCACTGGCCATAGGCTTGAAGGCTTCTGGCACACTCGGTGTCATCCTGCCAGGGGGTGCCAGTGGTTTTAAACCAGATGCTGGTCCAGGCCTTGCCAACAGCACTTTCAACAATCATGACAGGAATCGTTTTGCCCTGGCGGGTTACCTCTATGTCATGCACCACCTTGCCGCTGTTCACAGCCACCACGCTATCAAAGGTGTCGTTCAGCCAGTCAGTTATAGCTTCCAGGGAGAGGTCCTTGGCATAAACTTCAATATCGTCGACTTCGACAGTGCCGGCTTGCGATGGATCAAGACTGCTCATTTGAGAAACGTCACTTTTCAGCTAACAAATGCTTAAGTATACCTGTATAGATTTCCTGCAGGGTATCAAGATCTTCCGCTTTAACGCATTCATTGACTTTATGGATGGTGGCATTTACCGGGCCAAGTTCCACCACCTGCGCGCCCGTTGGGGCAATGAAGCGACCATCGGATGTACCACCAGATGTAGATAGTTCTGTTTCCATTCCGGTAACTTCCTGAATAGCTTTTTGAGCTGCATTGACCAGAGCCCCAGGGCGGGTTAGAAACGGCTGACCACTCAGATGCCAGTCAATATCGTATTCCAGCTGATGGCTATCCAGAATTGCGGTAACGCGTTGCTGAAGTTGTTCAGCAGTCACTTCTGATGAGAACCGGAAATTGAAATTAACCTGACATTCTCCGGGTATGACATTGCTGGCGCCGGTACCGGCATGGATCTGCCAGATCTGGAAGCTGGTGGGAGGAAAGAATTCATTGCCTTCATCCCAGACTTCGCCCGTGAGGTCAGCAATGGCCAGTGCCACTTCATGTACCGGGTTTCTGGCCAGATGAGGATAGGCCACATGTCCCTGAATGCCTTTAATGGTCAGGTGTCCATGAAGTGAGCCACGACGGCCATTTTTCACCACATCACCCACCGTATTGGTGCTGGATGGCTCACCAATCAGGCACCAGTCGATTTTCTCGTTTCGTGCTTCGAGGTGTTCAATAACTTTTACCGTACCGTTCCTGGCCGGGCCTTCTTCATCACTGGTAATCAGAAAGGCGATGGATCCTTTGTGATCAGCGTGTTTCGCCAGAAAGTCTTCGCATGCGGTTACCATGGCGGCTAGGCTGCCTTTCATATCGGCGGCTCCCCGTCCATGCAGCATGCCGTCGATGACGGCTGGCTGAAATGGTGGGTTGTCCCATTTCTCTTCCGGGCCAGTGGGCACTACATCGGTATGTCCGGCAAAAGCCAGTACCGGACTCTGGTCACCTCTGCGCAGCCAGATATTTTCAACCTCACCAAAACGGAGTCGTTCAACCTTGAAGCCCAATGGTTCCAGGCGGCTGATCATTAGTTCCTGGCAACCTTCATCTTCAGGAGTGACAGAAGCGCGGCTGATCAAATCCATTGCCAGTTGGAGGGTGTTAGATGTCATATTCAGGGAGTCTGTCATTTATTGTTCTGGTAAGAAATCGGTATTCATATGAAATTGAGATGCAGTCTAGCATTATTCACTGGGCTGCAACCATTTGAGTATTTCACGGGTAAACGGTTGCTCTTTTTCGGACTGAAACTCAGAAAAGGTTTTTTCCAGGCGTTTACGGGTAAAACCGGAAAAATTAAGCGTGCCTTCCTCAGTAAAATAGAGGAGGTTATCTTGGATAGCGGATGCTAGCTCTTTACCACAAAGATCATTCACTGCCTGCTTGAAGCTGGCATGGCCATCAAACCGGTCTTTTTGATGGTAAAGGTCGGACAGAGTCGCCAGTGGGATCATCGATAGCCAGGGCTGAATCATCGGGTTGACGGCATGACCACTGCACCAGTCGCTGATTTGCCATGGGCGGCCAGTGAAGGTGTAGAGCCTGAGCCGGTTCTTCAGCCAGTCGGTATCATTCACCGGATAGTTGTCCCAAAGGAAGGGTTTGCGTTGGAACTGATCAGTCATTTCCTGCAAACCAGGCTGATCATAGCCCAGAGATATTACGTGGTCTCCTGTCCAGAAAATTTCAAACTGAGGATCCAGGTACTGCCCAAGATCGGCCCAGTAACCTTCAGGCATTGCGCCGTAAACCCTCTGCAGTAATGGGTCTTTTGAGTAGTAAGTGCCTACGACAATAAATTGGGTCGCAGTGCTTTCTCCGGCAATAAATTCAGCAATGTCAGCCTGGGTTTTTGCCAGATCATCAATGTCGTTACTGAAATCATCAAAGAGAATACAGAGAATCTCCGGGTTCAATTGATTGATACTGGCGATTTTCTGTTTCAGCTGTTGGCGACTTGTCTGGCTTAACTCACGTACATTGAAGGGAGTAATCCCGAGACCAAAACGCACATTCTTTTGTTTAAGCTCCAAACCCAGTGTATTCAGGTGATTGAAATCATTTTCTGGCCAGGGTTGATCCCACTGCTCACGGAGATAAGGGTCATTCTTCGGTGCGTAGATATAAAAATCGAAGCCTTTTCCGGCGCAGAAGCTGGCATAGGCGTTCCTGGATTCCCAGGACCACTGTTTGTCCTGATCATATAACCCTTCAATTACACCGTATTGGAATGCCATCAGCAGATAACTCCCTGTTAAAAATAAGCCCAATCGACACTAAATCTTAGCCTACGACGTTTTCTGTTTGTATTCACAGAGATCTTCAATAATGCAGCTGCCACATTGTGGCTTTCTTGCCTTACACACATAACGGCCATGAAGGATCAGCCAGTGGTGCGCATCCATCAGAAACTCTTTGGGAATCAGTCTAACCAGTCGCTTTTCAACCTCCAGTACATCCTTTCCAGGGGCGATTCCAGTCCGGTTCGATACCCGGAAAATATGGGTGTCCACCGCCATGGTTGGCTGATTAAAGGCGGTGTTTAAAACGACATTAGCCGTTTTTCGTCCAACACCCGGCAGCGCTTCCAGATCTTTCCGGTTATCTGGTACCACGCTATTGTGCTCATCAATCAGGATCTGGCAGGTTTTGATAACGTTTTCTGCCTTGGCATTAAACAGCCCAATGGTTTTTATGTACTCCTTCAGGCCATCAACACCCAGAGCGAGAATCGCTTCAGGAGTGTTGGCAACTGGATAGAGTTTATCAGTGGCTTTGTTGACTCCGACATCAGTAGCCTGTGCAGACAGTATCACCGCCACAAGCAGCTCAAATGGGGTCGTGTAATTCAGTTCTGTCGTTGGGTTAGGGTTTGCGTCCCGAAGTCGGGTGAAAATCTGCGTTCGTTTTTCCTTATTCATCCTTTGACCAGTTTAAAAAGTATAAAAATCAGCTCGAGATTAGTTTAATGCCAAACAGGGTGAAGAGTCCCCCGGTAAGGTAATCAATCAGATTAACGGATTTCTGATAAAACGTCTGAGCTGATGCTGTTGAAAATGCACAGGCTAAAAGCAGGTGCCATAGCAGGGTTATACTGGCCATGATGGACACACAGAGCATGGAAATTTGCCATGATGGCTCTTTGGGCATGGCAACAGAGAAGAGACTGATAACAAACAGTCCGGTTTTTGGGTTAATGATACTGGTGAAAAAGGCAAGTCTGGCAAGGTGCAAAGGTGACTTGAGGTGCTCCCGCCTGACTATGTCATCAGCCTTTTTACTGTTCTTTTTCAGGGTGCAATAGACCTTTGACAGGCCCAGATAGAGCAAGTAGCTGCCTCCCAGCAGCTTCATCAAGCCAAACAACCATGGAAAGGTCTGCAGTATGATCAGAACGCCTGATGCTCCCAAGACTCCCCACAGAATAATGCCAAACGTTACTCCCGCTGCAGAGCCAATGGCCAGTAAACGGTTATAGCGCAGGGCTGTGTTCATGGTAAGCAGCACATTAGCGCCTGGCGTACAGCAGGCCAGTGTCCAGATGAAAGCCACTTGAAGGGCGGTCTCAAGGTAAAGACTCATGGGTTTATTCTGTGCATGAACAAGAGAAAAGAGGATTATGCACAGCAAGTCTATTGGCAAAAAGCTTTTTCTGACGAGGTGTTTCTGTATTAACTCTCGTCAGAAGAATGTGCAGGGGGGCGCTTTCCGGGGTGCTGATAACTGCTCTATTCCGTCCCCGCTCTTTGGCCTGATAAAGGGCATTGTCGGCTTCTTTAAGAAGCAGGTCATGATTGGTTTCAGCGTTCAAGCGGTTTGCTATACCCATCGAAATGGTAACGTTACCTAGAGACTGACCATTAAACTGCATGCCCTGCCCAGCGATCCGGGTGACCAGCATATTCCCCAGTTCTGTGGCGGTGTCCAGGTCGGTACCGGGACAGACGATACAGATTTCTTCACCACCGTAACGGCAAACCAGATCACCTTCAGGAACTGACTGCTTTAATTCCATGGCGACCTGCTTCAGGACATAGTCACCGGCATCATGACCAAACGTGTCATTAAAACGCTTGAAGTGATCGAGGTCGATCATCATGACAGAGAGTGTTTCATTCTGGCTTTCAGCACTGTACGTATGCTGCTCCAGAAAGTCCATCATATATCGTCTGTTGAACAGGCTGGTCAGTGGATCACGAATAGCCTGTTGTCTGAGATCTTCTCGAAGGCGCATATTAGCCAGTGCCAGACCGATCTGTTCTGCCATGGACTCAGCTTTGGATATATTGCTCTCCAGAGCCTGTTGGTCATCATAATTAAGGTGTAGAACACCCAGTGTTTCGCCCTGTGCAACCAGAGGAATGCAAACCTGGTATAGGTCGCTTTCCATGTTGCTGTGGCGGCAGCGAATTTCCAGTCCATCTTCGCTGCTGAAGTGAGTATGCCCTTTTAACAATGACCAGCAATCACTGGGCTCAAAACGGTCACTCCCCTGCCACTGTTCTCCCCACTGAGTAATAAGATCCAATCGGTTTCTGGAAGACTTGATCAGTGTGATAGCACCACTACGGCATCCTGGCAGTAAGTGGTCTGCGATTGGATGAACGACGTTAGCCGCACTGTCGATAGTGGTACAGGCTGACATCAGGCTACCCAGTCGCTGCATCAAACTGAGCTCGTGAGTTCTTTCCTTGACTTCTGTTTTCAGTGACTCTCGCTCACGTTTAGCCTGTTTATCGAGCATGGAGCTGAAGAAGCGAGTGATCATGATTACCACAAAAACACCCAGTAAACTGATGACAACTACCCAGACCCAGATCCACATCAATTCGTCGGTGAACAGATTCATGGCAACAGCTGTACGTATGATATAAGTGTCGCCTGCATCAGAAATATGGCTGGCAGGCTCATGGTCATGTTCACCACCGTGGTCATGGTCTCCGGGGCTGACAATGGTAGCCTTCAGTGCATAGTACATCAGGTCATATCCTTTGGTATGACTGTGCCTGGTTGATGAACCCTTTCCATGCTCAAAAGCTTCCAGTACTTCTGGACGGGATCCATGATTATCAATCTGGTCAAGATCATGATTGGGAACCAGCGAGTCACCAATAACGACTCCATCTTCATTAATTATGGTAACTCTGACGTCAGCACTACCGCCTATATCGCTTGCAACTACATCAAAGTCGAAGTGTTGATAACCATGGAGTTCAATGTCGTTGCGGAGGATTCGCGATGTTATTTCTGCAGCTTGCTCCAGCTTACTTTGGTAACTCTGCAGCAGGATATTTTTGAAATGGAGTGTTAATAAGGTGAGGCTGGCGGTGAGCACCAGTGTCATCAGAATTGCTGGCATTGCCAGAGCTGCAGATTTACGGAACATGGCAACTTCCCTGTTAGCCATTGGTTGGGCTGGACCCAGTGAATTTATTAACTGTTAATGGTTATTGCTCTTTTCAGTATTACAAAGAAATAGTGGGTTGGTTTTGCCAGAATTTTGGCAAACAGGGCTGTAATGCCCTGTTTTTGGGAGGAAATGTTAAGTATATAAAAGAGTTACATGCGGAATGTCATGACCAGACCAAAGTAATTCCGGTCTTCATCCTGATCCTGCACCTGATAAAAGGTAGGGGCGAATGCCAGACGGATATTAAAGTCTTCCACAACTGGCTGTTCACGACCACCATTGATCCACTGGTCAATGCTGTCTACCGGATCCAGGAAGAACAGAGCTGTAGAGCCCAGACCCGAAGAGCCCCATACCAGACCATCATTCTCAACAATCGAGCGTTTCTGTTTAAATGCCCACTCACCGTAGAGCCAGCCACCAACGGGGGTTACGATAATATCCTGAATAGAAGGCACTTCAGCAATGGCTTCAATACCGTATTCCCAGTAGAAGGTAGACATCAGGAAGGAGTAAACAAATGAATTCCATTGGTTATATCCGGACTCTCGGGCAACGATGTAGTAAACACCACCGAAGTAAGGGTGTGCTACGTAGTTCAGGAAAAAGTCATCTTCATCCCAGACTGGGCCGGAGCTGACATTATCCCACCATTTTTTGTGAAACTGTTTCAGTTCGGACTTATCCCAATTGGTAAAAGATTCAGGCATAACGGCCAGAGCACCGATCACACCAACCCCAAGGCCGAACATCAATTTGGTCTGGGACCAGAGCCGAGCTTGATTTTCCTGTGGATTGTCATCAAACAGAGTCACAGCCCAGGGAGAACGCTCTTCCTGAAGGGAGAGTGTGAACTCAGTATCTGTTACAGCCTCTGTCGTCGTTGCAGGAGCTGTTGTGTTGGCCTGAGCAAAGCCGGAAAGCATGATCAGGCCAGATAGAAAAACTGGCAATATCTGGTTAAGCATCGTCTTTTATTCATGAGATAGCTGGTGGGAGGTACAGGCACCACCCGGAAACGGGTTATCCATTCAGGTTTTACCCCTGTTCTGGACGAAAGGTGGGAATTCTATAGTGTCTGCAGCTAATAATCGATTGGGGTTTATCATTATTTTGGGTATGCATTTGCCGGGCTGATAAATCAGCCTCTTATTCTGACGTGCCGGATTTCTGACTGTGTTCAACGTGGTAGCTCAGGTCATATGAACAAGAATCAGGCTACAAGTATGCACATGCTACATTGAAATATAAAAGCAGTATAGGGATGTGTCGTGTTTAATAAACAGCTTTACCTGATTGTTGTCACAGGTTTGTTAATGATTGGTGGACTATTTCCTTCAAGCAGAGCTCTGGCAGTCTCCTCCTCGGAGAATGAATCTGTCCCGCTTACTCAATATTGGAACATCATTGCCAATCATCTGGCCGAAAGTCTAATCTCCAGAGGGCGAATCGGAATAAATACCGTTTATGTTGATAGAAAACATACCGCTTTGGATATTGCCCGGTATCTTGAAAAACAGCTATCAGTCTCGTTGAGAAAGTCCGGTACGAAAGTAACTGCACCAACTAATGCCCGCTTTGTTATTGAGCTTGATGTTGAGATTCGAGATCGGTCGAATGGAATGGGTACCGTGTATGCTGAGGGAGGAGATATTGACCAGTTATGGGAGATCAAAGCGTTCAACCCTTTATATTCCGGTCAGTACGCTCATTATGAAATGATACCCCTGACAATGAACCGAACTGTAACCATCAATCCGCTTTCTGGTACCGATACTGAAGTTATGATAACCGCCCGAATTATGGAGAGAGGCTGGATTCTCGTATCACAAAATTATGCATTTTATTTATCATCTGAACAGGCAAGGCGTGAAAATAAGCCTATGCAGAAAAGCATCTCGAAGACAGAAAAGATTGATACTGCGAATGATGCCCTTTTTGTAGGCCAGCAGAATCACCAGAGTGCATTTCTGAATTATCAGGAAAAGCTGGATAATCATATCCAGCAGTTGATTGACAGTTATCAGTTTGATGTGAATTTTTAAAGAATGAAAGGAGTGCTTGAGCAGTACTCCTTTCTTAGACAGAAGTTTCAGAAACCTTATGGTCTTTTTTTTGTGTTTTAGTCTTTGGCGCAGTCTCATTACGTATATTAAGTTCGACGCTAGTACCCTGCCTGGTTCTTAACTCAGTCTGTACTGTACTATTTTTATTAGCTTCTACATCCCTGTCTGTTGTCTTTTTATTCTTGCAAAACCAGTGTATACACTTGGCGCCAGCCCCGATAAGCAGTAACCCTCCCCCAGCCGACATAAGAATAATGCCTGCTGTCATCTGATACCCGCACTCTGCTTCAGGGGTTTCTGTTATCGTTGCCGGCACTCTTGTTGATGGGAGGGAGGTGACGGAGGGATTATCAAGATGTGGGCCATGGTCAAAAAAGTCAAAGCTGGTATTCGAAGGTGCATGAAATAAAGATCCATTACCGACAAAGCTGAAGTCCTGGGGGTTAAATATAGAGGGAATCTGCAGCAAGCTTTTTTCTGGAGGAATACCTAAAAAACATTCCCGCCCGAGCCTGTAAATAATTCTGTGTAAACGCCACCAAAACTATTACTCCTTGAACCGGTCAGGAAACATAATTTCAAACCGGTTCATGGCTGCTTTCCAGTTCCTGATCGGCATGGTCCATTTCTCGGAAGCTTTTTCCATGGCCAGATAGATTACCTTCATGACTGACTCATCAGTCCGAAAAATCTTCCGGTTCTTGATCGCCTTACGAATGACGC
>NZ_LUKQ02000219.1 GCF_001647025.1 Endozoicomonas atrinae
AAATCAACATGCCCAAAACCTTCGGGTAGCTGTGGTCGACGAGACATCTGTTCCAGATAAAATGCTTGGTAATGATGCCTGAGCATAGCTGGATTCAGGTTAAGGATTTAGAAATTACGATTGGTATTAAATCTTAGTGAAGAAAACAGAGTCGCGAATAAATAGCTTACCAGATAGTTATCGCTATGATCGGTTAAAGGCAATACTTGAATGCGCCGAGTCAAATCGTTCTGGGGTATTAGCTTCCTTCAGTCTGAGTCTGAATAGATCTATTTTTTCCCTGTCTCAATTTTAAACTGATAGAAAAGGTCTATAGCCTGGGCAACACCGCTTATGGCCTGAAGGTAAAGTCGTGGCATTAATTCGTAGCGCACTTTAACTTCGGCAATGGAGTTAAAAACACCGGCGCCATATTGAACCCTCAGACCAGGGGCAATCGTGCCGCCAATGGTGACCTGAGTATCATCACCGCTGCCCTGAGTATCCAGAGTGACGTCAGAAAGACCGATTTTTTCACCAATGGATGTAACTACACCACCAAACTGACTGACACCGAAACCGATCAGCATGGACTGTACTGCCGAACTGTCACCATCTTCGAGTCCCCGGCCTCTGAGCAGGTAAGACCACTGCTCCTGCTGTGACATGGATGGGTCAGAGTATATGGAAAACTCCGGTCGGGATGGTGGTCCGCTAACCTGAATACCTACTGATACATCGTCTTCTATACTTTCAGGATTTCGTATTGCATTGACTGCAAGGTAAGGGCTTGAGAGGGGGCCGGAGAAAATAATGTTACCTTCTTTAATCAGCAGATCCTGACCAAATTGATGGTAGCGGCCATTGATCAGTTGAATAGAACCATCGGCAACCATTGGTTTTCCAGGCTGGAGGTCAAGCAGCAAATGCCCTCCAAGATCTGACTTCAGACCATAAGCGTCAATTTTGATATCTTTGCCTAATACCACATTCACATCCATGGAGAATGGAGGAGCTGCGTGCAACAGAGTTTCTCTGGTTCCCGGAGTGATGATCACGACATCATCTGAGGGGGTAACGGCCTGCTTGGGCAGTTGCTTGATTCTCACTCTTGCCCAGGGAATGGTAATGTTACCGGTCAGGGTTTGAGCTTCTCCCATCGTCAGCTTCAAATTGGGAGAGGCTCTCAGCTGGAGGATTCCTGGAACTTTGCCTCCAAGGTCCTGGCCTTTGATTTCAATAACACCGGAAGGGGGCATTTGTTGCCAGTCCAGGTTACCTGACAACTGCATTTCTCCATCGCCTACCTTCATGCTTCCACTGATGTCACCCTTATTGCCATCCACATTCAGCTCAGTGATCAGACTGCTGACTTTGACCATTTCCTGTTTGGCGGCCAGTTGTCCTTCACTGAGTTTCAGGTTGCCGAAAAGCAGGGGTTCTTTCAGTGTTCCGCTCATGCGCGTGTCAGCTGATAAAACGCCATCAATGTTACTAATATCCGGAATCAGTGGTTGCAGAAAGTACAGGCGCATATCCTGCAGCCTGGCTTGCCCACTCAGTTTCTGGTCACTTTGTATATTGTCGATGGCCAGATTGATATGGGCAGTTCCCAGTTGTTTTGAGTCAAAGTTAAATTCTGCCTTGAGATCATCCTCGTTAAGGTTAATAACAGTTGAGAGTTTCTGGTATTTCACGGAAACCGGATTCTCTGAATTACTGGTGACTTCACCCGGAGTGGTTTGGAGTTGGATATGTGCTGTTGGATGGTCATTATTCCATTGGATATCACCGCTGCCTGAGAGTATGGCCTGCCAGTTAAGGTTTTCTGGCAGGAATGGTTTCAGGTTTGACAGGTTAAAGTCTGATAGCTGGAAGCGTGTCGCTCCTTGACTGGCTGAAAATGTTGATGCGTCAATACAGAGCCTTGCGGGTTTGGCGAGCCAGCATTGTTCAGTCAGTCTTACTTCATTTGTAGGATTCAGCAGAATGTTGACGGGCTTTTCCAGAGACCAGTTATCCACCGGTGAGGCTATACTGGCACTGGCTAATTGACCCTGCCATTTCGCGTTGTTATTGCCATGGGCTCCCTGCCATCCCCCTTTAATGAGCAGCTCGCCGGACAACGGTTCGCCCTGAGACTTAAAAGATATTTGATGCTTCCGTTCACTGCCGCTGGCATTTAGCTGTAACTGTTTCAATTGAATACTGCCACTGTTTAGAGAGCCCGCCTCAACAGTGATGTTACCTTCCAGTAATGTCGCTTTGGTTAATTCACCATTAACGTTTAATTGGCGGAAGCTGGCCTGTTGAACGTTTATAGACGGACTATCAAAACTGAATAAGAGCTTTGGATGTTCATCGCTCCCAGAGAGTTTAACGCTGCCTTTTATGGAGCCATTCAGTTCAGGGGAAATAACGTCCAGAGTATTTGCATCAAGTTTGGCTGTCAGGGATAACTGTTCTGCGATTTGTCCACTGATGCTAAGACGGTTATCGCCAAGCGCGGCATACAGGTTTTGAATATTGACCTTAAGAGGTAGCAAGGCCACTGACCTGGCACGATTGTCTGCTTCCAGTCTGCCTTTTAGCTCCAGGGCATTGTTCTGCAGTGAACCATTGATGTTGAGCTCCGGGATGCTTAGCTGCCATGAACCATCCCTCATAATGAATTGAGTGTTTATTTTGCCACTCAACACTCCGGGAAGGTCACGCAGCCACAACTCTGGCTTCAGTTTTGAGAGAAGAATATGCCCTTGCCAGTTAACCCCATCTTTCCAGCTAACGTTTCCGGTCAGGATCAGAGGTTTTTCTGAAAGATTTCTTTCATCAGCAGGGTTGAGTGACAGTGTTTTAATATTCAGCTGCTCCAAACTGCCAGAGGCATCTAAACTCATCTGAGTTGCTGGCTGATCAGCCACTTTCATGGCAGCGTCCAGTGAGAGCTGATATTGATTAAGGTTGCCAGTAATCCTGGCTACGCCGTTGGAAGTTGAGAATTCTGGTAACTTACCTTGTAGTGGCCATTGGAGCTTGGGCCACTTAAGCGCAAGGTTTAGAGGAAAGTTGGGGGCAAAAGGGCCAATATTTCCTTCAAGTGTCGTATTGATTGAGCCTTCAGTGGAAAGCAGCAATTGCAGCTTAGTGAGATCTCCTGAGGCTTCCAGTGATAGCTTATCTCCTTTAATGGCTGTCAGCTCAGGGATATTGAAATCATCCAGAATTGTGGCATCCAGGTTCATAGTTAATGGGTAATTTTCAGATAGCTGTATCTCACCGTTTAAAAGAATATTTGCCCTGGTTTGCTCTGCCTTAAGTTTGAGGTTGGTGATGTGAGTCGCTTGCCAGTTGAAACTCAGCTTCAGCTCTTTAAGTGTTTCATCAATATCACCCTGCTGATAGCGGGCATTCGTCAGTGTGAAATTTTCCAGACTGATAGGAATTGGGAGCTTTATTTCCGGAAGTGTGATTGTTGAGAGATCAACTCCTGCCGACGTTTGTTTTTTGAGCGTTGAAGTCTTTGAGGTTGGCGTTGCGCTTTCCTGGTTTGTTAACAAAATCTGAAGATTATCTGCCAGAGCTTCAGGGATAAGCAGCTGGCTATCCAGCAAATGGGCGTTTGCGGTAAAGGTTTCCAGGGAAATCTTTGTTCCAGGGACCGTGACGCTAAAATTCTGGATATGGATCTGATTGATCAGAATATCCAGAGGAATGTTGATGGTTGTATCAGCAGTCGGGGGCTCTGACGGATTTGTCTCTTCAGCTGCTGGCTGAATCTCAAGGTTGCCGCCTTTGACTTCCACCAGCTGAACCGGCAGCTGCCTTGTTAACAGTTTTGCAAGTTGCCACTTAAGCGTTATCTCATCTGCCTGGAAAGTGACCTGGCTATCCTGCCATTGGAAATTCTTAATATTCCAGCCTGTCATCAGCTGACCTTCAGTCAGCTCTCCAGCAAGTGCGGGAAGAGAGTTGCTCAGCTGGCGCCAGAGCAGGGCGTTGCCAGTCTGAGTAAAAAGCAGCAGTGATGCAAGTATGACCAGGGTAGTCAGGAAGATTGCCGTGACTAATATGCACCGTTTTATCAGAGAGGCTCTTTTCACAGGGCTCTGCTCTGTTCCTCTTGGGGCTGTCTCAGCATCTTCAGATTTACGGTTTGGAGCTCTGTTCATAGATCAGGCCCCATGGAGAAGTGGATTCGCCAGGGAGAGCCGGGCTCACTGATGGCAAAGGCAAAGTCCAGCTTTAAAGGACCTAAGGGCGTAACCCAGCGTATGCCTGGACCTATCCCTGTTTTCCATTCAACCTGATCTTGTTTGTAGGAGTTGGTTGATGTTCCGCTGTCAACAAAGAAGGCAATGCGCCAGTTATCAATAATTTCATAGTCATACTCAATGCTGGCGACAGAAAGGTACTGGCCACCAATCAGCTGACCGCTGCTGTCCCTTGGGGATATGCTGTCATAACTGTAGCCACGGACTGTCTGGTCACCACCGGTAAAAAACCGGATGGAGGGAGGAATGTTTTTAATTTCATCCACCCAGATAGCGCCCTGCTCGATTCTGCTGATAAACCGGTGATGCTTGAAGAACGTGGTCAGCCATTTGGCCCGACCCCACACTTTGATAAAGTCAGCGTCGGACTGCCAGGCCTTGGCAGAGGTTTCGATTTTTATGTTGTAGAGATGTCCGGAGCGTGGATCCATTGGGTTGCCAACCACTTTCCGGCGATCAAATGACATGCCTGGGATCAGCAACAGGTTACTGCTGTTCTGCAGCCCCTGGGTGTAGTTCTCATAATCCACCCGGATAAAGAAGTCCTGATCCCAGTTACCCAGTCGCTTTTTCCACTTGTTAATCGAAGCGGAAACAAGCTGACTGTCTGTATCCTGTATTGTGGTTCTCTGGTAACCACCGTCCAGGCTGTAGTATTCGAGGAGGGGGTTGCCATACGGGATTTTATAGCGCCCACTGAGTTCCTGTACTTTTTGGGATACTTTAATGTCGCTGGTAAAACTGTGGCCTTTTTCATCCATCCATGGATTATCAATACTCAGGGATACCCTCGGGCCTTCGTCCGTTGAGAAACCGATACCTGTTTCAAGCTCCCAGGCTGTTTTTGGGATCACACTGACGAAAATCGGAACTTCGGCATCAACCGCTTTATCCTTGAGAGGGCGGACTTCAATGGACTTAAAGTACCCGGTTGCTGAAAAATCCATATTCAACTGGCTGAGTTTTTCAGAGCGATACGGTTGTCCCCGTTCAAAATTGATCATGGTATTAAGCAACTCACGGGTAGCCTTACTAACCGGGGCGTCATAAATAACCGGCCCGAACCGATATCGTCTGCCAGAATTCATGGTCAGAGAAATGTCAGCCGTATGTTT
This sequence comes from Endozoicomonas atrinae, assembly GCF_001647025.1. Taxonomy (GTDB): domain Bacteria; phylum Pseudomonadota; class Gammaproteobacteria; order Pseudomonadales; family Endozoicomonadaceae; genus Endozoicomonas; species Endozoicomonas atrinae. Next base: position 5,366 of record NZ_LUKQ02000219.1, read on the forward strand.
GTTCGGGTACACTTTTATCTGGTGTTCACTCAGGTCAGCATCAAAATAACCGCGAGTAAGGGCCAGATCATTGAGTCCTGTTTTCAGAGACTCATATTCACCATCATTCAGCACATCGCCTACTTTAAGACGGTTCTGCCTGATCAGCCGTTTAAACGCCCGGTCTTTTCTGGCATCACCTTCCAGACTGACTTGCAGGGACTGGATGATAACCGGCTGGCCGGGGTTGATATTGATGGTGAGCTGATTGGTTGTCTTCCTGCTTCTGTGAAATTCAATGGTAGGCTGGTAATAGCCCAGGGCCCTTAGTGACTTTTGCAATGCTTCCCTGATTTCAAGCCGGTATTCATCAAGTTGTCTGGGTTTGATGGCAGGCAGGTTATCAAGATACAGTGACGCATTTTGCTTCAACTCTTTGTCTAACCCATTGATTTTATAAGTCAGAGGTTTTGCTGCCCAGGCTGATGCAGAAAAAAACAGGATGACAAGAAGCCAAGGGCCGATTCGCCGTTTCGGTTTATGAATGAGTGCTGTGCTTTCGTGATGGGCCATACTTCAATGATAGTGGGTAGACATTCCCGGTAAAAGAAACTGTCAAACTGTCGGTAGCTGAGGGTTCGAGCTCTCTGGAGCCTATATCAATTTTTAGAACATAACTCTCATTATCAAGTGGTTCCGAAATAGACCCATTTGAGCAGCCATCCTTTATGCAAGCCCTTGTTTCATATTGCCTTTTGATGCGTTAAAGCATTAAGGGGTAAATGGAGTGAGTATGTTATCAGCTTTTATGGATATGGGAGGACTTCCTGTTTATTGTCAGCTATTTATTATCATAGCCTGCCCGGCCCCCTATCGGACTGATGGTTTGATTGTATATCTAAAGAGGTAAATCACCATCGTGATACCGGATATTACCAATGGGGCAGGCAGTGTCTCCCCTTGCAACCAGCGTAACAAATCTCTAGAATTCCCGCTCTTTATATGATCCGGCCAATCTGTCCGGCGTATATTTCGCTCTCAATGGTACTTCTCGATTAAGAGGGGCTATTCATTGTGAGTGTAGTAATCGGTGAGCGCCTGCGCTCACACTCTCCTTGCCTTACTGCTTTAAATAGAAATTTTTCGAACAGAGCAGGAGGCTATTTAACCCGTAAGGAGCAAATAATGCGTCATTACGAAATCGTTTTCCTGGTCCACCCTGACCAGAGCGAGCAAGTACCTGCCATGGTTGAGCGCTACACTCGCGCTATCACCGAAAATGGTGGCAAGGTACACCGTCTTGAAGACTGGGGTCGTCGTCAGCTGGCTTACCCAATCAACAAGATCCACAAAGCTCACTATGTTCTGATGAACATTGAGTGCGGTAACGAAACTCTGGATGAGCTGACGGAAAACTTCCGCTACAACGATGCGGTAATCCGTAACATGGTTATTCGTCGTGATGAAGCCGTTACTGAAGCTTCTATCATGCTGCAGTCTGAAGAGAAGCGTGATCGTCGTGACGATCGTCGTGAAGACCGCCGTGAAGACCGCAGTGAAGAACGTGCCTCTGAAGAAGCCGTTGAAGACGAAGTAGAAGAGTCTGAAGAGTAAGACCTGACTCGCAGTCATTCACGACTGCTCAGGTTCATGCTTTAACCAGCTCTTTACCATACAAGCATAAATCCAAGGAGGCGTTGCCATGGCACGTTTTTTCCGTCGCAGAAAGTTCTGCCGTTTTACCGCTGAAGGCGTGAAAGAGATCGATTACAAAGATCTGAACACTCTGAAAGCTTATGTTTCTGAAACCGGCAAGATCGTTCCTAGCCGTATCACCGGTACCAAGGCTCGTTACCAGCGTCAGCTGGCAACAGCGATCAAACGCGCTCGTTACGTGGCTCTGCTGCCATACACCGATCGTCACTGATTAATTCATAGGGTATAGCTGATGCGTGGACTGGCGGAACTGGCAATGCGTGGCCCGAAACAGGCAATGGTCCTGGCCACTGTGTTTGCCTGTATTCCCATGCTCTTCTGGGTGAGTGCAGCCATCATTTCACTGGTCGTACTGCGTCGCGGTGCCAGTGAAGGGCTGAAAATGCTCGCCTGGGCGGTGTTGCCGGGTATTGCCTGGGCAGCAATGGGACAGTTCTCCACGATCATCGGTTTGACAACTACCGTGGCTTTGGCCCTGGTATTACGCCAAACGGTTTCCTGGCAAAAAACACTACTGGCGCTGCTGCCTGCCGGAGCTTTAATTGCTCTGATACTGGCACAGCTGGCTCCACAGCAAATCTCCCTGATCAGCGATTTAGTCATGACATTTATTCGTGACTACGTTAAGCAGGCAGGGCAGAGTACGGACGACTTAGTAGCAGGCATAAGGCCGTTGGTGGAATACGGGGTTATTGGTGTGGTCACCTGGTTTAACCTGGTGAGTTGCATTCTCGGGTTGGTGCTGGCCAGATCCTGGCAGGCACAACTTTATAACCCGGGTGGATTTCGTGAAGAATTTCATCAGATCCGACTGCCATTAACGGTAGCCATGGGGCTTCTGGCATTCACCCTGGTGGGGGCAACCTTTGTGCCTTTCCTGCTGGTGCTGGTTCCTGCAGCTACGCTGCCACTGTTGGTGGCGGGGCTTGCCATGATCCATGGACTGGTCGGAATGAGACAACTTGGAAGCTTCTGGTTGGTAGGGTTTTACATCCTGTTGATTTTTGTCACGCAACTGGCGTACCCGGTCATTGTTTTAACTGCATGTCTGGACAGTCTTTTTGATTTTCGCGCTCGCGCGAATAACCGACTGCATCAGGGATGACAGGTACTAGATAGAGGCTAGCGAAATGGAAGTAATCCTGCTCGAAAAAATTGCCAAGCTTGGTAAGCTGGGCGACAAGGTCACCGTTAAGAACGGTTATGGCCGTAACTTTCTGATTCCTTTTGGTAAGGCTCTGCCTGCTACTGAAGCGAATCTGGCTACTTTCGAAGCTCGTCGTGCTGAGCTTGAGAAAGCGGCTAACGATCAACTGAGCGGTGCTCAGAAGCGCGCTGAAGAAATGGCTGAAATCGAACTGACCCTGATCGCCAAAGCGGGCGACGAAGGCAAGCTGTTCGGTTCTATCGGTCCTCGTGACCTGGCCGAAGCCATCACTTCTGCCGGTGTTGCTGTTGCCAAGAGCGAAATCCGTCTGCCAGAAGGCCCAATCCGTGCTGTTGGTGAGTACGACGTTGGTATCCAGCTGCATTCTGACGTTGCTGCAACTATCAAGGTGTTTATCGAAGCTGAATAATCAGCTCGGTTAACCGATAGTAAAAAACCCGGAGCTCAATGAGCTGCCGGGTTTTTTTGTTACTAATACCAATCGAACTTCCTAACTACGCTATTGCGCTGGCGATATGGATGCCAACCCTGCGTTGGAATTCCTCGCAATACCCGAGGGCATAAATAGCCCCACTATTACTCGTCATTCCGCCTTGCTCTGTCGTCTATATCACCATGCTCATTACGGTAGTTAGAAAGCACGATTGGTATAATACCAATTTCATTTTCAAAATATGTCACGAATTCTGCGATTGCCTTTATACTTTAAATAGCCTGTTGTTCATCCCGTTAATGTCATGCCTAAAACTCCCGATTTTCCTGAAAACTTTCACGATGCA
>NZ_LUKQ02000022.1 GCF_001647025.1 Endozoicomonas atrinae
ACCATTCGCACCGGAGTTAAACAGCTCAGAAAGGCTATGGGAGTGGATGCGGGAGCATGACTTATCAAACAAAGCATTTTCAGGTTATGAAAATATTGTAGATTGTTGCTGTGAAGCTTGGAATAACCTTTGCAGCGAAGCTGGTCGACTGTTCAGTCTGTGCTCCCGTGATTGGGCAGTTATACAGTAGTTAGAAAATTCAATTGGTATAAAACCCCTCACCTTTTCAGCGGTAACCTCACCTCAAAATACATCTCTAGCTCTTTTCGGGCCCTACTATATATCAGTCCCCGTAGTGCCCGTTACTCCTCTCATGACTACCACCCAGCAGATTCCCACGTATTCAATAGTGGAGCCTTCAAGACAGAATTTACCCTGCCCTTTTTTAAGCGACCACCAAATAGCGCCCACTTCGGCTCAACCTCTGATTTTTAACACCACTACCTGTAACGAGACGTCCGATCAGAGCCAAGCACTGTACACACAGACTCTGCCCTGTCCTGTTGATCCTGCAATTGTCGCTATCGGGCGCGTAGTCTCAGGGAAGGAGCAATATGACCTTTCTGAAGAGCAGGATAAAAGCCCTTACTTTACCCCCTTCGAAGATAACCTCCCTCAACCAGCACAAATAAAGGCAACCCCCACTGTATTTAACCCCTACGCACCTGAGTTTATACCTCAACAGGGCGACTCAGCCCGGGTAAACCAACCTTCGCCTTCTGCTATACACAGTAAATATGATGAATTAACAGAGCTCTCACAAAAATTGCTGGAGATATCTATGAACATGATTAGTTATTGGCAGAGACCCTTAAGTGATGAAGAAAAGGTTTCCGAACAGTCCCTTCCCGGTATTCTTCTGAGAATTAATGCCATTTTGGATGAGTTACGACAACTTAGTGATGACGAGGGAACAGTCAAAGGTGTTATAAAAATCCAAAATTCATACCAGAATTTATTTGCCAAGAAGGGGCAACGCTTCGAACGCTTGCTAGCGATTGCTTTACACAATGGCGTAGAACGACACAAAATTGGACAGAAAATCAGCAAGCTGGCTGAAGACACCCTTAAATTTATCCAACAGCGAAAGCATCAGAACTGAAGAGGAATTGACTAAAAAAACGACACCCTAAGGTGTCGCTGCTTGCCATCAACAGGTGGTTAGCTCAGGCTGTACCACCCACAGTAATTTCATCAATCTTCAACGTAGGCTGACCAACACCAACCGGGACAGACTGGCCATCTTTACCACAGACACCGACACCAGGATCCAGCTCCAGATCGTTACCGACCATGGAAACCTTGTTCATGACATCAGGCCCGTTACCAATCAGGGTTGCTCCCTTGACTGGCACCGTCTTCTTGCCATTTTCGATCAGCCAGGCCTCACTGGTGGAGAAGACAAACTTACCGGAGGTGATATCCACCTGACCGCCACCCATATTCTCTACATAGATACCTTTCTTGACCGTGCTGATGATCTCTTCAGGGTCATGCTTGCCTGCCAGCATATAGGTATTGGTCATCCTTGGCATGGGCAGGTGAGAATAAGACTCACGACGTCCATTACCCGTCGGTGCAACACCCATTAAACGAGCGTTCAGCTTATCCTGCATGTAACCTTTGAGAATACCATTCTCAATAAGAACAGTACTTTCTGTGGGTACACCTTCATCGTCCATATTCATGGAGCCACGACGACCACCCAGCGTTCCGTCATCAACAATGGTGCAGTGTGGCGAGGCAACCCGTTCACCAATTCGGCCCGCATAGGCGGAGGAACCTTTGCGGTTAAAGTCACCTTCCAGTCCATGACCTACCGCTTCGTGCAGAAGAACACCGGACCAGCCAGAGCTTAATACCACCGGCATGGTGCCTGCAGGTGCTGCTACCGCTTCAAGATTCGTCATGGCCTGGCGCACTGCCTTGCGGGCATACTCAAGGCCGGTATCATTCAGCAGGAACTGAAGGTAATCACCACGGCCACCACCGCCAGCAGAACCACGCTCAATGCGCCCATCTTTTTCAGCGATGACACTGACATTAAGGCGCACCAGCGGACGAATATCGGCTGCCAGAGTGCCATCGGATGCGGCTACCAGCACCACCTCATGAACACCGGCCAGACTCACGGTCACCTGTTTAACGCTTGGGTCGGCCTTACGGGCTTCCTGGTCCAGCTTTTTCAGAAGATCAACCTTATCTTCACTGGATAACGAGTCCAGTGGGTTGGCGGTTCCGTAGAGTGACAGTGGCTGGCTTCGCTGCCAAGCCTGAACCTGCTTCTTCTGGCCAACCCGGGCAATACTTCGGGCAGCACCGGCAGCCTGTTCCAGTGCCGGGAGAATAATCTCGTTGGAGTAGGCAAAACCGGTCTTCTCACCACTCATGGCGCGAACACCAACACCACTGTCTACATTGAAACTGCCTTCCTTGACGATGCCATCTTCCAGCACCCAGGATTCATGGCGCATGGATTGAAAATAAAGGTCCGCAGCATCCACGTTGTGGCCCAGAATGGCATCCAGAATTCTGCTGAGTTCGCTGTCGCCGATATTGGCCGGGGTCAGCAGTTGGTCACGGGCTGTTGTAATAATATCGGTCATAGATTTTGTCACCACTTTTGTCAGCAGCGTGGCTTCACACTGATTTATTCTTATTGCAAGCGTACTCCCTGAGAACGGGATAACTCAAGGGAAGTTTGAAATTTCTAATTATAAATTCATAGGGTTAGTGTGCCCTTTCGCAGGCCCCCAGTACGGTGGTCACTACAACCTCAACTTTCTCTTCCAGCGCTCTCCCTTCTGGTACTGGCTCTCCCTTAACAACCTGCGGCCAGAACAACATTCCCTGGAAAAGACTGATGTAGATATTGGTGATCACACTGAGATCAGTCTCATTCAACTTTCCCGCTTCCATGGCCTCTCTGAACCACTGAGTCACGGCTTTGGTGCTGTAAAGAGTATTGATGAGATTTCGCGCCATGTCAGGCTGACGGAGAAACTCCATCACAATAGTACGTGACAGCGGAATACCATAGGTTTTATAGAGGATTTCGGCTTCTTTAAAGCTGATGGATGTCAGTTGAGCATGAAGGCCGAGTTCTGGGTCAAAGGGATAGCGTACGGCCTCATACGCGGAGGTCTGAAGAATGGTCAACACGGACTCAAACAACAGCTCCTTGCTTTCAAAGTGACGATAGAGCGTGCGCTTGGAAACCTCGGCTGACGTACAGATTCTATCCATATTGGCAGCCAGAAAACCGTATTGGATAAACTCTTCTTTCGCCGCATCGATGATTGCCCGACGTTTTCGCTCAGAGCGTGTCACAACTGTCTCTCCGTTTTTTATACCTCACCTTGCGCGCCTGCTTTTTTTGCTTTTTTAAAAAGATTTGAACTCCCCTGTTCCCACGCTTTGCGTGAGAACGGGGCAAATAAAGCAACACACGAAGTACACTATAGAGTTTACATTTTATGAACGCAAGCATAATATAAACTCACAAGTTTACTTTTAAGCTGCAAGCCTCCCAAAAAGGACTTCCAGAAATCACTCTCCTTCTACCTGATCACATCGGATCAGAACTTTTTAGAGACAGACCAACATGTTGGCATCAATCAAAGTCACCAGACTGGCAGCTGGCATTGCCCTGACATCACTCCTTCTTGGCGGGTGCGGTAAAGAGGAAGTTGCCCAAACCAAAACGGCCATTATTCAACCTGCCCTGACAGAAGTCGTCAGCAGCAGCATCAGTGATGAACTCAGTTTTAATGGTGTGGTCCGCTCCGCTGAACGAGCCAACCTCGCCTTTCGTATAGGAGGGCTGCTCACCGAAATCCGGGTTAAAGAAGGTGATCACGTCAAACAGGGGGACTTATTGGCCAGACTGGATGCCCGGGATGCCAGAACAGCGCTTGAATCCGCCGAACTGGAGCTGCAGAGCACAGAGGATGACTATACCCGCGCCAAAGCAATTTTTGAGAAAAGCCGGGCTATTTCCAGAAGTGATCTGGATGCCATCAACACCCGACTCAATCTGGCCCAGAACCGCGTCGACGAAGCAAAACGACAGTTTGAGTACACTGAGCTGAGAGCCCCTTTTGATGGGATCATCGGCCGTAAACTGGTGGACAACCATATCCAGATTCAGGCCAATAATCCGGTACTGGTACTTCATGATCTGAGTGACCTGGAAGTCGTGATCAACCTTCCCCATAAGGTGATGCTTTCCGGACAGAATCAGGCGACAGCCAACGCTGAATTGTCCGCTATCCCCGGTCAGTTATTCCCACTGGTTTTTCGCACCTGGGCAACAGAAGCGGATCCGGTATCCCAGACCTACCCGGTAGTACTGGGGTTTGATGACCTTAAGGGCTTCAGAGTTCTTCCGGGCATGGCCGTGAAGGTCACCGCATCCAGTGCCCAGACTGAGGGCACCCTCTCAACCATTACCATTCCTCTGACAGCGGTGGTTCCCGATAATCAGGGCAACCAGTTTGTCTGGGTGGTTGGCAGTGACAATAAGGTGAAAAAGCGTTTTGTGAAAGTGGGAAGCCTGAACAAAAATCGCATCGTGATTAAACAACACCTGACTACGGGTGAACGGGTCATCATCGCGGGTGTCTCCAGCCTTAAAGAAGGTATGGAAGTTCGTCCCTATACCGATGGTTCTTCACAACAAGACGCTAATGGCGCTACCCAGAAAAATGCCGGAGCCTGATGCATGGATATCGCACGTTATACCATCGCAAAACGCACCAGTGTCTGGGTGATTATCGCTCTGACCCTGATCGGCGGATATATCAGCTACCTGAAACTGGGTCGCTTTGAAGACCCGGAATTCGTGATTCGACAGGCGGTCATTAATACACCTTATTATGGCGCCACCGCTCAGGAAGTATCCGATGAAGTCACGGACCTGATTGAAGGGGCAGTTCAGTCCCTCCAGGAACTGAAAGAAGTAAAGTCTGTTTCCAAACAGGGCATGTCTGAGGTTACCGTTGAAATCCAGCTGGAGTTTGCCAAAAGCTCTGCGGATTTACAGCAGGTTTGGGACAAACTGCGCCGGAAAATCAGCGATGTTCAACGGCAACTGCCGCCCGGTGCCGGCCCATCCATCGTTAATGATGATTTCTCGGATGTCTACGCCCTCTTCTTTGCCGTGACCGGCGAAGGATTCAGCGACCGGCAGCTGCAGGATTATGTCGATACCCTGCGTCGCGAACTGGTACTGGTTCCGGGAGTCGCCAAAACAGCCACTCTGGCGGAGCAACAGGAAACCATTTTCGTCGAAATATCCAGTGAAGGCATGGCCAAGTATGGTCTGTCTGCAGAAAAAGTCTTTCAGGTACTGCAGAAGCAGAATCTGGTCGCAGTGGCTGGCAGTATTGAAACGGACGCCATGCGCATACCGGTGATTCCCGCCGGCAGCGTACATTCGTTTGATGATCTTAAAAACCTGCAGGTTGGCGTTGGTGAGAACAACACCGTACTCCGTCTGGGTGATATTGCCGATGTTACCCGGGGTTATCAGGAACCGGCACCCATGCTGATGCGCTATAACGGCGAACGGGCTATTGGGTTTGGTATCTCCAATGTCACCGGTGGCAATGTGGTAGATATGGGTGATGTGGTTAAGGCACGGATTGCCGAGCTGGAAAACCAACGCCCTCTGGGGATGGAGTTGCATGTCATTTCCATGCAATCCGATTCAGTACGTGCGTCAGTAGCCAACTTTATTGACAACCTGATTGCGGCTGTTGCCATTGTTTTTGTGGTGCTGCTGCTCTTTATGGGGGTTCGCTCCGGCATCATTATTGGTTTTGTACTGCTGCTTACCGTGGCCGGTACGCTGTGCATCATGCTGATTGAAGATATTGCCATGCAGCGCATCTCACTGGGCGCCCTGATTATCGCCCTGGGCATGCTAGTGGATAACGCCATTGTGGTTACCGACGGTATTCTGGTGCGATTGCAGCAAAATCCTCAGGAAGACCGCAGTGCACTGGCGTCAGAGATTGTAAAGTCAACCCAGTGGCCCCTGCTTGGCGGAACCGTTGTGGGCATCTGCGCCTTCAGCGCTATTGGCCTGTCACCGTCGGATATGGGCGAATACGCAGGCTCCCTGTTCTGGGTAATTCTCTACTCCATGTTACTTAGCTGGGTATTTGCAGTCACCGTCACTCCAATGCTCTGTCACGACTTTTTAAAGGTAAAAGCCAGTAAGGCTGATCAGAAGCCTGGCCGGATGGTAACCGCTTATAAGGCACTGCTTGTATGGGTGCTGAAGCATCGTCTGGTGAGTTCAGCACTGCTAATGGGCACATTAGCGGCAGCAATCTGGGGTGTGCAGTTTGTGCCTCCCGGCTTTATGCCGGATTCACAGCGACCACAGTTTGTTGTGGACGTCTACCTGCCACAAGGCTCTGACATCAAACGTACCGAAGCGCTGGTTGCCAATATCGAGCAGGATGTCAAAGCCAAAGAGGGTATCACCAATATCTCCAGTTTTATTGGTGGTGGCGGCCTTCGCTTTATGCTGACCTATTCACCAGAGGCCCGTAACCCAAGCTATGGTCAGCTGCTGATTGATATTGATGATTACACCAGGATCGCGCCATTATTGAGTGAACTGCAGACAGAACTGGATGCAAAGTACCCGGATGCTTCCATTAAAGTCTGGAAGTTCATGCTGGGTCGTGGTGGCGGCAAGAAAATCGAAGCCGGTTTCAAAGGCCCGGACAGCCGGGTGTTGCGTCAACTGGCGGAGCAGGCCAAAACAATCATGCTGAATGACAGCAATCTGATTGCCGTTCAGGACGACTGGCGTCAACAGATACCAGTCCTTCGACCGGTATATTCTGCGGAAGAGGCTCAACGCTTTGGTCTGACTACACCGGAAATCAATCAGGCCATTGCACAAACATTGACCGGACGTAATATCGGAGTGTACCGCGAAGGCGATGAACTGATTCCGATTGTGGTTCGTTCACCAGAGGCTGAACGCAACCATCAACGAGCCATCGAAAATACCGAAGTGTTCAGCTCAACGGCCCAGCGCTTTATTCCGGTGAGTCAGTTGATAGAGTCAGTTAATGTCGTTTACCAGGACGCAATCCTGCGCCGCATTGACCGAGTACCGACCATTCTGGTACAGGCGGACCCGGCACCCGGTGTCTTGACGGCGGATGCATTCAACAATATTCGCAGCAACATCGAAGCGATTGAATTACCTCCCGGCTATGAGCTGATCTGGTATGGTGAATACAAAGCCTCAAAGGATGCTAACGAGGGACTGGTGATTTCTGCACCCTATGGTTTTGCCGCGATGATTCTGTCGGTGATTTTTATGTTCAATGCGCTGCGTCAGCCTTTGGTCATCTGGCTGACCGCCCCACTGGCATTGGTGGGTGTCACTATCGGCCTGGTGATCTTCCAGACACCATTCGAATTTATGGCGATACTGGGCTTTTTAAGCCTGATCGGCATGATGGTGAAGAATGCCATTGTTCTGGTGGATCAGGCGGATGTGGAGATCAGAGATGGCAAACCGGCGTATCACGCCATTATTGATGCTGCCCTCAGCCGTGCCCGCCCCGTGTTGCTGGGTGCTCTGACCACCATACTGGGTGTGGCTCCGCTGTTGATTGACCCATTCTTCAAAAGCATGGCGGTAACCATTATGTTTGGTCTGCTATTTGCCACCATCCTGACTCTGGTGGTTATTCCGCTGTTCTATGCCATCTTTTTCAAAGTGGACGTTAAAGCCACATAACGCCGGATGAAAATATTCGTTCCCACGCATTTCATGGGAGCGAATATTTTTTCAACAATTATCCTGTCTACCATTGTAATCTTCATCACTCTCCCTTTAGGATTCACCCTCAGTTAATAAAAAAAAGACAACTCAGGGACGTTTTATGCGGTTTAACACGCTGTTGAAAGTACTGACACTTTTCGGCCTGGTGACACATGGCAACGCTCAGGCTCAATGGAATCTCGACAAAAGCCAGTCAGAACTGTATTTCACCTTTATCAAAGCAGCCCAGATTGGCACCATAGGTCATTTTGAATCTTTTGATGCCAATGTCACTGATGATGGAAAAGCAAAGCTGACCATTGACCTTGCCAGCCTGAACACCGGTATTGATAAACGGGACAACCGGCTCAGGAATATTTTTTTCGATACGTCGAAATACCCTACCGCCGATGTTGAGATCAACCTGAGCAAAGATATTTATGAACGCCTGAGTATGGGTGAAACGGAAAAGGTACGAGTTTCGGCAAAAGTTAAACTGCATGGCAAAACCAAACGGCTCCGTGAGCTCGTCAATGTTACCCTGCTAAATGAGAAAACTGTTGAAGTCGCTACTGCCAAACCCATACTGCTGGATGTCAGTGACTATGGACTGATGCCTGGTATTCAGAAACTGATTGATCTGGCTGGAGTGAAGAGCATTTCACAGTCGGTGCCGGTAACCTTCAGGCTGCGTTTTGACGGTACAGAAGCAAACCAGCCGCAATCATGATTTCAACCCCCCCATGCAAGCCGTGGGGGGAATACAACATATCCCCTTCCCCGCTGGGGCTTAATGCCCAGCGGTACCAACATGATGCCCCTCCTCTGAGGGTCTTTTCTGCTGCCACCAGGCCACTAATCCAGCCATCGCTACAATAACGGGCAACATTGCCAGCAAGAGCCCAGTCCAGCCAAGCCATTGCAGAGCCATACCTGAAGTCAATGCCCCCACCGTCTGGGCGCCAAATACCATCGTGTCATTCAACCCCTGGGCCGTGTGTTTCTGCTCCGGCTGATACACAGAAGGCAACAAAGAAGTACCTGCCACAAACAGGAAGTTCCAGGCAACCCCCAGGGCAATCAGTGCCCACCAATAGTGCATGAAACTGTTATCAATGACCCCAACCAGGACACAGCCAGCAAGAATCACCAGCCCGGAATAAATCATCCTAATATGCCCAAGGGCTTTCACCAGAAAGCCGGCAAAGAGTGAAGGGATAAACATCGCCATAATATGGCTTTGAATCACCCGCTTAGTGTCCGACAGGGAAAACTGATCCAGTTCATGCATACTGATCGGGGTAGCGGTCATAATAAAACTCATGACGCCATAACCCACTGCACCACTGGCAGCAGCAATCCAGAAGCCCGGATTTTTCAACAGTAGCCTTTTCGAACACCGGGAGCTCGAATAGCTGCGAGCATCTTCCGGATTATTTTTATAGCCAAGACCAAGTACTGCCAGAGCGCCAATAAAAAGGCCAGTCAGTAGGAGAAATGCACCACTGAACGTATCATCCATCACATACTGACCAAAAAACACCAGCTCCGGCCCAAGCCAGGCAGAAATCAACCCCGCCGTTAATAATCTGGATGCGGCCATCGGCATTTGCTCTTTCTCTACCGACTCCATAGCCGCAAAGCGAAACTGCTGGCAAACAGCAATCACGCCCCCCAGTAACAGAGCAGCACTGCTGAAACCGATAAAAGAATCATGTTTCAGGGCAACCATCGCCAGCAGCGCAGCAAAAGCACCCACCATCATGGCGCTCATGAATAAATGCTTACGTCCCCATTTCCGCGCCAATTGTGCCGACGGGTATACGGAACAGGCAGTACCGGCAACCAGCAGCGCTGCCGGAAGAGTAACCCATGCTGGTGAAGGGGCGATATCACGGCTGGCCAGGGCTGCAGCAAAAACCATAAGCGGTGTGCCACTCATGGCCAGCGCCTGAGCGAAAAACAGTATCCATACGTTAGCAGGCATATATTTATTTTTTATTCCATTTCTGACTTTATTAACTGACAAAAAAGCAAAAAAGGATATATCATTTTTATATACGCCTATAGACTTATAATTTACACGACGATAATCAGTTAAACTTTATCCACGTTCTTTCTGCTTTTTTTTTGCGTCCTTTTATAACGCTCTGCGTCTGAATACTCAATCCATTGATTATTGTCCTGATCGCAACGAAAGAGAAAGCGAACACAATGCTTAAAAGAATCTTATATTTTACTACCCTGACGTTACTCCCCTTTAGCCTGAATGCAGCCCAGGATATTAGCGACATCGCGCCAGAAGCAGGCAGTGGTTTTACAGAAAAAAATGAGATTACTGCTGAACGCTTTATGATCTCAGCAGCAAATCCACTGGCTGCAGAGGCTGGCTACAACGTATTGGCAGATGGTGGAAGTGCCATTGATGCAATGATCGCAGCCCAGACAGTACTGGGCCTCGTCGAGCCACAATCATCCGGCTTGGGCGGCGGAGCTTTTCTAGTCTACTACGATGCTAAAAGTAAAAAAATAACGACATTTGACGGTCGTGAAACCGCACCAATGACCGCCACTCCTGAGCTGTTCCAGGACAAGGAAGGCAAACCACTGGCTTTTTTCGAGGCCGTAGTCGGTGGTCGCTCTGTAGCTACACCCAGTGTTGTGAAATTAATGGGTGACCTGCACACCCGCTATGGCAATAAGCCATGGTCAGATTTACTGCAACCAGCAAAACATATTGCTGAGCAGGGGTTCGCCGTATCACCACGACTGGCCAGCCTGATTCAGTGGGATCAGAAGCGATTGAAAAGCAATCCAGATACGTTCAGGTACTTTTTTAACAGCCATGGGCACCCCCTGAAGGCAGGAGATATTATCAAGAACCCTGATTATGCCAGAACACTGGATATACTTGGAAAACAGGGAGCCAATGCCTTTTATAAAGGAGAAATTGCCACAGGTATCGCCACAAAAGTTCAGAATGCCAAAGGCAACCCGGGCTTACTGTCAAAAGAGGACTTTTTGAATTACCGCATTAAAGAGCGACCACCCACCTGTGCAGCTTACCTGGAGTATGATGTGTGTGGTATGGGACCACCCAGCTCAGGTATGCTCACTATTGGGCAGATCCTCGGAATGGTTGAATATGCCGGTATCGATGAACTGGAAAAAGAGAGTGCTGAAGCCTGGCAGGTCATTGGCGATGCCACCCGTCTGGCCTTTGCTGACCGCAATCGCTATATCGCAGACATCGACTTTGTTGAAATACCTGAAGGGTTGCTGAACAAAAACTACCTGACCAAGCGAGCTAAATTGATCCAGCAGGGTGTAGCCCTGTCAACCGTCACTGCCGGAGAGCCCCTCTGGGAAAATGCGGTGGCACAGGCAGATGATCAGTCCCTTGAACTGCCATCCACGACCCATCTATCGATCGTGGACCAGGACGGTAATATCGTTTCCATGACCAGCAGTATTGAGAATGGCTTTGGCTCTCGATTGATGAGTCATGGCTTTCTTCTGAATAACCAGCTGACTGACTTTTCTTTTATCAGCGAAAAAAATGGCAAACCCATTGCCAATCGTGTAGAGCCAGGAAAACGACCACGATCGTCCATGTCCCCTATTATTGTGATGAAAGATGATCAACCTTACCTGGTGATCGGTTCCCCTGGTGGTGCAAGAATTATCAACTATGTTGCCAATACACTGATCCGACATATTGACTGGGGCATACCCCTGCAGGCAGCAATCAACTCACCCAACCTGCAGAGTCGAAGCGGTATTTATGAGCTGGAAGCCGGTACCAGCGCGGAGAAGCTGAAAGAGCCGCTGAAAAAAATGGGCTATACCGTCAAAGTAATGGATTTAAATTCCGGTATACAGGCAATTCATTTCAGGAACGGAAAACTGGTTGGTGCTTCTGACCCCCGTCGTGAAGGTACTTCCATGGGTAACTAAAAGGCTCAAGGCAGGCTATCCTGCCTCTTTTGCATCTTTTCCTGTCCGTACCCATCTTTATTTATAAACTGATATTAACTCGGTATGAACCCGGTTCTGTTTACTGAGGATTTCCTGATGAACAACACACAAATCGCCTATGCCATTCAAGATGCTGTTGAGTGGTCACTGATGCATGGTATGGCATTAAAAACAACAAAGGATTCTGCACGACACTGTGCCTTCAGTTTTGCCCCCACCCTGATACAGCGTGAACGTTTTGAACTATTAAAATCGATTGTACCGCTGATGGGTAAACTGATTCACGGTGTCTCGGAAGATCATGAGTATCTCATCGAGGCTATTGAACCTCTGTGCAGCGGTGATGCCTTTTTTGCCAGTCTTCTGGAGCTTCATCAGAGCATCCACAACAGTGCTGAACCAGCCAGACGTCTCCCCATGCTGCTGATGAGAACGGACTTTATGGATGATGCTGAGTTTGGCCCGAAACTCATCGAGTTTAATGGCATCGCCGCCGGCATGGGTCCTTTTGGCCAACGTGCCCATGAGCTGCATCATTATCTGCAGTACCAGTGGCCTGCAGCCTTTAAATCCTGGTCTGAGGCAGATGATCTTGAACTGGTTCCAAATCATTGTATTGAAAACCTGGCCAAAGGTATTGCCGGGGCAGCAACGATGGTACGTTCACAATCCAGTGAACATGGCCAGCCGCTGTTTCTAATGGTTGTACAGCCCGATGAAGATAATGTCTATGATCAGCACCTGCTGGAAGAAGCAATTCAAAAAGAAGGCGTCAAAACCGTTCGTCGTACATTCCGCCAGCTCTACGACCAGCTATCTTCCGGAGAAGAGAATCGTCTGCTACTTGAAGGGCTTGGCGGTGTCGATGCCATCTACCTGCGAGCAGGTTATCAACACTGTGACTATGTAGCCCATGATCTGGATGGTGTCCGCTGTTGTTCTGAGCTGGGCAGGATTCGCACTCTTATTGAGCAGCACCGGGTCGCAGTGAATGCTACTGTCAGCCAGCAGCTGGCCACTAGTAAGCGGGTACAAATGCTGCTCTCTGCCATGAGCGAAGAGCAACTCACCCGATTTGGCCTGACACTGGAAGAGGCACACCGGGTCAAACCATTCCTGGGAGAGATGCGGCCGGTGGATGAACAGTCAGCCCTCTGGTTTGCCAGACAAAACCCGAATGACTGGGTACTTAAAAACCAGGGAGAAGGTGGCGGTCACTGTGTTTTTGACCACGATATCCTGCCTCGCCTGAGCAATCTCAAGCCTGAAGAGTATTCGGCCTGGTCACTGATGCGTCGTCTGCATCCACGACACCGCTCCTGTGAAGCACTGGTGGTTCGAAACGGAGAAGCAAAACCGGTAGATAATCTGATCAGTGAGATTGGCATGTTCACCCTGCATCTGGATGGCCACTCACTGACCAGCGACCTTGGGTATGCCGGTTACCTGATTCGCAGCAAACCCGCAACAGCCTCTGAAGGTGGGGTCCATAGCGGCCAGGGGGCGGTTGACTCACTGGCTTGTAGAAGCAGTTAACCAGTGAAATCAAATTTCCAGAGTAATACCAATTCCATTTTCTAAATGTTATAGCGAGCAAGTCATTTTGGACAGCTGGGCAAGGCAGAATGGCGAGTAACAGCCTAGGGGGTGTTACTAACTGGCCATTCAACCAGTTGGTAACGCCCCTAGCTACTTGTGCCCTTGGGTATTGTGAGGAGTTCCAACGAAGATCCAGCGGTTCAAAATAGCTGTGCAGTTTATATTTAGAAGGTGGAACTGGCATGAGTAGACAGCCACTCTACTGCGTTACAACGGTTATTCACAAAGCATAGAGCACATGAAGAAAGGGAAAACCTTTCCTCTGTCCCCTCTGCTTTAATATGCTGTGGGTAAAATGCCAGCATCTATCCTCAGGTTACTTTTTCGGCTTATTCGAGAACAGCTTATCCAGGGTCATTTTAGGATCATCAAAAGAACCATGAATCCGGTAACGAATACTGGCCAGCTGATCCACCTGTTTGCCCACCAGCTTATCCGCAATATAAATAATACCCGCCACCTGAGGAGCAGTTCCCAGAAGCACGCTAAGAATTGGTAGATTGGATGACACGGGCAGGGTAACCACCAGACTCAGATCCAGCTGCTCGGTGTTAGTATCTATACTCCCATCCAGCTTGAAGTCGGAAGATGGCCCTTCGATCACCATTGGCGAATTGAACGTAATCACGCCCCTGTTAAAGTTCAGGCTACCCTTGATCTGATCAAAGCTGATACCGGACGAGTAGAGATCTGAAAAGTCCAGTTTCATCCTTCTCGCCAGTGCTTCAGTATTAAAAATACCAAATAGCTTAAGCGCTCCCGATGAACCACTATCGACTTTGCGCAACCGCCCCTTCTTCAGCAGCAAATCAATCCGGCCTTTCATGGTCGCAACCGAGCCACCCAGAGGAGATCCATCCCAGTTCAGGCTGGCATCAAAGCGGCTATCCTTTGCCTCAAGAAAACCTGAAAAACCGAGAGCTTTCTGTAACTCTCTGATCCCCGTTCCCTTAAGTCCTCCCTGAACCCAGCTGCGCTGTTCTCCTTCCATCTGCACCCAGTCTGCCAGACCATTCAATGACATGCCCGATAGTTCACCGGTTATATTATCGATCTTGACACCGTTGGGCGCATGACGAAGTTTAAAACCTATGCTTGCTGGTGTTCGGCTGCCAATCCGAATATGACTGATTTTCACATCGAGATTGGGCAGCGTTGCCGGATTGATATCCTCCAGACTGTCTTCAGCCTCTGAAGAACCGTCTTTGGGCGAAACTTCAGAAGAAGGCTCTGGCAGGTGTACATGGTCAATATTCAGTGTCCATGGTGCAGTTCGTTGCTCAGGAATCCATAAATTGCCTTTCAGTGTCTGCCCATCAACGGCCAGCTTCATCCCTTTTCTGTCAGACTCTGCTCCCTCCTTCTGGACTGCCTGCTGAAGAGAAACAGCAATATTCGGCCAGAGATAATCCCCATAGGTCAGTGAGCCTATGCGAACACTGTCAAGCTCTATACGTGAGGCCAATTGCTGCTCACCTGGCTTACCGGGCTGCCCTTCAAAGCGCGCCTTCCAAGGACCAAGATCCAGCTCTGGTAAGGTACCAGTCACAAGAAACTGATTCCCTGAAGGCCACTCAGCAGACAATCGATCAGGGTGAGAAGCATCACCCCCCAGGGTAATAAGGGCAGACTCAGGTGAAAACTCTGGAGTCATTCTCATGTCCAGTCTTCCCAGCTTCTCCAGAGCCACACTCAACAACTCGTGTTCTTCTTTTTTCTTCAGAGTAAGCTCCAGAGGGAGTGGTGTATCCGCTGCTTTACCTACGGGAGCTGGCAGCTCAACTTCAACGCCAAGCAGTTCACTGTTAACCCTGAGTTCAGTGTTATTTTCCACCAGTCCCAGGGATAAACTGGCGTGATAATCCGTTTCCCCCTCCAGCAAACTGAGCCAATCCAGCTTCAACCAGTCCTGAAGTGAAGACACAGAGATTCTTCCTGACCAGTCTATATCGGTCGAAATGGGTTGTTGATTCTGTACAGTGGAGCGTATTCGGAAATGAGCCGGCTGATCAAACAGCTGACCAGATAGCTGTCGTGCAGTAAGTCCTCGGTCAGTGCTGTATGAAAGATCCCCCGCAATGCCTTTTGCTTCAACCCCCACCTCAGGAATCGCGAATGTAAATGATTGCACAGCAGCACGGACATCCACTTCAGAACTGTCCAGGTCATCAAGAGGCAGCGTCAAATTAAGTCCGGCATCCAGTTGCCCCTGCAATTGCCATTTCTTTGCTTCGCCTTCCATCCAGTCATTAATGGGAGTCCGGGTCAGGAAGTGTTTCAGAGTCTCACCACTGGCATTCAGGTGACTACTGATCCTGAGTATCGATTCCCCTTCCAGTGGCACTCGCGCCACAATATCATCCAGCTTTCCACCCGCTGACTCTGCACTTTGACCAAGTACCTCCACCCGGTCATCGTTGACATAAACCTGCCCGGCCAGGCCGGTAATCACAGGCCAGTCGGGTGCATAGTCCAGCTCTCCATTCTGGATATCAAAAAACAGTCCCCAGCGGGAATCCTGGGGACCGATATCTCCATCCTCATCACCAACAAGCGCACCGTTATAAATAAACCCGCCCCCGGAAATATCCGCTTTGCGAATAGCGGTATCGAGCCAGTGAACCAGCTCACTGTCCATCGGCATAAAGGCTGGAAGGTACTTGCCCGTATATCGGGCATCACCGTTGCTCATCCCAACCGTCAATGCCATATCGAGGGTATCGCCTTCATGCCATTTCAATGGGATATCAAGCCTCAGCTTGCCTTTCAGGCTGCCTTCAGGCCCAACCAGCGCAAGGTCATCCGACTTCAAAATATAAAAGTCATCGATAACATCCCAGTAAAGGCGTGCTTTGGCAGTATCAAATGTCCAGGTCTCCCGGAACAGCTTGGGAAATCCCAACTGAAAGTTCCGGGTATCCAGATCAAGATAGCCCCGCAGAAGGTTCATCCTTAGCTGGCCACTGACATTCCCCCCTGAAGGCGCGCCCTGCCAGGCATCAACAGAAACATTGTCGAGCCGGGCGCTCAAGTCAAAATCAAAAGGTTTGCGAGACGGATAAAAGCGGATGGCCAGGTCATTCAGCTGCCCAGTGGGATTCAGGGTATTAACCAGACCTGCTACTGATTCCGGGAGCGTATCAGTATCCAGTACCCAGCGTTTGAGTAGATCCAGATCCAGATTTTCAGTAGCCACGGTTACTGTATATTCTTCAGTTCGACCTCCGGTCAGATACCAGCTGTTTTCCCATTGATAAACAATCCCGTTATGCAGGCGGTTTTCCAGCTTGAGTTCATTCAGCCAGATCTGCCAGCTGGACTCACGCTCTCCCTGCATGAATAGATGGGTCTGTCCGGAAAGGTGGTTCAAAGCTCCAGAGTTATCCAGATAGGTAACATCGGGAGAACCTACCTCTCCCTGAACCTGCCAGACCCCGTGATCATATCGCCATCGAGTATCTAACTGTACCAGCGCCATCAGCACATCATCATAACAGCCAGACCACAGAGCACAGAGCTGCTCAGCATTAAGATCGCTGGCTACGGCCATTCCCTGCCACTGCGAAAACTGACCACGACTGGCTATCCCAGATCCATCGATTTCAAGATAGCCAGCACCTACCTCAAGGCGGGCTGACAAATCTTTCTGATCACCATCCGTCACTACTGTTAAATGCTGGCCATTAATATCGCTGCTCTCACCATTGGCTTTTCGCAGATTCAGACGGATGTTGCGAATATCAACCATCTTTTGCAGGGCAAGCCATTCCAGTGCAGATCCTTTACGATAATCAGGAGCGTTTAATGATGACCCGGCAACCTGCTGAATACCTGATAGCGCCCACTGAGCACCATCTCCCTGAACCAGGTCAATATTCACACCACTGATTTCCAGTGAAGAAAATACGGGCCTCCAGTGTAATAATGAAGCCCTCAGGCTCAGTTCCATATCCAGCTGTGTGATACTGAACCCAGTCACATCGGCATCTTTTCCCTTAAGCGTTAACCCTCGCAGTGATAACCATGGCTCGCCATCATTCCATTTGGCAGACATGGACTCAATTTGCAGGTCAGCATTTAAGCGGTCGCTGAGAAAACGTGAAAGTTCAGGCTGCAGAACAGGTAAGGCACTGAACATCAGCCACCCGAACCCCATCAGAATGACCAGAATGGTTAACCCTGTAAGCAGGAGCCGCCAGCTCCATTTCATCAAACTATTAAGCAGACAGAGAGCACCAGATGGCACCTTTTCACCATCGGCCCCCTGCATGCACGGAGTAGTCCGCTTGAGGCTGTTTACAATCCGCTTCAACAACCGTGTTCCCGCCCTGATAAAACATTAGCCATACCCATAATAGAACTGGCATATAACACAAGTGATAATCAATGAAATACCAGTTTCAAGAAAGGCTGTTTCAAAATGAATGGTATTTCAAAAATGGAAATGCGGTTTCCCACTCTCAAATGAAAAACCGCATCTACAAAAACAGTAAAAGAACCGATTAAACCAGAACTACATCAAACTGCTCCTGGGTATAGATCGGCTCTACCTGAAAACGAATAGGTTTCTGGATAAACTCTTCAAGATCAGCAACATTACTGGACTCCTCATCCAGCAGGCGATCTATCACTGCCTCAGATGCCAGCACCATATAACTGTCACCATCGTATGCCCGGACAGCACGGAGAATTTCCCGAAAAATCTCATAGCATACTGTCTCTGCCGTCTTCAGCGTGCCGCGACCTTCACAGGTTGGACAGGATTCACACAGAATATTCTCCAATGACTCACGGGTTCGCTTGCGGGTCATTTCTACCAGACCCAGTTCACTGACTCCGGTAAAGTTGGTCTTGGCATGATCCTGCTCCATCGCCTTTTCGAAAGCACGCTGAACCTGCCGCTGATGCTCTGGATCTTCCATATCAATAAAGTCGATAATGATGATCCCCCCCAGATTCCGTAAACGGAGCTGACGGGCAATCGCAACAGCGGCTTCAAGGTTAGTTTTAAAGATAGTCTCTTCAAGGTTACGATGACCAACAAATGCACCGGTGTTTACATCGATGGTCGTCATGGCCTCTGTCTGATCAATAATCAGATAGCCACCGGACTTGAGTTGAACTTTGCGGCTAAGCGCCTTGTTGATCTCATCTTCAACACCAAACAGATCAAAAATCGGGCGTTCACCAGGGTAATATTCAACACGACCATCAATTTCAGGCACAAGCTTCTTTACGAACTTGGAAACTTTTTCAAAGGTTTCCCGGGAATCAATACGGATCTTTTCAATGTTAGGGTTTACAAGGTCGCGCATGGTTCTCAAGTGAAGTGGCAGATCTTCATATACATTGGCAGGCGCCTTGCTTTCCTTGATATTTTCTTCGATGGTTTCCCAAAGTCTGCGCAGGAACAGAATATCCGCACGCACCTCATCTTCCCCAATGCCTTCTGCAGCGGTTCTCAGAATAAAACCACCCGCTCCGGAATCTTCGGAAGAATCACCATCGTTGCCACCAAGGCAGGACTCAACCAGTTGCCTCAGACGTTCCCGCTCCTCAACATCTTCAATGCGAAGCGAGATGCCCACGTGGTTGTTTTTTGGCATATGGACCAGGTAACGGGCCGGAATGGAGATATGGGTGGTCAGGCGAGCGCCTTTAGTGCCCAGGGGGTCTTTCGTTACCTGGACAACCAGAGACTGGCCTTCGTGCACCAGCTCATAAATGGGGCGCTCTTGTATCTCTTCACCGCTTTTATCCTGCCTTGGCGCAATCTCACTGGCATGAATAAATGCCGCCCGCTCAAGACCAATATCAACAAAAGCGGCCTGCATACCCGGCAAAACGCGAACCACTTTCCCTTTATAAATATTGCCGACAATCCCGCGACTTCGGGCACGCTCTACATAGATCTCCTGGAGCACCCCATTTTCAACCAGAGCCACCCGTGATTCCATGGGCGTGATATTCATGAGAATTTCTTCACTCATCCCAGTCCCTCAATTCCTTTAATGCATTGACCTGTGATGCCTCTTTACTACAAATGAGTTTCAGAACCCATCTCAGGCACCACAGGTCAATACACTTTTCCACCAATCCTTTAGAAGAGCTGACGTACTGGCAGAAACAAAGCAGATGGTTCGATCATACCAGTAATTTGCGTTCGGTTTTTGCTTCCTGACAAACTTTATACCAAAAACCGTTCCATGATGCTTTTAGAGCTTATTTATGATCTGATTTGAGTCGCATAAATGGGTAACAAATGTTCCAGCTTTTCAGCTTTGCGAGGAGCATAGTGGTGCAAGGAGTCGGGAAAACTGAAAAACAGGAGCAATATCAACTCCTCTCTAAGAGGATGTCCGAGAATAGCGAGGGTGACAGAAAACTGAGAATAATAATTCCATTTTTTGTGCAGTGAATAGTGATTCCAGTAGCCAAACAAAACAGAGTTTTAAGACCAGTTTGCTGCCAGCATATTAGGACAATCTATTCTCGAACAGCTTATATCAATTGCTCTTTCTAACGCCCTATTGCGCCGAAGGCCTGAAGCGTAACCCTGCGTTGAAGCTCCTCGCCATAACTATGGCTAGGACTCGTCACTTCGCCTTTATGCCCTTCAGGGTGTTGTCTACACTCCAGTCCATCATGCTCATGACGGACTTAGAAAGTTGAATTGGTATTACAGGCCGGTATGAGAGAGACTCATTGTTCGAAACAATGTGAAAAACCACAGATCAGCGCGCTTCCCAAAATGGCACATTAAACTGTGTCAGAAGCCGTGAAGTCTCCATAAGCGGCAATCCTACAACTGCTGAATAGCTGCCAGACATACTTGCCACCAAGACGGCACCATAGCCCTGAATACCGTAGGCACCTGCCTTATCTGTCGACTCCCCAGAAGCAATATAATCATCAATCAGCTGACTGGATAGATCATTAAAAACCACATCCGTTACTGACAGCTCAGATTGAAGCTGTCTGCCATCAGTTACTGCTACAGCGGTCATAACCTGATGCGTACTTCCGGAAAGCATGGCTAGCATGCGACGGGCATCATCTGAACTCTGTGGCTTGCCAAGAATCTGGTCATTACAGACAACCGTTGTATCTGCTGCCAACAAAGGCATTTTGGGAGAATCCAGGGTTAATAATTCCTGCCAACCTGTAGCTGCCTTTTCCCGGGCCATGCGAAGCACATACTCAGAAGGAACCTCACCGGGAATAGGGGTTTCATCAATTTCACAGGCCAGTTTATGAAAGGAAACACCGATTTGCTGTAACAGCTCAGCTCGACGTGGGGACTGGGAAGCCAGATAGATCATATTCAACCTTTCTTTGAGCCACAAAGGCAGCACTTATTTTCTGCACCCAGCGCATACAAGCCACCAAAAAGTGTTGTATCTTTGTGGTTCCATTATTTTTAAAACTATTGGGATGAACGCCTGCTCAGGAATGGCAGGACCTTTGACGTTTCATTGCATGTTCTGCGCACCGAGATACTCCCATTACGAAACACGGCACTGCAGGAATAACCTGAAGCACATAAAGGCCATCAGCTTCCAAAATATCACAACAAAGACATATACCTGTCGCCTTTCAAGTTGCTACTTTGTTGGCTGCATTCGCTCACCATTTGTCACATAGTATTTCTATGTTCCCATGGCTTCACTCTTTTGCCGCCGCTTAGCAACTTGAAATCCATTGGGTATAGGCTGGGCAAAACGTCAACAGGCACTGGTGGCAACTCCATTTACTGCATCAGGCGACTAAACCACCCGGAAATAGCGTCTTAGAAACCTCAGCCCGGACATAACCCAGGGCCAGATAAGCGCACTGGATATTGAAGGGAGCAGATACCAGACAGAAGGAATCGTATCCCCTGCAGCACTGCGAACCCATAATAGCAACAGCTGATAAAAACCAATCATCAGGAACACCATGAAGGCCTGTTGCCAGACAGGAAATAGCCTGAGCCGTCGATGAAGGCTGAGTACAATAAACGCTACCATCATCATACCCAGAGAATTCAAACCAAACAGACTTCCCTGAAACACATCCAGAAGCAAACCAGTGATAAACGCAAAAAACAGACCAAACCGCTCTGGCAATGCCAGAACCCAGTATATAACCACCAACGGAACCCATGCAGGGCGAACCAGTGATAACCACTCAGGCAATGGCATAATACTGAACATCGCCCCCACCAGCAGGGTAATCCATACCACCCAGTGGGCATTAGCCTGTTGAACCATTATCGCCGTACCTCATCTGCCGGCTCAATCAGGCCGGTAACTTCCCTGAAAACCAGAAGCACAACCCGGCTTCTATTCACTTCTGCAAGAGGCTGCACTTCAATAGAGGAAAAGGCATCACCAGGATTATGTATAACCTGGGTAACCACTCCCACCGGATACCCTTCAGGGTAGGTTCCCCCCAACCCAGAGCTGGTCAGTAGATCTCCCTCCTGAAAATCTTCAGTAACAGGAATATGCAGCAGCTCAAGGCGGTCCGTACGACCGGTCCCCGCAGCAATAGCACGATATTTGGTTCGGTGATTTTGCACAGGAATTCGTGCCGCCATATCGGTCAGCATCAATACCCGACTGCTGACAGGGCTAACTTCAATAACTTGGCCCATAACGCCATGAGCATCGAGAATGGCCTGCCCTTCGTAGACCTTATCGATGGCTCCCTTATTGATGATTACCCTGTGCCGGAAAGGATCAGGGTCAACACCAACAACTTCTGAAACCAGCACCTGCTCATCCACCAACTCAGATGAGTTTAGCAATTCCCGCAGGCGGATATTCTGGGCTGTTAATGAAGCAAGCTTCTGAACTTTCTGTTCAAGAATAAGGTTTCGTGCTTTGAGACGAGCATTTTCCTGTAGCAAGTCGTTATGTGACATCACGACCTGTGAAGCCGTCCCCCAGATACGCCCTGGCAGATCAGCAAGAAACAGAACAGGAGTAGCAGCAACAGTCAGCCACTGGCGAACCTGAGACAGAGCTCGATAGCTATGATCAAAATACAAAATCGCCAATGACAGAATGATCAGTAAAACAAAACGCGTGACCAATGACTGGCGTTGACTGAAAATCGGTTTAATAACCTGCTCCTTACCAGGCCTCAGAACTTATCTTGCCTTGAAAATGCCATATAAAAAACCTGAACCTGGAGAGCCCTCATATCGGCACCCATGTATATCTGACAATTTCCAGCGATCAGGTATGTATAGTGATGAGTCCTGTTACCAAACTTCCCGAAAAAGATGGGATTACAGAAAAAAACCACTGATCACATAAAGAGGACAGCAAACATTGCCTGACGGCAGACCAAAATAGCAAATCAGCAATACCTCCAGAGGAAATATTGCTGATCATATAAACAGATGTTTGATTAACAGAGGCTCTATCTACCCGTTAATCCGTGGATAAGAGATCCATACGGTGCTTATCCATCATCTCGATTGCCCTGCCGCCGCCACGAGCAACACAAGTGAGCGGGTCTTCAGCGACCAGAACCGGCAGACCGGTTTCTTCACTGATCAGTTTATCCAGGTCTCGCAGCAATGCCCCTCCACCGGTAAGAACCAGACCACGCTCCGCAATATCAGAAGCCAGTTCTGGCGGCGATTGTTCCAGGGCACTCTTTACGGCCTGAACAATCGCCGTCAACGACTCCTGAAGAGCCTCCAGAATCTCGCCACTGTTCAGGGTAAAGCTCCGGGGAATACCTTCCGCCAGGTTACGCCCGCGCACATCAATTTCCAGCAGCTCATCACTTGGGTAGGCTATGGCAATTTCCTGCTTGATACGCTCAGCAGTAGCATCACCAATCAGGCTTCCGTAGTTGCGGCGGACATAAGTCACAATCGCATCATCAAACCGGTCACCGCCAATACGTACTGACTCAGAGTAGACAACGCCACTAAGGGAGATAATGGCAATCTCCGTAGTACCACCACCGATATCCACAACCATGGAACCACTGGCTTCTTCAACCGGAAGGCCGGCACCAATAGCAGCCGCCATAGGCTCTTCAATCAAATAAACTTCCCGGGCACCGGCGCCCAGTACCGATTCACGGATCGCCCGCTTTTCAACTTTGGTTGATTTGCAGGGTACGCAGACCAGCACACGAGGGCTGGGCTGAATAAAACTGTTCTCATGCACTTTGTTAATAAAGTGCTGCAGCATGCGCTCGCAGACATCAAAGTCAGCAATCACACCATCCTTCATTGGACGAATGGCAGTGATATTACCTGGGGTTCGCCCCAGCATCCGCTTGGCATCGGCACCAACAGCCACTACGCTCTTCTGAGTACCGAGATTGCGGATAGCAACCACAGAGGGTTCATTTAACACTATGCCCTTTTCTCGGACATAGACCAGTGTGTTGGCTGTTCCAAGGTCGATCGAGAGATCGCTGGAAAACAGACCACGTAACCTTTTCAGCATGTTATGGTGTACCTTGATTCAAGGCTTGGGTAATTCCAGAAACTCTAACAATGCTGCCTCCAGAGGGCAAGCAGCAATTGTGCACTGTGGGAACTGTGCCTGAATCATTTACATCAGGAAAAGTATTCAAACAGCGGCTCCTTATACTGGGATTTACCGAAAAACCGGGTGACTGTCCGTGTATTTTTTAAACTGCAATACTCTATTTTTACACCAACCTACACCCCATTTACCATTCCTATAGAGATGTTTCTGGTAAACATCCCATTGATCACCATATAAACCCTTGAGAAATAACCGGGTAGCCCATACATTAGCTTCTTATTTATTTTATTGTGAAAATGTCTCTACCGGAATATTTCCCTCATTTTCATAAGCCTGATCTTCAAGTGGGCGTCAGCCTCGCCCACTGTTATTCATTTATGGAGAACCCCTACCAATGGCCATCGACGCCTCTGGAGTCAAAAAGGTTGCACACCTTGCACGTTTGTCCATTGACGACGATGCAGTGGAAGCAACAGCTGCCACCATCAGCAGCATACTGGAACTGGTCGATAGAATGCAGGCCGTTGATACACAGGGCGTGGAGCCCCTGGCACACCCTCTGGATGCCATCCAGCGCCTGCGCCCTGACGAAGTCACCGAAGAAAACCAGCGGGAGCAATTACAGAGCTGCGCACCTGCGGTTGAAGAAGGCCTCTTCCTGGTTCCCCGTGTTATTGAGTAACGCACTAGAAAACATTGCAGCAGTCATCATGGTAGAAACGCCGAAATGGCTTTATTTTCATAGTAACTGCTCTGAGTCCGGTAGAAGCTGAGCCTCTTCTATACAATACGTCTTCCAACCGACCGAATCCCATGTACGATAAAACCATTGCAGAACAGAGCCGGGCATTAGCCAATGGCGAAATATCCAGTGTCGAGCTGACACAAACCTACCTTGACCGAATCAAGCAATTCGATGGTGACATCAACAGCTTTATTACGGTGACTGAATCGTTAGCACTGAAGCAGGCAGAAGCAGCCGACAAACGCCGCACTGCAGGCAATGCCAGCGCCATGACCGGTATTCCTGTTGCCCATAAAGATCTCTTCTGCACAGAAGGCGTCAAGACCTCCTGTGGCTCAAAGATGCTGGACAACTTTGTTGCGCCTTATGAGTCCACCGTCACCGGCAAATTCAAGGATGCCGGTGCTGTCATGCTCGGCAAAACCAACATGGATGAGTTTGCCATGGGCTCTTCCAATGAAAACAGCCATTATGGCCCCGTCAAAAACCCATGGGACAAATCCGCTATACCCGGCGGGTCCTCCGGTGGGTCAGCGGCAGCCGTAGCAGCCCTGCTGGCGGCCGGTGCTACCGGCACAGATACTGGCGGCTCTATTCGCCAGCCTGCGTCACACTGTGGTATTACTGGCCTTAAGCCAACCTATGGTCGAGTGTCTCGCTGGGGCATGGTCGCCTACGCCTCAAGCCTTGATCAGGCTGGCCCGATGACCCGCTCTGCCGAAGATGCAGCCATTATGCTGAACACTATGGCTGGCTTTGATAACCGGGATTCCACCTGCCTTGACCGTGAAGTGCCGGACTACACCGCAACACTGAATGACTCTCTGGAAGGCCTGACCATCGGCTTGCCAAAAGAGTACTTCACAGCCGGTCTGGACAGTGAAGTAGAACAACAGATCCAAAATGCCATTACAGAATACGAGAAGCTGGGGGCAAAGGTAAAAGAAGTCAGCCTGCCCAATGCCGAGCTGTGCATTCCGGCTTACTACGTCATTGCTCCGGCAGAAGCATCTTCCAACCTGTCCCGCTTTGATGGCGTTCGTTTCGGATACCGCTGCGAAGCCCCAAAAGACTTGATGGACCTCTACATTCGCAGCCGCAGCGAAGGTTTTGGTGAAGAAGTCAAACGTCGTATTATTGTTGGTACCTATGCCCTCTCTGCAGGCTACTACGATGCCTATTACCGCAAGGCTCAGCAGATCCGTCGCCTGATCCGCGATGACTTCCTCAACGCCTTCAAGGAGTGTGATGTCATCATGGGTCCCAATGCGCCAACACCTGCCTTTGATCTTGGCTCCATGAGCAATGATCCGGTAGCCATGTATCTCTCCGATATCTATACACTGTCGGTTAACCTGGCCGGCCTTCCCGGATTATCCGTTCCAGCGGGCATGGCAAATAATCGCCCGGTTGGCCTGCAGGTCATTGGTCAGCACTTTGATGAAGCCCGCCTTCTGAATATTGGCCACCGCTTCCAGCAGGCTACTGACTGGCACCAGAAATCTCCGGCATTGGTATAGGACACAGAAATATGCAATGGGAAACCGTTATCGGACTGGAGATTCACGTCCAGCTCGCCACTAAAACCAAAATATTCTCCGGTGCATCCACCGCTTTTGGTGCTACCCCTAACACCCAGGCCTGTGCGGTAGATCTAGGCCTTCCTGGCATCCTTCCCGTCGTCAACGAAGAAGCCATCAATATGGCCATCAAGTTCGGCCTGGGCATTGATGCTGAAATCAACAAGGTCAACGTTTTCGAACGTAAAAACTACTTCTACCCGGATCTGCCAAAAGGCTACCAGACCACCCAGCTGGAAAAGCCAATAGTCGGCGCTGGTCATGTGGATATCACACTGGCTGATGGCTCTACCAAGAGTATTCGTATCCACCATGCCCACCTGGAAGAAGATGCGGGCAAAAGCCTCCATGAAGACTTTCATGGAATGTCAGGAATTGACCTGAACCGTGCCGGCACACCATTGATTGAGATCGTAACAGAGCCGGATATCCGCAATGCTGAAGAAGCAGTAGCCTTTGCCAAAAAGCTGCACTCCATTGTGACCACGCTGGGCATCTGCGATGGCGATATGTCTCAAGGCTCTATGCGCTTCGACGTTAACGTATCCGTTCGACCAAAAGGACAGAAGGAATTTGGTACCCGTACCGAAACCAAAAACCTGAACTCTTTTAAGTTTATGGAAGCCGCCATCCTCAAAGAGGTAGAGCGCCAGATCGACCTGATCGAAGATGGCGGAACCGTTATCCAGGAGACCCGTCTTTATAACGGTGATACCGGCGAAGCACGCTCCATGCGAAGCAAAGAAGAAGCGAACGATTACCGTTACTTCCCCTGCCCTGACCTGCTGCCAGTCATTATTGACGACAGTTGTCTTGAAAAGCTGCAGGCTGAAATGCCTGAAATGCCCGATGCCAAGAAAGCACGATTTATCGCTGATTTTGGCCTGAGCGACTACGATGCCGAAATTCTTTCCGCTGACCAGGCGACCGCGAACTACTTTGAAGCCGCCACCCGTGCCAGTGATGATGCCAAACTGTCTGCCAACTGGATTATGGGTGAACTCTCCAAGTCCCTGAATCAGAACAGCATCAGCATTACCGAAAGCCCTGTTACTGCGGATATGCTCGGCGGCCTGATCAAGCGCATCAAAGACAACACCATCTCTGGCAAGATCGCCAAAGAGGTCTTTGAAGTACTCTGGCAGGGTGAGTGCAGCACTGCCGATGAAGTAATCGAGAAAAAAGGCCTCAAGCAGGTGACCGATACCGGCGCTATTGAAGCCATGATCGATGAAGTTCTGGCCAGCAATGCCCAGCAGGTTGAAAATTACCGTGCAGCTCCGGACGATAAGCGCGGCAAGATGATTGGCTTCTTTGTAGGTCAGTGCATGAAAGCCTCTAAAGGTAAGGCCAACCCTGGTATGGTTAATCAGATTCTGAAACAGAAGCTGGATGGCTAATACTATCTAAGCCACCAGCTTTCTGGCTGGTGGCTTTATACGACACATACTCAGCACGTAATACATCTCTTTCCTTTTCCTCAAAAAACAGAGAGCAATCAGTGCTCAGTCTTGCTCATAAAATCTGAATATTATTTCCGTATCGCCAATCACTCAAAAAAGTGATAGCGTGATTCCTTTAGACAAACGTACGTTTGTACTATTTTTCAAGCACTGTCCGTGCAGCTCCAAAAACAAAAATAAATAATGGAGAACAAGATGAGAATTAAGCAGTCCTGGCTGATACCAGCCTTGCTGGCATCAGTCTTGGCAATCAACCTTACGGGGTGTCGTGATAATGACGGGGAAGCCGTCACCGACACCACAACCCAGGAATCAACCACACCGAGCTTTCCAGAAGGCGCCATTATGGTTGAAGTGGGTGACAACCTTGGGGCAAGTATTACCGAAGCATTTATCAATGCACGAGCTGGTGACGTTATTGTCTTACCGGAAGGTAATTTTAAACTTGATCGAACCTTACTGTTTGATGGTAATGGGGCTACTGCTAAAGATGTCACAATCATGGGTTACGGAATGGATAGAACCATTCTCGACTTTTCTGAAGCTGACTCTGGCGACGGTATCTTTGTACAAAATGCCATCAACATTACACTGCAGGATCTGGGTGTATACGAAGCAAAAAACAACGGCATAAAACTCAAAGATACAAACGGTATTATTATGCGACGGGTGGCTGCTGTCTGGGAAGGCGAGCTCAACAAAGATAACGGAGCCTACGGCCTTTATCCTGTCGAATGCCAGAACATCCTCATTGAAGATTCCTACGTAAGGGGATCTGCCGACGCTGGTATCTACGTTGGCCAGTCTGAGTACATTGTGGTACGAAGAAATATTGCCAAAGAGAATGTCGCAGGTATTGAGATCGAAAACTCCAAATATGCGGATGTCTATGATAATGAAGCTACTGGCAATACCGGTGGCATTCTTGTTTTTGACCTGCCAATTGGCAACCACCTGTACGGCAAAAGCGTCCGGATTTTCAACAACCTGGTGGAAGGCAACAATACACCCAACTTTGCCAACGATACCGGCTATATCGCCGGGGTACATATTGTTCCACCCGGTACAGGGGTGATTATTCTCTCCACCAGCGATGTCGAAATATTTAACAACACCATCAGAAATCACGACACCGTTGCCATTACGGCTACCAGTTTCTTCATTGCTGAAGACAACATGGAGAATCACGCAAATGCCATTATGGATGGCTGGCGTGCAGTACCCAGAAATATCAATATCCACGACAACGACATCAGTAATAGTGGCAGCAACCCGAATGGTTATCTTATCCAAGATATTATTGACGCCTATGATTATTACTATCAGAGCTTCCCAACCATTCTGTACGATGGGTTAGGCGAAGCCGTTGCCAGAAGCGGGCGGGGAGCCAGTATTCTGGAACCCGATTTCGCAGCCGATGGCAGCGATGATATATGCGTCAGCAATAATGGCAATATAAGTATCGGTCAGCTGTTTGCAGGAGACCATAGCGGTGATTTTGCAACTCCAGACCTGCTTCTGTACCCATCCCCTATTCAGCAGGAACCACTGTTAAACTGTACTCAGCTGTCGCTTCCCATTCATAGCGTGACTTTTGGCGATCAGGTATTTGGCTGCGGCATTGATGATGAAACAACAGGCTGTGACGGTGGCAACATCGTCGGTGATGGCGGCAATGCCGGATCAGGTGATGCAGGCCTCGTTGGAGATGGTGATACTGCGCTGTGCAGTGTCAGCGGAAATGACGTCAACTGGGATGCCCTGCTGGGTGCAAACTGCCCGAATCTTTCAGACTACAACCTGTTTGCCGACAGCAGCAACCCAAAAGAAAATGCTAATAGTGGAGGCCTGCCCTACGACCTGAACTCAGCCCTGTTTACCGACTACACAACAAAATATCGTTATGTATTTGTCCCGGATGGCCAGTCCGCCCAGTACAGCAATCAGGAAGTATTTGACTTCCCCGTTGGGTCAGTACTGGTAAAAACCTTTGCCATGCCGGATGACACAGCAACCCCCGGCAATGCTAATGAAGAGCTACTCGAAACCCGGCTATTGATCCATCGGGAAACAGGCTGGAGTGCCCTACCCTATATATGGAATGCCGCCAAAGATAACGCCTCGCTCGCGAAAGCTGGGGGTATTGTTGAGCAATCAGTAGTACACAAAGGGCAAACATTGTCGTTTGACTACGTTGTTCCCAATATCAATCAGTGTAAGCAATGCCATCAGTACAAGGGCGAAGACGATGTTTCCCGCTTTGTCCCCATTGGCCCAAAGGCCCGCCAACTGAATGGTGATTACGCTTATTCTTTTGGCGTAAGGAATCAGTTATCCACCTGGTCAACAGAAGGCATTTTAACAGGACTGCCCGCTGACCTATCCAGTATTCAGACCGTCCCACCATTTGCTCTGCTCGGTAATGGAGACCTGTCTGGAAACAATAAAACCGATGAAGAAGTAATGAATCTGGCTAAGGGCTATCTGGACATCAACTGTGCACATTGCCACCGGCCTGAAGGCAATGCTTCGAATACGGGGCTTAAACTGGAGTACTGGCGCACCTACGCCAGTAACAAGACAGCCCACGGCACCTGTAAGTCACCTGTTGCTTATGGAGGAGACGGTTTCAATTATGACGTTGTACCTGGTGACCCAGACAACTCTATCACTCACTTCCGTATGGCCAGCACCCAGCCGGGAGACCGAATGCCTGAAATTGGTCGAAGTCTCTCCCATGATGCCGGAGTTGACTTAATCAGGGAGTGGATCACACGTTTACCTGCTGAAAGCTGTTCACCTGAATAGTTCGCTTTATCTGGGCCGGTATCCGGCCCTTTTTACTCTTTTCCCGATAGTTCAAATAATAACGGAAACGTTTCATGGAACATAAACGCTCTTTAAAAGCAGGCTTTCTGAAATTACTGGTGGTCACAGGGGCCATCATTTTTTTATCTGCCTGCAGGGATGACAGCTCCGATACTGCCACAATTACTGAAACCAGCTCCGAAGGCCAAATCACCACCGTAAGAATGAATGAAGTCCAGTATTTAGGAACACATAACAGTTATCATCCAGGGCCGCCAGAGGATGTTGTCCTGATTGTTAACAATTTAACAGGTGATGCAGCGGAAGCAGCAGAAGCTGCAGGAATAAACGATCTAATGCTTAGCCTTGACTACGCCCATGTTTCGCTGACCGAACAATTTGAAGCTCAGGGTATCCGTCAAATTGAACTGGATGTATTCCATGACCCGGAAGGTGGTCGTTATAAAAATCGAAATATCGTTGCATTGCTTGAAAAAGATGTTGACTCGGGCATTGACGCACTGGCTGTTCCAGGACTGAAAGTTTTACACATTCAGGACCTCGATTACGAAAGCACTTGCTATACCTTCATCTCCTGCCTGACCGAAATTAAAACATGGTCTGACAATAACCCAGATCATCTACCCATAACCGTGTTGGTAGAAGCAAAAGATGAAATCATACCCGACCCTTTAGATATCGGTTTTGTCGAACCGCTGCCTTTTACTACTGAAGCACTTAACCAGATTGATATTGAAATTCGTTCTGTTTTCCCAGAGTCACAACTCATCACTCCGGATGTTGTACGTGGAGACTATGAAACATTAAATGCGGCAGTTCTGGCAAGAGAGTGGCCTCTTTTATCCGAAGTGACTGGAAAGATTATGTTCGCTTTCGACAATGCTGGTTCAAAGCGTGATGCCTATATTTCAGGACACCCTTCATTGACAAGAAGGGTCATGTTTACAGACTCTGAACCCGGCTCTCCTGAAGCTGCACTTCTAAAATTCAATGATCCGGAATCGAGCTTTGACCAGATTCAGAATTTTGTTGCACAAGGGTATATGGTTCGCACCCGGGCCGATTCGGACACTGTAGAAGCACGCACTAACAACACTACACGTAGCGAAGAGGCATTAAGATCAGGAGCCCACTTTATCAGTACCGATTACCCCGTTCCGGATTTACGCTTTAGTGATTACAAGGTAAGTATTCCAGGAGGATATATCACGAGGTGTAACCCTGTTAGTGCTCCTAATAACTGTGAAGATTCAGAGTGGTAAATTGCTTTAACTGGACAGATCAAATCAACATGATAGCATCGGGCCACTCAGGTGACCCGATTCATTTATATCTCCTCTGAAACAGTTCTACCCTCAGGTCTCCTCAAGATAAGAACAATGTTCACGATATCAACTAGGCACACCTTAAAAACAAGGCTTAGAAATGAATCGTGGATATTTATTGCTCGTCTTTGCACTGACAACAGGTGTATCTCATGCTGCCTGGCAGCCAGACAGAGTCAGCTTTTCTTACGGGCAGTTTATTTCACCTCTTGCCGACCGCAATGCAGAAATTGATCAATATCGGCTGGGTCTGGCCTGGAAGCTTTCTGATGAGCTCTGGTCTTCCGACAGCCTTCTAATACAAAGTTATGCGGAACTGGCTTTAAGCCAATGGAAGAGCCGTTTAAATGCCACTGAAGACAGCCGCCGGATAGGTGCTGATAGCGTAAAACAAATGAGCCTGAGCCCTGTTTTTCGTTTCACCAGCATCAACCCTTTACTGGGTGAAACCTCACCGTTTCTTGATCTTGGTGTTGGCATCAGCTACCAGAGTGAAGAGGATATTGAGCAACAGCACTTATCCGGAATCAACATGGGTGGTCAGTGGCAGTTTGAAACCAGGGTGATGATTGGATTGAGCCTTGGAGAGAGCAGCCCATTTGAAGTCAGCTATGGCTGGATGCACTACTCAAATGCCAATCTGAATGATGAAAACGAAGGGCTTGATTTTCAAACCCTTCAGATGACGTACCTTTTTTAGCCAAACCCTGAGAATCTTAATTCCCGGTTAGCTGTTGACCAGAAAATGTGCCCAGATACTGGCAGCATACCCAAGAGCAATGGCCCAGCTCCATCGGAGATGGGTCATAAAGGTATAACCACCTTTTGATGTTCCCATCAAGGCAACTCCCGCTGCAGAACCTATGGATAACAGGCTGCCACCTACACCCGCCGTCAGCGTTATCAATAACCACTGGAAGGTGTTCATTTCAGGATCCATTCCGAGAATGGCAAACATGACAGGAATGTTATCGACAATAGCAGAGATCACACCGGCGATGATATTAGTCCATGTCGCCCCAAGATCGGCATACATCGTTTCCGAGGCCAGGTCGAGGTAACCGAGATACCGTAGACCACCCACCGAGAAAATAACACCGAAGAAGAAAAGAAGTGTGTCCCACTCGGCATGGGCCACTTCCTGGAATATATCTATTTTCTCTTCTTTTGCCCGAGGGCGGGCAGTCAAACGGCGGTTACTGGTCAGCCCCTGGATATGCATGAAATAGGTATAGAACATCAACAGGGCGAGGCCTGTCATCATCCCCATAAATGGTGGCAAGCCTAATGCTTTCTCAAAACTGACAGCAAGGAAAATGGTCACCAGGAAAAGGAAGCAGATAGTAATACCACCACGGCGAATAGTGCTATCCACTTTCACACCAGCCGGACGCCCTTTCTCAATGAAACAGCTCATGATAATGGCCGGCACCAGATAATTAATAACCGATGGTATAAAGAGGCTGAAAAAGGTAAAGAACTCAACCTTACCGGCTTGCCATACCATTAGCGTGGTAATATCACCAAACGGACTGAAAGCACCACCTGCATTGGCAGCAACGACCACATTGATCATGGCCAGTGTAATAAACTTCGGGCTGCCCTCACCAACAGCCATTATCACAGCTCCCATTAGCAGCGCCGTAGTAAGATTGTCTGCAATCGGGGAAATAAAGAATGCCATTGCCCCCGTTATCCAGAAAAGAGCGCGATAATTAAAGCCCTTGCTGATCAGCCAGCTTCGTAACGTGGCAAACACCTGCCGGTCTTCCATGGCATTAATGTATGTCATGGCCACTAGCAGAAAGAGGAACATTGCCGCATACTCTTCAAGATCGTGCATGACGGCCTGTTTTAGTTCTTCGTGGGAAACGCCTTTCTGTGCTGCAATAAAAGCAATAAGCGCCCAGATGATTCCCGCCGCCATAATAACCGGTTTAGACTTACGCAGATGAAGCTGCTCTTCGGCCATCACCAGGCAGTAGGCAATCACAAAAATAGCAATGCAGGCCCAGGCTAGCGGGCTGGATGTCACGCCCAGCACACTACCGCCAGCCATTGCAGTTGTTGGTAGGCAAGTCAACGCTCCCATCGACAGGAGTCTTTTCATTATTGTCATCATTATTTAGTCCCACAGGCTCAATCTGAAGCCAGTGATGAATTGGTAAATTTAAAATGCCGAAGGATACCTATACCGAGAGCAGAGTGCAAAAAAGCATCAAATGAAACCAACTATTACAGAGTAGCTGGATAGGCAGGAGAATCAGTACGTAAAACAAAACCTATAAGCAAAAAGTGATATGAAAAGAAAGTTATTAATACTTTTTTAGCTTAAAAACCGCTTTATATTGAACAATATTTCAACAAGATTGCGTATAGACTTTATAAAACAGCTGTTCAATATTTTTGAGAGAGTGTCTGATGTCAATCGCTCCAAAACTCCAGGCTTTTTTAAATCATAACCAGATAGATTATGAAGTTGTCAGTCACCCTTATTCAGACCGCGCACTTAACACCGCCCATGTAGCCTGCGTTCCCGTTAAAAACATGGCTAAAGCCATCGTTCTTCAAGATGAGGAAGGCTACCTTATGGCTATCGTTCCCTCCATGAACAAATTGATGCTGCGCTGGATAAACACAAAACTGAATCGCCATCTTCACCTTGTCAGCGAGCACAGCCTTGAAGAGCTTTTCCCAGACTGCGAGATGGGAGCAGTACCGGCAATGGGCATTGCCTATGGTATGAAAACCTGCTGGGATGATGAACTCAACGCCGTTCAGGATCTTTATTTTCAGGGAGGCAATCACAGGGAACTGGTGCACATTCAGAGGGAACAGTTTAAAAAGCTGCTACAGGGTCAGCCACATGCCGCTATCAGCTGTGACCCGGATGAAACGGATGCTTATGCAACGGACAACTAGACACGCTTATTGAGGATTCTTAGCGGATCATTTTTTTCACAAACAATACGACAAAGAGCGCAAGGGAAAAGCTACCAGTGAATGCTTCACAGGCAGCAACAATCCGGGACAGCCCCAGTGGGGTCAAGTCACCATAGCCAAGTGTTGTAAATGTCACCACGCTGAAATAAAGACAGTCAAGCCAATACCAGAGATTCTGGAACAGCCCCAAACTCTGGTTAAACCGGACAACCGTGCCACCATCCTGAACCCCGGTGAATAGATATATGAAAGAACAAAACACAATCAATGCCATGGAAAAAAGCACCACTCGCAATGGGGATTCTCCATAACCACTGATTTTGTCCACCAGATAGGACAGCACTCTTTGCCGTGAGTATTTTGGCATCTGTAGCCGATGGAAGACCCTTTCCTGATAATAAAAATGGCCAGCTACTCTCATCATTCCAAGGTTTTCACAATGGCGGCGGATATTTCTGGCAGACTCTTCCGCCTCTTCGTATAAAGCCATGGCATTTTCAGGATTGGCTGCAGCTTCTCTTTCCTGGTAAAGCTTATCCCCCCATTTAACATGATCCAGCAAACTGTTCTTCAGGTTGACACCCAGCAGATTACAGCCATCAAGATTTGCCCTGTGCAGATTGGCATTGGAAAGGTTTGCCTTTAAAAGTCGGGAACCCGACAAGTCCACACGATAAAAATGCCCATGACAAAGGCTGGCCCTGCTCAAATCACAGTTAACCAGTTGATATGACTTGCCATTACCATGGTTCACCAGGTTAACGTTATCCAGGTTAGCCTTCCGAAGAATAAAGCCTTCCATGGGCAGCCCCGACCCTGCCCTCTCTTCCAACCTTGTTTTTACATCATCACCGGTTTTATCCACATCAGGGTCATGCCAGAAGCAAAGCTGGCTTCCCGGCTCCGCCACATCGTTACAACGACCATATTTCCCAATAAAAGAGCACTGATACTCTGATCCCTGCACCTGATTCAAACCTTGAACCCTATATTATTCGACAATTTCTACGGGAAGCCATCACCTTCCCTGCTTTGTTGAATATATCGGCCTGCCAATGATGGGATTTACATTGCCTGTGACTTTACAGAAAGCTAACTTTTCAACACACTGAACAGTTCCCGGTTCAAAGAGGATCTCTCCATGAAAATTCTGTTTGTACTCACCTCCCACGATAAACTGGGATCTACGGGTGAAAAAACAGGGTTCTGGCTTGAGGAATTTGCTGCACCGTACTATCGCTTTCTTGATGCCGGGGCTAATATCACTCTGGTTTCACCAGCAGGTGGACAGCCACCACTTGATCCAAAGAGCAAGTTACCCGACTTTCAAACCGATGCTACCCGGCGGTTTGAGCAAGACCAGCCATTACAGAAGACATTGTCCAGAACCGAAAAATTAGCCAGGGTATCTGCAGATGATTTTGATGCAGTATTTTACCCGGGGGGGCATGGACCTTTATGGGACCTGGAAAATGATCCTGACTCGATTGCACTTATCGAGCATTTTTACCGGCAGGACAAACCCGTTTCTGCGGTATGCCATGCTCCGGCCGTTCTCCTTAACGTCACAAACCAGATAGGAGCCCCCCTTATTCAAGGCAGAAAAGTAACGGGGTTCAGCAACAGCGAAGAGGTTGCGGTACAACTGGAAAAGGTTGTTCCCTTCTCTCTGGAAGATGAGCTGAAAAAACGTGGCGCCATATACAGTTCCGGCTCTGACTGGGGCAGTTACCTGGTACAGGATGGATTATTGATCACTGGACAGAACCCTGCCTCTTCGGAAGCCGTCGCTGATGCCGTTATCACGCTATTGACCAGGAAACCTGGCTTAGAAGAATAACGACCTTCTGGTCACGATTTCTGAAATAGTGATGAATCTATTCCACCACCATTTGCAAGGAACCAAGAACAGTGAATAAATCCGCGCACGTCACCCTGCCTTTACTGTTATTACTATCCAGCCTGTGGGTACAGGCTGATATCCCGGAACTCACCTGCCCGGAAAGCCCAAACTGCGTCAGCAGCCTCGCTTCTGGTAAACAGAATATATCCCCCCTATCCTTTCATAAGTCTGATGCCTCACAGATCAAAGAAAAACTGATAGCCACTTTGCAGAACTGGCCCAATGCAGAGATTCTCAGCAGTAACGACCAAATCATTATTACGGTGTTCACCACCCCCTGGCTGAAATTCAAGGACGATCTGATACTGATTATTCGCTCGAACGGCACTGTCGATGTGCGCTCATCCTCTCGTGTCGGCTATTATGATTTCGGCACGAATCGCCGTCGTGTCGAACTATTAAGAGCAGCACTTGGTGATAAAAGCAGCATTGATGCAGAGCCTGAATAAGAACCTATAACCGTTAATAGACTGCTCTGCCTAGGCAAACACCTCCAGATACGTGTAAGCTCACTTTTTCGGTTATTACTGAGCATCTCAGCCCCACGGCTTGTTGAGGCTTTATTGCGTACTCAGCGGGATGCGCAGTCTGGCTCAGAAAGTATCAAGTCTGCGAAAGACTTGCGCAGCGTGTAGTAATTGTCTGTGGAACCAGATTTGATTTACAAAAGGAGGCACGGTGGTCACCTTATACGGCATACCAAACTGCGACACCATAAAGAAAGCACGCCGCTGGCTTGAAGGCTCAGGTGTTGAATACCGCTTTCATGACTACAGGAAAGATGGCCTGCAGAAAGATATGCTTGAACAGTGGGCTGCTGAACTGGGCTGGGAGGAACTGTTAAACCGCCGGGGAACCACCTGGCGGAAGCTTCCTGAAGAGGAAAAATCAGCCATTAATGCAGAGCGGGCAATTACCCTGATGCTGGAACAACCCGCAATGATTAAACGCCCTTTGCTGGATACGGGCAGCCAGAAGCTACTGGGCTTTTCCGAAGAACAATACAGCAATTTACGTTCATAACAGACGATCAAACTGAAGGAATGATAATGAGTAAGCCGCATTTCAGCCTGGCCATTGGTGTTGGTAGCAAAAACCAGAAAGACCAATGGCTGGAAGTATTCTACCCAAAGCCAATCCTCAATCCAGCTCCTGAATTGCTGGAGAGTATTGCCAAACTGGTTGACTATAACGGTGGCAACGAGTCTATTGAGCTGGATAGCAAAACCCTGCATGCACTGGAAGATCTGTTTGTTGACATTGAACAAACTGAACTGGCGGACATCACTCGCAGCCTGGAAGAAAGTGCGCAGCCACGGGTCATCACCATTCTTGAAACCGATGATGCTCCCATCAGTACACCCGAGGCATATCTCAAGCTGCACCTGCTGTCACATCGTCTGGTAAAGCCACACGGCACAAATCTTCAGGGCATTTTCCCACTGCTGCCTAACGTAGCCTGGACCAGTGAAGGAGCAATTGACCTGGAAGAACTGCCAGCCCGCCAGCTGGCGGCCCGTGCAGAAGGCCGGGTTCTGAGTGTCAACTCCGTGGATAAATTCCCGAAAATGACCGACTACGTTGTGCCTGCAGGTGTCCGCATTGCCCATACTGCTCGGGTTCGTCTGGGAGCCTATGTTGGTGAGGGCACGACTGTAATGCATGAAGGCTTTATCAACTTCAACGCCGGTACCGAAGGCAAGAGCATGATTGAAGGTCGTGTTTCTGCCGGAGTCATGGTTGGTGAAGGCTCAGATCTGGGTGGTGGCTGCAGCACCATGGGTACACTCTCCGGCGGTAATAACATTGTTATCTCTGTGGGCGAAAACTGCCTGATCGGTGCCAATGCGGGCCTGGGCATTCCGCTGGGTGACCGCTGCATTATTGAAGCAGGCCTTTACCTGACGGCTGCCAGTAAGGTTCAGGTTCTTGATGACCAGAAAAATGTCGTTGAAGTCGTTAAAGCAGGAG
Organism: Endozoicomonas atrinae; assembly: GCF_001647025.1. Lineage (GTDB taxonomy): Bacteria > Pseudomonadota > Gammaproteobacteria > Pseudomonadales > Endozoicomonadaceae > Endozoicomonas > Endozoicomonas atrinae. Next base: position 38,640 of record NZ_LUKQ02000022.1, read on the forward strand.
ATCTCTCCGGCAAATCTGACCTGCTGTTCCGCAGAAACTCCCTGACCGGAGCCCTGGAATGCCTGACCAACAAATCAGCCATTGAGCTGAATGATGAGCTGCATTCCCACAACTGAGCTTTAGGCTCTGTTGACATAAGGTTGCAGGCTCAGTGGCTCAAACCAGAGCCTGGGTTGTGTATTGAAAAGGTGCGAACCGAATAAAGGGTAGCGCACCCTGATAGCCCCGGTGCATAATACTGGGGCTATTTATATGGATCAGGTTTAAATAATAATAATAATGCGTCATACGATTTTTGATACACCTATCGTTAACAGCTGTTTTCGCCTCTTATCCCGCCTTGGTCTGAAGCTGTTCGGCTGGAAGCTGGAAGGCCAACGTCCAAATGCCCAGAAGTACGTTATTATTGCTGCACCACATACCAGTAACTGGGACTTTGTTCTGACCATTGCCTTTGCCTTCTGTTTTCGCATGAAAGTCTTCTGGATGGGAAAAAGCACCCTGTTCAAGGGACCCTTTGGCGGCATAATGAAGTGGCTTGGGGGAATTCCGGTTGACCGCAGCAAAACCAATGGTCTGGTTCAGCAAATGGTCGACACCTTCCACAACTGCACGGAACTGGCGGTCGCCATCCCCCCTGAAGGCACACGCAGCAAAGTCCGCCAATGGAAAAGTGGCTTTTACCACGTTGCTCACGGTGCTGGAGTCCCCATTGCACTGGGTTTTCTGGATTTTAAAAAGAAGGTTGGCGGTTTTGGCCCCATGTTCTTTACTACGGGTAACTATGAGTCAGACCTGAAAAAAATACAGGAATTTTATCAACATATGACGGGGAAAAACCCGAGGCAGTTTGCCTGACTCCGGTATAATAGTTCACGCTTTTTATATGACTGCTCACCTTTGCACCAAACTAGTGAGCAGCTCATAAAACCAATAAGACGGTTCACAAATTAAAACTATGGAACCATATAAGAAAAAGAGGGTCAAATTTTACATAAACTCACATTATAAAAAATAGCAAGATTAGTATTCTAATAACATGAAACCTGAATATATTAATTACGCCATGTGCGACTTTTAGGTTTGCATAAGGAGACATGACTGAACCTGCTTTCTGCTATTAAAAGCAGTAAAAAGCAAAAAAGAAGGTTTCAGTCATGCCCGTTGAAGAGTTTATCACTACAGTCTACTGCTTGATCGACGATTTGGTAAAAGAGCTTTTTCCTGTGCCACTGCGACTTCGAGGGTTTCCACCAAAGCTCACTGATAGTGAAGCGATCACCATGGAAGTTGTCGGTGA
>NZ_LUKQ02000220.1 GCF_001647025.1 Endozoicomonas atrinae
TAGACTTCAGGAAATAACCTTCAATCTTGGGATAACTCTCACCAGCCTTCTCAGAAGGCTGGCGGTCTCAGCCCCCTTTTAGGGGGCTTAAAGCAAAACCACGTTCTACGAACGTGGATCATTTACTAAATTACTGCTGTTTCATCAATACCCGCTTATTTAAATTTTTTTTTGCTTGAATAGCAGAGTGTTTTACAGATGCTGACGATCCTGACTTGCAGGGATAAAATTTGTTGTGTACAAAATTTAGATAGAAAATTCTGTAGTACTCATATTTTTAAATTCGTCTAAAGTTATTTAAATTCAACGAGGGCTAAATCAGAGGGGGAACTTGCTGACTCTATTTTATATATGGATGATCGGTTCTCAGAGCTGGTCTGTGCCAGGTAGTGCATTCAGCACTACCTAGCACAGATTATAGGTCATTGAATCAACGTTGAAGTAAAAGAAAAACTCCGAACATCAAACAGCCCATTCGATGTTAGTTTAAGTTCAGGAATCACCGGAAGGCTCATAAAGACCAGCGTCATCAATGGCTGAATATTGGCGTTAACGCCCAGTGTGTTACGTGCCTTGCTTAAAAGTTCTCCCATGGTTTTCGCGACGGTCTCCGCATTCTGGTCAGACATCAAGCCGGCAATGGGCAGAGGCAGTTCGCCAATCACTTCACCATTCTGCACCAGAACAAAGCCTCCACCGATGGATTCCACCTGCTTAACGGCCGTCAACATATCCTGGTCGTTGTCACCCACCACGACAATATTGTGTGAGTCATGGGAAACCGTCGTAGCGATAGCGCCTCCAGTCAGTCCATAATCAGCAAGAATAGCCAGTGACATATTGCCAGACGCTTTATGGCGCTCAATCACCGCCAGCTTATTCAGCCCTTGATTCAGGCAGGCATCAAACAGGCCATGGTCATCGGCTTTGACATCGACTGTCAGGGCTTTGGTCAACACACCACCGGGAAGTACGCCAATTGCTCTTGCTTTGTCAGAAGTCAGTGGTAACTCAAAATTCTCAACACTCAGCGGTGCCAGTTTTACCGTATTCATGACTGACGAGCAGTGATAGTCTTCTATAGCTACCAGCAATTCACCATGACGGGCGACTTCCTGACCAGCACAGAATACACGATTGACGTTAAAACTCTCGAGATCGTCAATGATCACCACATCGCCGTCGTAACCGGGCGCCAGGGCACCTTTCTTTTTCAGGCCATAGCACTCTGCAGCATTCAGCGTACCAATGGTAATGGCCATGATCGGGTCGATACCGGATTCAACGGCCAGGCGCAGGTTCTTATTGATATGACCACCATTGATAATGTCTTTGGGCTCACGGTCATCAGTACAGAACAGACAGCGGCGGGCGTTTGCGGCATTGACACCTTTCACCAGCTCCAGCAGATCTTTACAGGCGGAGCCTTCACGGATCTGGATATACATACCCATCTGGATTCGTGCCAGCATCGCTTCAATACTGGAACACTCATGATCGGTTTTAATGCCGGCCATGGCGTAGGCCTGAAGATCCAATCCTTTCAGCCCGGGGCTGTGGCCATCAGCAATATAGCCATGGTCGTGTGCCAGTTTGACTTTGGCCAGCATGGCTTCATCACCATTGATGACGGCAGGGAAGTCCATGACTTCCCCAACGCCCAGGACATCCGGGTGGCTGATCAGCTCAGCCAGGTCTTCTGCCATTAACTTTGCTCCCGCTTCCTCAAAAGGGGTCGCCGGTACGCAGGAGGGCAGCATGATTTTCACATTCAACGGCAGGTTTCTGGAGGCATCCAGCATATAGCGAATGCCATCAAGACCGCAGACATTGGCGATTTCATGGGGGTCGGCAATGACAGTGGTGGTACCGTGGGGCAGGACAATACGGGCAAACTGGGGTGGGGTGATGGAAGACGACTCAATATGAACATGGCTGTCAATCAGGCCCGGCATCACAATACCGCCATTAGCGTCTATGATCTCACGGGCTTCATAATCACCAATACCAATGACTTTGCCCATACCCAGCGCCAGAGGGCCATCAATAAGACGCTGGTTAAATACATCAACCACTGTACAGTTGATGATCAGTGTATCTACGGGGATGCGGCCAGCGGCCATATCAATCAGTTGTTTCATACGTTAAGGCTGCTCGTAAACTATCTGGCAAAAGACCGGGCAGGGTGCCCGGTCGATGACTCATGCAATCACTTGTCTTTCAGCGTGCGTTATTCAGCAGCACTTAATACCGGATCAAAGATACTCTGAGTAGCAAAGCAGACGGCACCCAGGTCGGTCATGGCGTAATCAGGGATGGCTGTGATTTCCAGGCAGCACATATAGAAAACAGGGTCAGGCAGGTCACAGCCCAGTTCCCTTGTAATTGCCTTCATATTCCGTTCTGCTGCAGCCATTTCCTCTGGGCTGATATCGGAAGTAACGCCACAGATTGGCAGGTGAATGAAATCAATGATCTCGCCGTCTTTCACAATCACCTGACCGCCGCCTTTTTCTGCCAGGTAGTTGATAGCAGTGGACATATCCTCAGAGTTGGTACCGATACAGACAATATTGTTGTCATCCGGTGCCTTGGAGCTGGCCATGGCACCGGCTTTCAGCTTCCAGCCGGAAACAAAGGCCACTGGCTTGTTGCCGTTCTTGCCAAAACGTTCAACCACTGTGGCGTAGAGAACATCGTTTTCAACATCCGGCAGCACCACACCATTTTCAACGTTGAGCTGCACATCTCGGCGGCGACGGACGAAAGGCACATCAAAGTCCACTTCCATGGACAGCACGTTCACCTTGTCTGCTGTGAGGTCGGTGTATACCTTCATGTCAGCCGGGGTAATAGATGGGATTCTCAGTTTGGAAGAGAGAATTTCACTGCGTGCCGGTGGTTGCAAGTCAATCGCCATCTTGCCGCCATCAACCACCAGTTTGCCCTTGGCGATGACCTTATCGATATTGAACTTGCGCAGGTCTTCCACCAGCAAAATGTCGGCGATTTTTCCTGGAGAGATAGAGCCCACCAGGTGATCAATACGATAGGCTTCGGCACTGTTCAGGGAACCCATCTGGATGGCGGTGATCGGGTCAACACCTGCCGCGATGGTCATACGGATCAATTTATCCATATGGCCGTTTTCAAGAATTTCTGATGGAATCACGTCGTCAGTACAGAAGCTGACACGACGGGCCACACGCGGATTGATATGCGTCACGACCTTCATGTTTTCATTAAGGAAGTGAGAGATGGATGATTCACGAATCAGCAGGAACATGCCCTTGCGGATTTTTTCCATGGCTTCGGTGTGGTCGTAGCTTTCATGATCCAGTCGAACACCAGCACAGAGTACGGAGTTGAGACGAGTACCAGTGGTCATGGGCGCACAACCGAAGATAGGCTGATTGTTCTCGCCAGCCAGCTCAATGGCTTTCATTACGCCGTCGTGTTTATTTTCGACAAACTCGGAAACGGTTTCCCAGACGCCGTACACTTCAGGCCATTTCTGCACTTCCTGATGCACTTCCGGGGTCACGTTAAAGCCGACGGTGGATTCTGGCAGGGTGTAAGGCGCAGTAAACGGCAGACCCCAGAATACTTTCAATGGTCCCTGATTGATTTCGTCCAGAACTTCACGAACACCTTCCAGCCCGGCCGTTACCAGGTACTGATCGAGACCGGAAACGATGCTGGTGGTACCGCAGGGCACCACGGCTTTGGCAAAGCTGGTCATGGACATCTTGCTGCACTCAATGTGCAGATGGCCGTCGATCAGACCGGGAACCAGGTATTTGTTTTCAGCGTCGATAATCTGGGTGTTTTCACCGATGTAAGCTTCAACATCGCCAGTGGCAACGATTCTGGAGCGGTAAACGGCAATATCAGCGGGGTAGATCTCTGCCGAGGTGACGTTCACCAGTTGACCGTTTTTGATCACCAGGTCAGCAGGAATACGGGCAGCTCCAGCGTCAATCAGATCGCGCAGGTTTTCTTTAATCATTGTGTTTCACTCAACTCAAATAATGGTCTTCAATGCGGCGTTCCTTGAGCAGGTTTCCAGCTTTTTTGTCGGATAACGCTGACTGCCGCTTGTTACAAATGTCTAAAACAGTCGTTCTTAAAATGGAGGCCTTTACAGGAAGGCGTATCGAGCCAGAAATACCACGGTTAACAAGGCACACACGGGCGAGACTTCATGCTTTCTACCAGACGCCAGTTTGATCACGGTGTAGGTAATGAAGCCAGTGGCAATTCCTTCGGTCAGCGTGAAGCTGAAGGGAATCATCACGGTGGCCACAAACGCGGGCACGGCTTCGGTCAGGTCGTGCCACTGAACCCGGGTTAACTCGGAAGTCATCAGCAGACCAACATAAATCAGGGCACCTGCAGTGGCATAAGCTGGAATCATCCCGGCCAGGGGTGAGAAGAAAATGGCCATCAAAAATAGCAGACCAACCACTACAGCCATCAGACCGGTTCTGCCGCCTTCAACGACACCGGTTGCACTTTCAACGTACGGGCAGACAGAAGAAGTCCCCATAAATGCACCGGCAGCAGAGCTGAGGCTGTCCACAAACAGGGATTTTGTGGCGTTCGGGTAATTGCCGGTTTCGTCCGCAAGCCCGGCTTTATCCGTTACCGCAACAAAGGTGCCAGCAGACTCAAAGAGGCTGACCAGCATAACGGAGATAATGACCCCAATCAGGCTGAGATCAAGAGCGCCCATCAGGTCAAGCTGGCCAAGGACTGGTGCAATACTGGGCGGTAATGAAGCGATGCCCTGGTATTCCACATCACCCAGTAACCAGCCAGCAAAGGTAATGGCGATTATTGAGATCAGAACCGCCGCCTTAAAGCCACGTTGAACCAGTACCATCATCAGGAGAAAGCTGGCACAACCCAGAACAAACGGGATGGAGCGAACGTCACCGATGGTCACCATGGTGCTTGGCGTGGCCACAATAATACCGGCATTGTGCAGACCCACCAGGGCAATCATCAGACCACAGCCAGTGGCAATGCCAATGCGCAGGCTTAAGGGAATACTGGTGATGATGTAGGTGCGAAATCCCGCAACCGCAGCAAACAGTAGTGATCCCCAGAAGATGACGGCCATGCCGGTCTGCCAGGCCAGCCCCATGCCGCCCACCAGAACAAAGGCAAAGTAGCTGTTCAGACCCATAGCTGGTGCCATGGCAATGGGCAGGTTGGCCAGCAGACCCATGGCAATACTGCCAATGGAGGCGATCAGACAGGTAGTGACAAACACGGCCTGGGCATCCATACCTGCAGCGGAAAGAATCTGCGGGTTTACAAAGATGATGTAGGCCATGGTCAGGAAGGTGGTTATGCCGGCCATGACTTCCTGACGGATATGGGTGCCTTTAGCCTGAAGCTGAAACTGACGGTCTATCCATCCTGTTTTTTCCGGCGGAGGACATTGGGATTCAGTAATATGACGGGATGCTTCAATAGCCGCAGTAGTCATTACAAACTCGGATGGGAAATCGATGGATGATGATGAACGATCGTTACGTTCAAGATTATTATACGTTCGTTCAAAAAAATTACATCAGTTAAAACAACGGGTTACGTAAATTACTTAAACCAGTACGTACGATTTATAAAAAGTTTCCTATAAGTGTGACCATTGATTCCGGTGATTTTTGTAGCCCGATAGATCTAACAAAAGGCAGGCAACGGGCCAGGAAGCTGGAATAGGGGGATAACTGCTTTGGTAGCTGTGTAAAAACTGATGTTGAGAACTGGAGGGTCAGAAAAGCTGGCCAGGGGTTTTGCCACGAAAGGCGGTATTTGGGAGATGGGTAAAATGGGTTAGAAATATAGTTAATTTGGACAGGTAGCTAGACTTGCCCAGCTACCTGTTATGCTTTTATCCAGAATATCAGTTCTTATAAACCCAGAACTCTGGATTCACGACCTCAGTGAAGTCAGGACCAGTGCCCGTCTGAGGGTTTACGTATGTGCGCATCATGACTTTAAACTTACCAGCACTCTGGGTAGGATCAATTTCGTAACAGTTATTGACTCCACTGCAGTCAGTCTTGACGGCTAGTCGGAACATTTTCCCGTCAAGGTTGCGTTTGGCATGGGAAGCAGGCTTATTTTTATCCTTCTTACCATCCTCATACTCTTGGAGCTGAACCTTATCAAAATCAATGGTCGCGATTGCTTTGCCCGTTTCTGGATGATAGAAACCAAAGTTCCAGAATTTTGCATACTCGGTAGCTACATGATCCACACCGGAAATCACAAACTGGCTGTCGGGTGAGCTCAGGTCGATCTCGAGCATTTTTCCGGTTTCAGGATCATTGATATTTACATAAAGTGCATCAAGGTTATTGCCCCAGCAGTAACTACCGGTTTCAACACAGTGCTGTGGATCATAGTCCCTGCCAACCACCACTGCTTCTTTATCAGGAATGCCATACTCTTTTTTGGTATCGCTTAACCATTCCCCATAGCTGCCATTTCCTGATTTCTCTTTCTCATGCACACCTGTCTTGCGTTCGAGCAATGTTTCGACAGGAAATGAAATATAACCAATGTTTTCGTCAGCTGTAACACGCATTAGCTTAACCGGATTACTTTTAGTCCAATCCAATACAGCCTGCTCATCTTTGAAAGGTCTTGCAAAACGACCGACAATACGAAATGTATCGGCTGTCGCAGGATCATTGCCAAAGGTATAAAGTTTATCTGACAGTGCCTTTATATTGATCCCTTTCTCTGGGTAGCCACTGGCGATAAAAGCTTTTTTAATCTCTTCTGCCATTATCTGATTTGGAGTGGCTATATGAACAAATACCTCACCTTCTCCGCCAAAGTCTGGATTAGGAATGTAATTCATGGTGATTTCATTGCGAGTTTCACCAGCAGCAGCGTCAACGATTACCCCGTTTGAGCGGTTTGGTGTAGGAGGGTTTTCTCCTTCTTCAAGTGGCGTCTTATCTCCGGGGCGAGGAATTTCTGACTCAGAGCGTTCATAAATCAGAGTTTCATAGCCGAAGTGGGTGACATCGGGAGGGAGAATACCATACATTACCATGGCCTCATTAAGGTCAATGGTCCATGTAGCAGATGCAGGGAATATGAAATCAGGTGAGATCGGCACGCCAGGGCTAGCTTCGGTGCATCCAGTTACTGGGCAGGGGAAAAGATTTCCACTGTACAGTAATGAAGTGTTGGCGAAGTTTTCACAGGTTTTGGCATCACTGACCAAACAGTCTACATAGGCTGACATCATGTTTCTGTCTTGAACAATCATACCATTTGTACGAAGCAAGCTTTTTGTATCTTCCAAAATCTGGCTGCTCTGAGCGTTCACAGATGCAAGCAGCATAGCGATACTGCCAGCTAACATTGTTTTTTTCATATTAATAGCCTCCATGGTGATAAATATGGTTAACAGGTGATAACCAATCTCTGGAGGCCATATTGAATGGAATTCTATTGTTTACTCTACCGGTTCTAGAGATTGCAAAGAATTTTCAGGATTATGCAATTTCTTATTTTCCAGATTTAGACAGGAAACCAGGTACTGCTTGGGGGTTGACCCGGTAATTTGTCGAAATGCCTTATAGAAGGTTGATCCTGAACCAAAGCCAGCTTCGTACCCAAGATCCTTGGGAAGCAGCCTTGTCCCAGTATTGGCCATCGTCTCTATCTTTGCTTTAACGACTTCAACCCGGAATTGATTGATATAGTCATTAAATGAGCTGCCGGTGTTCTGATTGATCACCTGGCTGATGTATGAACTGCCTAGGCCAAACTCATTGGAGAGATCAGCAACTTTCAGGTTTTGTTCAAGATACAGTTTTTTGGTGCGCAGCAGCTCATCAACCATTTGAAAATAGTGAACAGACTCCGTATCACTCAAGCCACTGTGTCGATATTTAATACAGTCCGAGATTATTTCGGGGTCATCATTGTCACTATGGTTTTCAGCGAGTTCCTTAGGAGACTCTATCCCTATTGCGGCTGTCGATTTCAGGTAAAAGAGACAGAAGGCCAGGGTAAACAGGCTGGAGAGCAGCGTATAAACCTCACCCCCTGAGTCGGGTGCACTGTCGGGGTGATTGATACGAGTCCCCGCATAAAAGAGTGATGCAAGAATCGTAAATAAGATATTGAATATTGAGAAAAAGCAGACCCAGCGCAGAGCGGTGTCATTCTGGGTGTGCTGCCAGGCTGAAGTGAATGAAGGCCATGCGAGTTTCAGTGTGGCCCACTGGTAACCTGCGAAGATAATACTCAGCATTAACAGTAACGTCAGGTTCACCATGGGAGATAATGCCAGCACCGGTATAAAGGCTTGCCAGTCCTGCTCTGGGATCAGTTGCTGGATCCAACTGCCTTCCAGGGCGACGATCAGCAGGAAAATAAAGGGGAAGAAGTGAACGATATCCCGGGGTTCAGTTTTTTTCTGGTGATTCAGTAATGCCAGTGTTGTCAGAAATAGGGCTGGGTGAAGCAGTGATCGTAAAATCAGATAGCTGGTGCTGGCGATAATCTGCCCCTGGTGGTTACCTGTCGTGGCGATATACATAACCAGATGCAGGATGCTCACTAGTAAAGGAAGGCAGAGAAAACGATCGATTACTCTGAGGTTGTCTTGCCGGCTACTTCTGATAAATAGAGAAAATAAGAGAATAAACTCGGTGATGAATGTGCCCCAAAGTAGATACTTCACTCGCGTATCCTGATCCTGATCTTTTTTGTCTGATTTTGTTGGCTGCTGACGGTTGTTGAGCTTTTGTCAGCTGATAGATGGTTAAGTTTCAATAGGATACCTGCTTATTGAAATAAATTACACACCGGATAGAGATTGCAGATTTCTTATCAATAGTCCGGACAGTTTTCCGAAATAGGCAACCATGAGAGGAATCAACCAGAGTAGAGAATCCTAATAATCTATCTGTTGATACCTCCTCTCATGGAAATCATAGTTAAGTCTGCTCTGGACAGTA
>NZ_LUKQ02000221.1 GCF_001647025.1 Endozoicomonas atrinae
GATCATCCTGAGTTTTAATCTGACTGGCTATTTGATCTACCAGTTTTTCGTTGATTTCAACGCTCATTGTTATTCTCCATTTTGGAGTATTAACGACAAGCGTTTACACAATTTAAATTACATTCCCAGAAAATGTTTTTTTTTGACTTGGTTTTGATTATTGGCTAGTCTCGATATTTTAATCATGGAAGTTGATTTTAATATTGAACCTTTTCCAGGTTTAGTAATCTCTTAAACAGAACTATCAATATTTATTTTGCACATTATGCTTACTTTGAATGAGAATCTATATGCTGCCCTTTGTTCTCTCTTTGCAGATTCAGATCCACTTCCTCTATTAAACAGCACGAGTGAATACCGTGTTTTCCGGAAATTAATTGCTGAGGCTAACTCAGTTGCCCGGGCGTGGTTTCAGGAACCTGATGTTGAAGCGGCAGCCAGCCTCAGAAAGAACCTGTTCAGTGCCTGGCAGGAGTGCCATCAGTGGTTGTTAGGTGAAATGAAGAGCAAGGCTCTGTGGTCACCGGAGTGGCTGGGCTGGCTGGCATATACCAGTCTTTATGTCCCGGAATTCTCATGGCAGTCCTTCTCCTTTTCCTTTCTTCTTCTGGATCGTTGCCTTGAAAAGGTACCCGCAGATTTGAGCAGTGAAAATCAGAAGTATTTATACGACTCTCTCGGTCGTTTGGCGTCTATGGTTTCAGATGAGAGTGCGGAGCCGCTGTTATTGCCTCCACTGCAGGAAACCGCACTGTTGAATAACCTGTCCCTGACGGAGATCAAGGCAGATAGTGAGAGACAGGGAACACCGGACCGCCTTTCTTCTGACAATCTGAGTAGCCTGCAATCCCTTGCGGGGCCACTGGAGAAGCTTCCAGGGCATTTCAACCGTTTTGGTCGAACAATACATCTTCGGAAATTCAGATCTGTAATTAACGATGCAATAGCAGTACTCAGTCAATGCGTGCCAAGTTCGCAGTGCGCAGAGAGCGAAATGGCAGACTGTGAAGGAGTTTCAGATTGCTCGGATGATGATGCAATGTCGGCCACATCGCCGGAGCGGCCAAAAACCATGAATCGAGATTATGCCAGGGATAGCCTGCAGGAACTGATCACCTTTTTCCGCCAGACAGAACCCCATAGCCCTGTTGCCTGGCAACTTGAAACAGCGCTGAACTGGCTGAACCTGAGTTTTCCCGAACTTCTTTTAAAGATGACAGGAGAACAGCAGGAGCTTTATCAGGATATTTGCCGGAGGCTTGGTATGATTGATGCCGTATCAATTGGAGAAAAATCTGATGAATAGATTTAAAAAATATATTTGTTGAACAGAACGGTCTATTTTAAAAAAAATCGCTTAATTATCGAGTATGACCCTATATGGAGGTAGATGGTGAGTGTTTCAAATTTCATCCATTATTTTAAATTAGAGAATGGTTTATGGAGGGATATTTTTATGATTATCAGGAAATAATCTGTTGTTAATGGGATTAAGTCATTTTAAGTTTGATATTTCTTGGCTGACTAATGGGCAGGGTAGTGTTAATGATACTGTTCTGTTCTATTCCGGAAAAAACAGTAAAAACAAACATTATTCATTTTCTGAACTCTTGATTTACAAAGATTTTCTATGGCTACGTTTTTTATGAATATTGAAGGACAAACACCAAAAGGAGCGGCAACACTGGAAAAATTTACTGGTGGTGATGGTTTGCCGAATGAAGGCTGGTTTGGAATAACGTCGTTTAGCTGGGGAGCTTCCCGAACGATAGGGATGGACGTTGGAGACCACCATAATAAGGATAGTGGTCATTGTCTGATGCATGAATTCCGACTCGATAAAACTCTCTGCGGTGCCTATGAAAACATTTTATCACTGTTACTGGCACCGACTAGCGAGGGGAGGAAAATATTTCTGATTGGCACAAAGCCTGAAAGAGTTGCAAATCAGGGACCTGAAGTCTACCTGCAGGTGACCCTTGAGGAAAGCCGACTCAGTTATTTTTGCATGTCAGGTGCGGAATCCACCCCGACGGTGCAGTATCACATCGCCTATAGCATGTTCCATATAAAACACTGGTATGAATCAGCTACTGGTGAATTAACACCGGGTGGGCTGATTACCTATAACGTCAAGTCAGGTTCTGCAGAGTCTACGGTGACAAGCTGATTAATGACAATTGTGTCGGCTCTTTAACGTTATATAAATCGTATCAATCGACTGTCTCAAAATGGTGGGGATTCAGAAAAATGCCTCAAAATTCTCAACACAAACGCATTCATAAAAATCGTGTCAGTATCACTTACGATGTTGATGTTAATGGATCTACCCAAAGCCGTGAACTGCCATTTGTGGTTGGGGTCATTGCCGATCTTTCAGGTCACCGCCCTGATGACCGAAAGGACGCTATTGAAGACCGGCAGTTTATCCGGGTTGATCAGGATAATTTTGATCTGGTGATGTCAAGACTGGGTCCTGAACTCAGTCTGTCAGTAGAAAATAAGCTTGAAGAGGATGGGGCACCCATTGCCTGTAATCTCTCCTTTCATTCCATGGCAGACTTTGACCCTGAAAGTATTGTGCGACAGGTGCCAGTTCTGAATGAACTGGTCACTGCCAGAAGCCAGCTGATGTCGTTGCTGGGCAAGTCAGACCGTTGTCGGGATCTTGAAAAAACGCTGAGACAAGTGATCAGCAATAATGAATTGATGCAAAAACTGGCAGATGAGCTGGATATTGGTAAGGAGTAATTAGTTATCATGAGTGATGTTGACGCTAACCTTGCTGAAGCAGATGTTGCAGCTAACCCCGCTGAAGCAACTGTCCCTGATGTGTTTGCCAACGGCGTTCTGGTAACCCTTCAGGAAAACCGGGGGCAAAGTAATGCGGATGACCTGAAGTCTCTGATCATCAACCTCGTTATGCAGTTTAAAGAAGGGCGCCTGAAGTGGAAGGGGAATCTGACCCATACCATCAACGATGCGGTTGCCAACATTGATGAGCTTCTTTCGCGTCAGCTGTCTACAGTTATGGCGAATCCCGGGTTTCGCAAGCTGGAGGGTAGCTGGCTTGGCCTGCAAAAGCTGGTACGTAACTCTGAACTCGGTACAAGCTTGAAGGTAAAGCTCTTTGATGCCTCTCAGGAAGAGTTGCTAACGCAATTTGAAAATGCACCTGCTGTTGACCGCAGTCCACTGTTTAATACCTTCTACCAGCAGGAGTTCGGTACAGCAGGCGGTGAGCCCTATGGTGTACTGGTGGGTGATATGTATTTCAGCTACAGTGATCAGGATATTACGCTGCTCCGTTATCTTGCTGAAGTCGCCGCCGCCAGCCATTGTCCCTTTATAGCGGCTGCCCCCTCTGAGATGTTTGAATTATCTTCTTTTGTTGATCTGGCGGAAGGCAGGCCTGTTGCCACAGGTTTTGATGACCCGCTTTACGGTGCCTGGAATGCTTTCAGAAGCTGTGATGATGCCCGGTTTGTAACATTGACCATGCCCCGTGTATTGGCCAGGCTGCCATACGGAACCGAGAGCAATCCGGTAACTCAATTTAATTTTGAGGAGCTGTCCCGCAACAAAGATGGCGTTTGTCAACTGGATCATGAACGGGACTTTGTCTGGACCAATGCAGCCTATGAACTGGCTTTGAATATGACCAGGGCGTTTAGTCAATCTGGCTGGTGTACCGCCATTCGTGGCGTTGATAATGGCGGCAGGGTGGAGAACTTGCCCAACTTTACGTATCAATCGTTGTCAGGTGACCGCCTTCAGTTCTGTCCTGCCGAGGTCAATCTGACTGATGAGAGGGAAAAGGAACTCAGTGACCTGGGTTTCCTGCCGCTGGTGCATTATAAAGGGCAGAACTATGCAGTGTTTCTGGGTGCTCAAACGGCCCAGAAACCGCAGACTTATGTTGAGCCGGAAATCACTGCCAATGCCGCGATATCAGCCCGGCTGCCTTATGTTATGGCCAGCAGCCGGATTGCCCATTATCTGAAAGTGATGGGACGTGATCATATTGGTTCCAATTTGACCGCTGAAGATGTTGAAAAGCAACTTAAAAACTGGATAGGTCAGTATACCAACCCCAATGCGGTAGGCAATGACGCCAGGGCAAGATGCCCACTCAGGGAGTCGCAGATCACGGTGATAGAACAAAAAGGCAGGCCCGGAAGTTATTTTGTGGTGGCCAACCTCAGACCCTGGCTGCAAATGGAAGAGCTCACTGCATCTCTGAGAACGGTGGCTGCCATACCGTCTTCATAATTACTGATATGAGAACACCGGAAATATGCCTGTTACACCTGGTTGCAGCGGTTGATGAGTTACTGCGCAGCCAGCTTCAGGCAGTTATCGATACCACTGACTATACAGAACTCAAGGCTACATGGACTGGTTTGCACTGGTTGGTTCAACAACAACAGAGTGGCGATGGTACAAAAATTAAAATTATGGATCTCTGTCAGGTTGAATTAAGTAACAACCTGCGATCGTCGGGAAATCTGTCACAATCCCTGCTCTATCAGAGGCTTTACCGGGAAGGGTTGTGTACGCTCGGGGGTGAACCTTTTGGCCTGTTGATGGCAGGCTACAGCTTTGAGTTTTTCAACCATATCCCTTCTGAACAGGCAGGCCTTGTTCGTCAACTTTCTGAACTGGGTGAACTGTCCCTCTGCCCGATAGTTCTTGGTATGGGCAACCTGTGGCAAAGTGACAACCCCTCCCTGTCCAGCTGTGCATCAAGATTGGAAAGGGTTGGTACATTTGCCGATTATGAGAGTTTCAGGGCAATCAGAGAACAGGTATCCGCCAGTTTTCTTGCGGTAACCTGGCCTCGTTTTACCACCGGAAATGGCAGGGGGGGTTACAACCCGGTTTACCGTCCTCGTATCAGGTCTGTCTGGTGTCATAGTGGTTATGCGTTACTTGCCCTGGTGATCAGGGAGTATGGTGAATATGGCTGGTTTTCCGGGTTGCAGGCCTGGGGCGAGGGGGTCAAGTGTGGAGCCGTACTCCCGGAGCAGCAGGAAAAGCCGGGTGTCATGGCCGAAATCCGGCTTACTGAATCGGTCGAATCGACCTTTACCAGGCTTGGCATCATGCCTTTGGGCAGTGGCTGGCTCGATCATACGGCGGGTTTTTTTTCCATGTCCATGACGGGTGTACTCCCGGGGAAGGAATCCTGCCAGTTTCTGCCCCCCTTGCTGATTGTCTGCCGCTTTGGGCATTACCTGAAAGTTAAAACCCGTGAACGGGTAGGCTCATCCAATCAGGCTGTGGAGTATGCCAACGATTTGCAACGGTGGCTTGATCAATATTGCAGTTCCTCAGAAATCAGAGAATTGTCCCTGCTGGCGGTTTCTCCACTGAAATGGGCAAAGTTATCGGTTCAGGAGGAGGGGACTAAGCCGGGAGCATTTCTGGCAACTCTGGAATTGCTCCCGCACTTACCGCCCGGGTTAACAGTGGATGCATTAAGAATTCACTTGCAATTGTCAACGGAATTCAACGATTTTCTACCAGATCACACCGCCAGATAGTGTAGGAGGTAATCATGTTCGAAAAGTTTATTAAAATGACCACCCGTAATGATGATGAAAGCATCCGTGACAGTATCATCTACACGATCGTGACTTTGGTATCAACCCGGGCAACATCTGGAAACTCAATCCTGTCGAGTCATTCTGACTCTGGCCCCAGGCAAACGGGTCTTTCTGGTTTTGGCATACCCTGTTGCCAGACTCACCTTATCGATAACATTCGCCTGCGCCAGATTCTAAAGCAGAGAATCCTTCTCTATGAGCCACGCTTGAACTGGGTAACGGTGTATGTAGATTATGGACAGGATTTACTGAGCTTTTTTATCGAAGGGGCGTTATCGGATAGCCACCAGCAGAGTATTCAATTCAGGGTGAGTTACCCATGCCATCTACGCATAAGTTGAGTCTGCAGAACAGACTGTATGATAAGGAATTACATAAACTCCGGGTAAAACTCCGGGCGTTTGCCAGTGAACAGCCAGAGACAGCCCGTCAACTGGATTTGAACGAGGGAACTCCATCAGATCCGGACATATCGCGCTTGCTGGAGGGGGTTGCCTGGCTGTGTACAGAGCTTCAGATGCGCCTGGATGATGGTTATGAGTCAGTCTGCAGGCAGATTTTTCAGCTGTTTTATCCGGATTTTCTAAAGCCTGTTCCTTCTTTTGGTGTTCTGAAATTTGTTACCGGTGAATTAAAGGAGGCAGCAACACTTCATAAAGGGTCGTTCTTTGAGCTGGGAGATAAAAAGGGGAAATATTCGTTTCAAACCTGCAGAAGTCACTGCCTGTTGCCTGTGAATATAAGCAGTATTGAAAGCCTTTCTGCCCCCTTTAGTGAAGAGGTCATCGATGTTATGCAGCCATTACCGGAGGTACGGTCTGCCCTGAAAGTCTCGATTGCCAGTAATGATCTTACCACCGGTCTGGGAGAATACCTTGATCCGGGAATAGAATTTTACGCAAACCCCAGTGCTTTCAGGGCCGATGAGTTTCTTGATACTCTGATCAGTTCATTAAAGCGCATCCTGATTTGCTTTGATAAACAAGTGATCACCCTACCATTGGAGCGATTATCCTGGCCCATGTTTCATGGGGATTGTCGTATATTACCAACGGATCCCGGGCTTTCCGACAGCCATCAACTGCTGATGGATTTTTTTCAGGCTCATGAACTTTTCCGCTTTCTTCATCTTGATCTCACCGGTTATGCCGAAAAAATAAACGGTCCGACATTGGATATCCTCTGGCTACTGGAAGATGAGATTGAACACAGTAAAGATGCTATCGGGTTGGATCATCTTATGCTGGGCTGTACGCCGGTTGTTAACCTCTATGAGGGTCATACCAATCCGGTCAAAATCAACCATGAAATCCATGATACGCCCCTATCCATGGGACCACTGCATCATAGTGCAAGGATACGGGAAATACTTTCAGTCACCGATATCACCCAGCCGGAACAGCCTGTTGAACTATCAGCGCTTTTTCATTCCTCTTTTGAACAGGTCCGTTCAGATATGAGCTGGCAATTCAGCAGGGATCAGGACACAGACTATCTTCAGTTCATGAATACTGGACAGCATCATGATCTGAGCAGGAAATTGATGGCAGTTAAATGTCTTTGCTATGACCCGCAGGCCAGCCAGTTGCCGGTTACAGCTAAAGTCAGAGCGATCAATGTGTCTTTGCCCTGCAGTGTTCATTTGTTGAATGATACTTCAATGGTGTGTGTGGATGGCTTGCTGTCAACGGGAACCAGCTGGGATTTGCTTTCGGCCTTACAGCTCAATATACGCAGTTTCAAAACCCAAAGAAATGAGGCTGGCAAATTACAACGCGTGCTCCAGTTTTTTATCCAGCCGAATTCGGGTAACTTCGGTCATATATTGCGGAGTATTGAGTCACTGGAGGTTTCACATGACCTTCGGCCAACCATAGTGGCTAACCGTTATTTTATCAGCCAGGGCTGCTGTTTTCATATAACCCTGGACTGCCTGAAATTAACCTCTCTTCCTGCAACGCTGCTGATAAACCTGCTTCGCCATGTACTGAATTTCTGGCGCCCAATGGGCACCCATAGCCGTATGATCGTTCATTTAAAGTCAGGCGCAGGCAGTGGCGTCAAGACCATGAGTTTCCCGGTATTGACTGATGACTGAAACCATCAAAACCACTATTTTCAAACATTCAGAAAGATTTGAGTTTCGCCAGATTCTGAGGATGTTGCTGACGATAGATGGGAAGCTTCCAAGAATATTGACTTCTTTATACGGACATCAGTCTGATCAGGAAGTGTTTGCTTTGGATACCACTGACAACGAGACCGTTGTGATGGCGAACCTTCCCGGCCTGACCGGCCCTAAAGGCATCATGCCACATTACTTTCAGGATGCACTGAGACAGGTCCATATTGAACAGCAACAGTCTGGCCTTTTTGCCTTTATCCAGATATTTAATACCATACTCCTTGAAAAACGCTTTTTAATAGATCAATACGCATCACTACCCATGATGCTTGAACGTATCCATCAAATCGGCAAGTGGTCAGGGTCTTTTTTAGACATCAATGGGTTCTCACAATCCACTGATAGTGTATTCACAAACCTTGCTTTATTACGATTCCACTCGATCCTGAAAGTCAAAACCACCTATATTGGCGATCTGGATAGGATGTTATCGTTCTACTTTAATTTACCTATTAAAGTTCGTTGGGGGCATTTGTCACATTTTACGCTAAGTGAAGAGCTGCGTTGGTGCCTTGGTTTTAATACTGGCAATCTTCTTGGAAGAGGATTGCTTCTGGGGAGACAGATTACAGTCAATGAGATGCCATGTACGATACATGTCAGTGTCAACAGCAGAAGCCTATGGCATAAACTAAAGATAAAGAACACAATAGATAGTCTATACAACTATGGTTATTTACTGCTGAATTGTACGACTTTAAAATGTTACGCCGAAATACCAGGTGACCTTCTTGAGGCTCCTGTCCTATCCGCAGGCAGAATACGTTTGGGGCAATATCAAGTTCTACGTCCTCAGTCTTGCCATAAAAAAACGGTTCAGGTGCTATTGGATAAAGCTAAGTCATGAACCAATAAAGGAACCACCCCAGTTATGGATAATTCGACTGGGTGGGCTGTAGTTAAATCCTTTAAAAACCGAGCCTGTAAATAATTCTGTGTAAACGCCACCAAAACTATTACTCCTTGAACCGGTCAGGAAACATAATTTCAAACCGGTTCATGGCTGCTTTCCAGTTCCTGATCGGCATGGTCCATTTCTCGGAAGCTTTTTCCATGGCCAGATAGATTACCTTCATGACTGACTCATCAGTCCGAAAAATCTTCCGGTTCTTGATCGCCTTACGAATGACGC
>NZ_LUKQ02000222.1 GCF_001647025.1 Endozoicomonas atrinae
GCGTCATTCGTAAGGCGATCAAGAACCGGAAGATTTTTCGGACTGATGAGTCAGTCATGAAGGTAATCTATCTGGCCATGGAAAAAGCTTCCGAGAAATGGACCATGCCGATCAGGAACTGGAAAGCAGCCATGAACCGGTTTGAAATTATGTTTCCTGACCGGTTCAAGGAGTAATAGTTTTGGTGGCGTTTACACAGAATTATTTACAGGCTCGGCTGCACTTCCTTGGTTCTTCGTTGAAACGCCATTGAGACTGAGCTTTTACTGGCAGAAGCCGGTGAGCGTGACAGATCATCCATCGATTTTGAAAACGACATGTTGTGATTTGATAAACCCATTCGATCTGCCATAAAGATTTCCTGATAGTGATCAGCGTATTTGTAGACCGAGTGATTACTGTTTGGGTTCTGTAAACATTTAAGTAACCTGATTTTAGGTGTCAAGATGACTTTGAAATACTCCGGTGATATCCGCGAGCTCTGCTATCCCTTTATCTACGAAGACTCCCCCCTGTGTGATTATGAAATTATTACTGATGAACTGTGTGCAACACTCGGTGGTGTTATCAGTGAGCTGGAAGGGGATGAGCGGTTCGCCGACATCTATGATTTTCTGGATAAACTGCAGCCCAGAATTTTCCATATGAATGGCTCGGTTCGTGGAAAACAGGCGATATTTGAAGAGCAGATTCAGTGGCTTGCTGGTTACTTTGACCAATACCAGAAAGAGATTGAAGGGCAGCTGCATGGTTTCGTGCTTCCCAGGGGAGGTCGACCAGTACAGTTGCTGCACAGTTGTCGTTCACTTTCTAAGAAGGCTGTCAGAGCCCTGGTCAAGGTAGATGCTCACGGAGTTGAGGTGCCGGATGAGTTGCACCGGTTTGGCAATATGCTCTGTAACCTGTTTTTCCGGTTAACTGTGGTGATCAACCGCCGGTTAGGTATTGTCGAGCCAGAGTATCAGAGTTTGAGCTATAACCTGAAGCCTCCTTCCAGAAAATAGGCCGGTTTCCCGGTGAAACCAGCATCAATCTGAAGGTCAGCTCTCCTGAGTGGGTAGCCGACCTTTAGTGGCATATGTATTAATGGTTTCCGATCTTGCGGTAATCAAAACCCTTGAAGTTAATCTTGTACAGCAGTGAATAGATCACCGGCAGTACAACCAGTGTCAGTACGGTGGCAAAGCCAAGGCCAAAAATAATAGTCACGGCCATGGACTTGAAAAAGGCATCAAACAGCAGGGGGATCATTCCCAGCATGGTGGTCAGTGCTGCCATGCATACTGGACGCAGGCGGCTGACGGACGCGTGGAATATTGCCTCATGCTCTTCCCAGCCTTCTTCCAGTTCCAGCTTGATCTGTTCCACCAGAACTATGCCGTTTTTAATCAACATGCCTGACAGGCTCAGTAGTCCCAGCAGCCCCATAAAACTGAAAGGCGTATTGAGCACTAATAAGCCGGTAACAACTCCAATCAATGCCAGGGGAACGGTGCACCAGATGGCCAATGGCTGTCGTATGGTATTGAACAGAAACACCGTGATCAGAAACATCGCCAGATACCCCATGGGGATTGAGGCAAACGTTGCGTTTTGTGCGTCGGTGGAGAGTTCATAAGCGCCACCCCATTCCAGTGTATAGCCCTCTGGTAATGGAATGGCTTCAATACCTGCACGAACTTTTCGGAACACACTGTCGGTGGTTTCATCGCTCATCAGGTCAGGGTCTGCCATGACCGAGAGCATCCGCTTTCGATCTCTGCGGATAATCAGGGGGTTTTCCCACTCGGTATCAAAGCTGGAAATTGCCTGAGTGATGGGTACATAGCTGTTGTAATCCGCACTCCATACCTGCAGGTCGGTGATACTGTCAGCATTGAGCCGTTCTGTTTCAGGGGATCGAACAATCAATGGCATCAATTGGCTGCCTTCGCGATAGACTCCTACCTGACGACCAGTGAAGTTAACCAGCAGCGCATCGTCAAGGGCCTGCTTTGAAATACCACTGCGACGGGCGCTGGCTTCATCAAGGTGGGGACGGACAAGACTTACCTGGTTGCGCCAACCATGTCGTATATTGGTTGCTGTTGGCTCATTTCGAAGCACCGTCATTGCCTGTACAGCGAGTGATCGCAATACCTCAGGATCCTCTCCATAGAAGCGGGCTTCGATTTCTGCCGGTGCCGCGGGGCCGTTCTGCATAAGCTTGATGCGGTATTCGACATCACTGAACTGTTCATCCAGTACGGTTTCCAGTGGAGGGATTAGTGTGTTGATTGCCTCCAGATTTTCAGCCTCGATGATAAGTTGACCGTAGCTGGTGTACTGTTTTTCAGGCTGATAAGGCAGAATAAAACGTTGTGCTCCCATACCAATAACGGAGGTGACATTGCTGACCCCCGGCATGGAAAGTACCTGCTGTTCAAAGCGTGCTATTTCTGATTCAGTTGCTCTGATATCACTGCCCTCTGGCATCCAGAAATCAACGAAAAAGATGGGAGTATTAGAAGGAGGAAAGAACACATTCTTCACAAAGCCAAAGCTCAAAATCGCCAGAACCAGTGCCAGCAGGGTGAGTCCCAGAGTGACCGGACGGTGTTTCAGGGAAAAGTTCAACAGCTGTTTGTAAAGAGTAAACAGTGCCCCCTGATAAGGGTCTACTGACGAGCCTGTCTGGTTCCCTGTGGCTTTTTCATATTTCTTGAACAGGATATTGCAAAAGAAGGGGGTCAGTGTGATGGCTGTTATCCAGCTTAACATCAGGGAAATCAGCAATACCTGAAACAGAGAGAGACAGAATTCACCCGTGGCATCATCGGATAAACCGATGGGAGCAAAAGCCATGATGGCAATAACGGTTGCGCCCAATAATGGCCACTGGTTCTGGCTGACGACCCGCTTTGCTGCCTCCAACCGGGTTTGCCCTCTCTGGAGGCCAACCTGAATACCCTCTGTGACCACAATGGCGTTGTCCACGAGCATGCCCAGGGCAATTATCAGTGCTCCCAGAGAAATCATTTCCAGGTCTATACCCAGCACTTTCATAACGATAAAAGTGCCGGAGATGGTCAGTAGCAGAACAGCACCCATTAACAGGCCAGCACGAATACCCATGGCCAACAATAAGACGACAATAACGATGACGATGGCTTCAGCCAGGTTAATCAGAAACCCATTGACTGATTTTGAGACAGTGGCCGGTTGGTCGTAGACGGTAGTGAGCTCGATGCCTACAGGTTGTTCTGAGGTCAACTCACTCAGACGAATGCGAACCCGTTCCCCAACATCCACGACATTGACGCCGGAGGCAAAGGAAACGCCGAGAGATAGCGCCGGTTGGCTGTTAGAGGTATAGAGCGTGTCGGGTGTTTCATCATAGCTTCGGCGAACTGAAGCTATATCTCCCAGACGAACCAGTTGTGTACTGCCGGGAGGGCTGATGATTAACTGCTCCAGTTCCCGGACATTCCTGAATTCACCAGTGGGATGAATGCGAATGGAGCGTCCGTCAACCAGCATATTACCGGCATTAGAAACCACATTCTGGTTTTGGATCAGGGAAAAAATCCAGGCGGGGTCAATGCCCAGGTTGGCCAGTTTGGCCTGGGACATTTCCACCACCACTTGCTCCTGACGGGCACCAGCAATGGATACTTTCTTAACGCCATCTACCAGGACTAATTCACGTTTTAGATAGTCGGCATAATTTTCCAGGTCTCTGGAGGTATAACCATCTCCCGTGATGTTGAACAGCATGCCGAATACATCGCTAAAATCATCAACGACAACAGACGGATAAACCCCAGGAGGCAGGCTGCCCTGGGCATCATTAATCTTTCGCCTCAGCTCATCCCATATCTGTGGCAACTGGCTGGAAGGGTATTGCTCTTTCAGTTCCACCATGATCTGGGAGCGACCATTGCTGCTGATGGAGTCGATAACTTTTACATACTCCAGCTGCTGTATTGCCTCCTCCAGTGGCAGGGTGGCCTCTTCTTCCACCTGCTCTGGTGAGGCCCCCGGGTAGTGGGTGATCACCATGGCCTGCTTAATGGTGAATTCAGGAAACTCCAGCTGACCAAGCCCAAAAAATGAAACCGCACCGCCCACCAGCAGGATGACAACAAACATCCAGCTGATGACTCGATGGGAAATAGAGTATTCCGCAATGTTCATGGCTTAGAGTCCCCGTTCCTTGCGCAGCGGTTTTACGGTCATGCCATCAACCAGCTGACTCAGGCCTGCGGTAACAATTCGATCACCCGGATTGATGCCGGACATGATCTGTACACCCGCTTCGGTTATGCGGCCTGCAGAAACTTCTAAGGGATGAACCTGTTTGGTTGATGGATCAAAACGCCAGACAACCGTCTTATTATTAGCATCATCTTTGGCAATGGCAGAGATGGGAACCAGAACATAACCAGGCTGCCCTTCTGTACTGATAACCTGAGCAAGGTCAATAATGACGGTTGCTGTCATACCTGGAAGAATATTCATATTGGCAGGTGCAGTCCGGGTAAAAATGACTTCATAGCTTTGGGTTCCCGGTGTCACCCGTGTTGCGTGCTCTTTATAGCTGACTGGAAACTCTTTGCCTGGTGCACCAGGAAAGGTGGCCATCGGCTTATAGTCATGGTTAACGGTTTTCTTGTTAACATGAGAGACAATGCTTTCCGGAATCTGAATGCTGATATCCAGGCGGTCGCTGCTCTGCAGAATCAATACTGGCTGCTGAGCCTGAACCTGCTGGTGGGCTTCCGCCAGTGTCTGGGCAACCCGGCCGCTGAAGGGGGCGGTCAGTGTTGTATAAGCCAGTTTGTCCCGGCTGAGTTTCAGGGCTGCTTCGGCTGATTTCAGTTTGGCACTGGCGGTATCGTAGTTAGATTGCGAAATAACTTTCTTTTTTAACAGGGAGCTGGCGCGCTCAAACTCTGCCTTGGCGAGCTCATAGTTAGCCTGACGATCCTGAAGCTCATTGCGGATATCTCGATCATCCAGGTATGCCAGTACCTGTCCTTCAGTAACATCATCACCCTGCTTGACTTCGATCTTGTCGATCTGGCCCGGTATACGGAAAGATATTTCGGCTTCTTCGGTTGCCGTTACTTTGCCTGGAAAATATCGTAACTGTTGCTGCTGAGGATCTTTTACCTCAAACAGTTTTACCGGCCGGATGACGTCTTTGTGTTCGGTTTGTTCCTGATCACAACCGGTCAGCAGGGTGAACGTCACTAACATCATCACGGCTATGGATGATCGGGATGAAGGGGGGAAATGCATTCTGATGTAGCTCCAAACCAATAGGGTAGAAGTAACTGGGGGCATTACCAGCTGGCTGAATGGCAAGTTGGTAACGCCCAAGGTACTAGGAATAAATAAACTCTGGCAGGTTTTACTGATCTGTAAATGTGGAAACAACCTGCTCAGCCTGACGCTTGCTGTTTTCAATCATTGGTTGTGAAAACGGTGTCTTCCATCCCCAGCCCTGCAGGTATTTGGCCAGATTGGAAGTGAGCAGGCTGAATCCGTTGTCTTTCTGCAGGGAAGGCTGTTTCAGACCAAACCCGGATATGCTGATCTGGAAGAGGCCCTCACCCAGACTCCAGATCCCCATTAAAATATCAGCCAGAGTGTCCTCACGATTTGCATCCGTAATGGCAGGATTGTCTGCCATTAACTCGACAATCAATGCTTCCACCATCTGGCTTATCTCATGATAGATGTCGTCCAGTGTCTGTGCTCGAACTGTGGATGCCCGTTGCCAGATATCAGGGGTCATTGCCAGTTGACGCAGAAAATAGTGGTGGGGCTGTCTGGCATCACACAGCCAGATCGCCATATTAAGCGTCAGCAGACGCTCCATGGCGGGTGCTGAGCTGCTGAGCACCCTATGGAATACAGACACAATCGTTCTGGAGATATCAATAGCGCATCCCAGCAGCAGGTCTTCCTTGCTGGAGAAGTGCGAATACACTGTTCCCATAGATAACTGAGCTTCTTTGGCAACTTCAGACATTTTCAGATCCATAAAGCCCTTTTCCTTAAGAATGGTCAGGGTGGACTGAATAATGGTTGTTTCTCGCTGTGCCCGTTTGTCGAATGCAGACATGGCAAATAAACCGTGGTGGAGAGCAGAAATTAAAGGATAGGGTTGTTTTGAATGAAAATCGAATATTATTCGAATTTTATTTCAAATAAAATAATTATTAAGAGTAGCAGGCTGGGGCTACTTCTAAGAAACCGTTGAGACGCTTGGTAACCATGGTCTCTGGGGTTAAAAAGAAAATCTATTTATACAGACGTCAGGAACATCAGGCTCTCTTTGCCAGGCACCTGATTTGCTCTGATCAGCAGAGAGAGCTAACGTAAATAAAGAAGAAAATTGGTCGAAAACAATATATTACAGGTTTTGTTTTTATGCTGGTGGACTTGGTCAGCTACTTGTCCCCGACTTAAAACTGCTTGCTGTCCCACTGCTGTTCTTCTGGAGGTATGGATGCTCCTGGTTGTTGTCTTTGCATGCCTTATTGTCGCTGCTACTGCTTTTTTATCGCTTCTTGAATCGTCTTTGGTAGCGGTTGATGAATTAAGGCTGGTCACGATCCTGTACAGAAGACCTGATAATAAAGAGAGCATCCAGAAAGTCTTTCAGAAAAAGCGGGAGCACCTGTCCGCGATCGTTTTGTTAAGTACTTTGATCAGTATTTCTGGCAGTACTTTCCTTGGCGCTCTGGCAGCCAGGGAGTTTAACGATCTCTGGATGGCCATTTTTACGGCACTGCTCGCTTATTTTATGCTGGTATTCGCCAAGGTGCTGCCCAAACTGCTTGCAGTGCAGATTGCTGATAGAGTGGTCGCCAGATGTTCACCGCTTATCCATCTTATTTATACCGTTACCCGCCCTGTACTGTTGTTAGCCCTGGTCTGGACCCGCCTTTTACCCAAACATATTGAGGAAGCCAGAAGCAGTGATGAGCTTCGGAGCATCATCAAGCATTACAATAAGCGTGGAGTGATTGGGAAGCGTCAGCGAAAACTGGCTGATGCCGTACTTACTTCTCACAAGCGACAGCTGAACGAGCTGGTTGGGCACTCGATACCAGCTGTCTGCCTCTCATCCGATGCAACCGTCGCTTCTGCAGAAACGACGATTCGCTCATATCCCTGTAAGCGATATGTTGTTCTGACAGATGGCACACCTTCAGGAATTGTTCTTTATCGTCATATCGCCCGCTGCCTGGTCAATGAAGAAGCCGATATCTCAGTGGGTGAACTCATGAAAAAAACCATTAATCTGGCGCCTGAAACCTCCTTACATGAAGCAATGACAGAGCTGCATGAGGCCAGGGCATCCATTATCCTGCTTCTGGGTGAAACCGTAGAACAGACCCGTATTGTGACTGCAAAAAAACTGTACCAGGCTTTACTGCGCTGACATGGAGTCAGGCTGCAGATATTGTTAACTGACTGTATCCCCACTCATCTTCGATAACCTCCCCGGTTTCAATGTCAAGACGTTGATAAAAATGCGGTGCATTAACTACCAACGTATGGAACTCGCCATCTTCGCCGGTTGGGCAGATGCCCTGTTTTTGAATGGTATCTGCAATGTCAGGAGTGAGCACTTTACCCAGCAGGTTTCGATCCAGCTTATCGGCTTTCAGGCTGACAATCATGGTTTCGAAGCCATTGGCAAACATATCTTCTAGAAGCTGCTGTCTATCGTAGTGCCAGAGAGGAAAAGCAGGAGAAACACCGGTTCCGGTCAGAATCTTTTCATACCAGTCCCGATGAGCCTGCAGGTCGATATCACCAAAAGCCAGCTGGAAAGTTTTAAAGGTTTTTTGCACGTCTTGAAGAGCCGCTTTTAAACCCGCTTCATATTCCCCAACGCTGGCCTTTCCAAAGATAATGGGAAGTTGCATGCAGGCTGCTTGCGCTTCCAGCACTTCTCTAGTCAGGCCGTGTGCACTGGTCTGATCTTTATCATCTTTGAGCATGGTCAACAGGCAGGTTGGGGTAAACCCTTTCTGAATGGATTGCCAGAGTGCAAAGCAGGCATCTTTACCGCCACTCCAGGAGGTGCAGAAATTATTTTCAGAGGTTGTAGGCATAGTATCAGACGACTCTACAGCAAAATTGCGATGCCAATGCACAGCAGATAAATGTAAAAGACATTCTGGATGACCTTAATGCTGACGTTTTTTGCAAGCTTCAGCCCGATCGGAGGAAAGATGGCCATCGTGATTGAGATGATAAGAAACGCAGGCAGGTATACATAGCCCAGCATCAGGTTCGAACCAGTATGTCCGGACTGGAGACCGGAAAAAATGTAGCCGGCACTGCCAATAACGGCATAAGGAACCGCCAGCATCAGATTGGTACCGAGAACGGTTCGGTGGTCGGAGTATCGGGATAGAAAAGGGATCATCAGAATGCCCAATGCAATACCGGCTAATCCACTCAGTGTTGAGCTGATGATACTTACAATGATAATCAGCACAGGCTCTATCGGTTTAGGAGCCTCCTGATGAGATCTGAGGCTTTTGGTCAGTTTATACACGGCAATAAATAGAATTAATAATCCGATATACCATCTCAGCCAGTGAACGGATAAAGCATCTGCTAACTGCGGTGCAATAATCGCCCCCGCGATGATGCCCGGCAGGCACAGTTTGATCAAATGCACGTCATACAGTTGTGATACCAATTTCATTTTCAAAATATGTCACGAATTCTGCGATTGCCTTTATACTTTAAATAGCCTGTTGTTCATCCCGTTAATGTCATGCCTAAAACTCCCGATTTTCCTGAAAACTTTCACGATGCA
>NZ_LUKQ02000223.1 GCF_001647025.1 Endozoicomonas atrinae
GCGTCATTCGTAAGGCGATCAAGAACCGGAAGATTTTTCGGACTGATGAGTCAGTCATGAAGGTAATCTATCTGGCCATGGAAAAAGCTTCCGAGAAATGGACCATGCCGATCAGGAACTGGAAAGCAGCCATGAACCGGTTTGAAATTATGTTTCCTGACCGGTTCAAGGAGTAATAGTTTTGGTGGCGTTTACACAGAATTATTTACAGGCTCTGTCGCCTTTGGGAAAAAAGTCGGTATCGAAGTTCTTGATGGCGGCCTCAGCATTGGAAACAGCTCCATTTTTTTATCGGATCTCGAACAAACCAAAGGGTTTGAGTTTGACTTGATTTGCATAGTCAATTGCAACGAGACTGTAATCCCTAACCCCTACCTCCCAGAAAGCGAGACTTTCAGAGATTTGGCGAGATTCTATGTCGCAATGACTCGCTCAAAGTCTCAACTCATATTGTCGTACTCTGAAAATAAGTCTAAGTACCTTGAAGGGGTTGATGATCACTTCCTCGAAGAACCTTGGCATCATTTTCATCCTGGCACCCCTACTTTACTGGGGAAACCGGAAAGGCTGCATAATATCAATTATGAAGGCAACATCCCTGATGACTATAGCCTTATGACGGGAGAGCAATTTCTTTACAGCTTTAAAGCTATTGGTTTGGATGGAAGTTTAATCAAAAAAATCCGGGAGTTAGTCGATGGCAAAGGACTGAAATCAGGTAAAGATCAAGTGAAATGGCGCAATATGGGAAAAGCTCTTTATAGTGTTCAAAAATCGCCCAGGTCACGTAATCAGTTTGGCCCCGAAACTTACAAGCTTTTTATTGAACTTGCAGAGCGAGTAGGAATTAAACCCATCCAGTAACATATTGATTTCTGATTTTATATGCAGCCTGGTTGCTTTTCAGGCTGCACTCCAATCGTATAAGTTCTGCTGAATATAATCCTGCGATAACCTTTCCTGCTCTAAGCGTGTATTCTCAAATTTCCCGTCCTTAAGGTCGTTAAAAAGAATAAGCTCATCAACAAAAAGATTAACCGGCTGGTTTGGGTATGGATTATTTTCGGCAGACATTCTTTTAGAAAAGGTATTCACCGTAGCAGTGTCCATCATCAATGGCTTAACCTCTGGTAAAAAACCACGTACGTCACTCAGTATGGACAGCCCCCAAGTATCAATATCACCCCAATAGCCTACAGACCTGGATTTTAACCAGTCAGCATTCATCCAGGCAACATTCTTTCCGCCACCAATCACAGCAACGGTATGGGGAAGTTCAGGAAGGCCAAAACCAGATTCCTCATTTTCTACAACAAGGATATGAGTTCCTGGCAGGGGCATTTCACGCAAGGAATCCGTTGCTAATTTTAGTTCCGAAAGGCCGAGCAGTTGCGCCCGAGTTGTCGGACAAAGCGGCTTGATAATCAACCAGCCTTTGGGCTTTTCTTTGCAGCCCAGCCATTCTACAAGCCTGTTCTTTATTGTTTCATCGTCGTGTATGGCCGACAAAAGCTCACTGATCAATCCCGAGTAATTCTCAATAAATTTGGTATCAATACCTTTTACCGGGATAGCCCTGAGGTACAGTCCGTTTCCCATTCCGGGTTGCAACTGAAGAAGCAGATTCGCCATTGCCTGAATATCGACCTCAGACAGTTTTTCCAGATGCGGAAGTTGCCTGATCACCATTGCCGTCAAGCGTGTATCCACTGATAGAAACTGCGAAATAATCCATTCCCAGTGTCTACTCTTTGTTATTGCTTCAGTCCCCAGGATTTCAAAAAAAGCCTGTAATGATTGGATTTCTACAGCGACAGGTACCTGGTACTCCCCAAGCTTCTGATAGTTTTTTCTCTCCCACTGCACCTGGCTTGCAGGTTCCCAACGCTGCCACTGGCAGAGGAAAGACTGAAAACGCGCAAAATCATCCAGAGCCTGTCTACCCGTTGGCGCTTTCAGCGATATTCGCAAGGGCAGCGATCGCTCCTTCAGCAGCAATCCCCTGAGCCGATCCCAGCGCTCCCACTCTTTTTGTCTAAGTTGTTCGAGTACTTCATCAACCGTAACGCCCCAGCTCATAAATGCTCACCCACAACCGGCTCAATCTCGATATCCAGTGCCTTTATCTTGCTTTTCAGCGTTTTGTGCTCCTTCATCCGCCGATCAATTTCGGCCCAGGTCACTTCGCACAATTTGCTTTCATGAACTTTGGAGTCTCTTTCTGCAATCAATAGCGATTTGGCTGACTCTCTGGCAAGGTTTAAGTTTTTATAGGGCGTAATCAGGTTGATGTGAATATTCAACTCACGGAAGACTTTTAATACACGGCGGCTCACTGATTCAGCGGTGTTGGAAAACGCTTCATCCAGAAATACAGTGCTATAAATTGGTTTGTCGTGCCCATCCGGTGTCAGTACATAGGCCAGGCTGGCGGCAACAATGGTGCCGGCAAATGACTCTTTTTCGCCACCGGATTTACCGGTGGAAGAAGCCAATACATCGAGAACTTTGTGCGTCTCATTATCAATCTCTTCCGCATAGAAACTCAGCTGATAGCGAGAGTCCAGCAATCGAAGACTTTCAAGATTATTCGCCGTGACCGATGCCGTTGCTTTCTCAAGCACGGCAATAATTTTCTGCAGGTTATCATAACGAGCTTCATGGTCTTCACTATTTGCCTGTTCAAGAGCCGATCTAAGCTGCTTTTTAAACAGTTTTACATGCTCAAACTCTTCCGCCTTGGCGCCCAGGCGAAGGTGTGAACCGTGCTTGAATTCCGTTCTGGCCAGCACCTGGTTTATGGTCAGAATTCGTTCTTCGATCTCTTCGCGTTCCGAGATCATTTGCTGGTTAATATTCGCCAGTGATTGTGTAGTATGACGATTCAAACGTTCTCTGAAGCGGTCTACCAACTCTGGCAGACCTTCAGTTTCGAGCTTTTCAAGATACTGAATAAAGTCCGACAGCCCCTCAATGGATTTCAGCCAGTCTTCGGTAATGTGTTTCCATTCAGTGGAAAAGGCCGACATAATCCCAACCGCTTGTCGTGAGGCGCTCTCAGCCACACCAGAAGCCTTTTCCTTTTCACGGCCGATTTCTTGTTGATGCTCCTCCTGGAGACCTATGGAGTTATCAAGATCATCATCAACAAGATCACCAATACGTTCCTGCAGTGCTATACGAACTCCATCTTCCAACCCACAAGAGGCGGCTTCTCCGGCTTTATCCCTGGCGCTTTCAGCGCTTTCTTTTTGGCTCTCCAGAACGGCATGACCCTTACTCTTTTGCTCACGATCATTCTGCGCAGCCTCATAATTATCCCGAGCATCCTCCCAACGCCTTTTTGCCGTATCCAGATCACCACCGGCTTTCTGCAAATCTTCAAGCTCATTTTTGCACTGTTCTACCTTCTGCTGCCAATAGGGTACATTGATTGCATCCCAGGTGAAGTCTTTCAAATTCATCCATAAACGAGCCATTTCGCCGGCCTGGTTCAGAGCCTTTCTTGCCAGGTTCGTAGCTTCCTCCAGGCTTTTAACCTGTTCGATCTGATTTTTCAGGTCCTGCTGCAGCAACGCCAATCGATCTTTGTTGGAAAAGCCCAGCTGCCATACCCGCCGGTCATGAATGGGTTGCTGGTCCTTTTTCTCAAACCGACCGTGTTCCAGGTGCATCAGCCCCTGCTCGGTCATGGAAAAAGGTGTCTTATCCAGCATCTCAGTGCTGTCTACACAGTGCATGTCAAAGCGAGCCAGATGATGCTTCAACCACTCCCTGTAAGGATGCTCACGCCACTTCAGTTTTCGAAGATAGCCGTCCGTCTTGAATGATGCATTCCCGGAAACATTGCTTCTGACGACCTGAACACGAACATGCAAGCCGGTATGACGATGATTTAACCATCGGGTCACCAGATGATAGCTTTTTTCCGGCACCGCCAGTGTTGTGCGTAATCCACCAAGCGCCCGCTCAATAGCACCCTGCCATTTTTTATGCTCCGGATGAACATCCACAAGCTCACCAATAAACATCAATTCACTTTTCGGGATATCCAGGGATGTCGATAGTTCATCCCGAAGTTGCTGGTATTTTCGATCTATATTCGAATCCGGTAGCGCCTCTATTTCCCGAATTTCTTCCTCAAGTGACGTTTGCAAAGCCACAGATTCACTAAATTGACCGGCAGCAGCGCCAAAAGCATCCTGTAACCTTTGCCTTTCTTCGTCGAGATTGTTGCAGCGTTGTTCAATTACTTTGGCATTATCCGCAAAAGCTGTTTCTTTCAGGTCTGTTTTTAGCGCTAATCGTTGGGAAGTTGTCTGATAATTTTGAGCTTTCACATTCACTTCCGAAAGCTTTTCGGTATTGCGTTCAAGTTCCTTTTTCAGCTGTTCAATTTTACTGCCCCCAGCTTGAATATAAACGTCATACCGGCTGCGCTCTAAATCTTTGGCATCTTTTTCCTTCTGAGTTAACAACCGTAGCTCAGTTTCACAGTTGAAAATTTTCTGTTCGATACTTTTTATTCGTTGCGTCCACAGATGATGACGCTGTTCACCAAACCAGACTGGCAACCCCGATAATTGAGCTGATAATTTTCCAGATTGATGCTTTGCAGCGTCAAACGTCGCTTTACAGCCGGGTAATGGCAGTAGTCGATCTCTCTGGCTACGGGCTGTCTGTAACTCGCCATGAATCCTCACCAGATCATCAAAGCCCTCTACAGCCTTTCGGGCATCATTCTGAATCTTACTGGGTTCCAAAACCAGCTTGCGAATCAGATCAGTTAGATCATCGATCTTTTTTAAACCCAGTGCTCTCGATAGTAATGCCGGGGCGTTTTTATTATCCATACGCAGCAACTGTCGATAGACCGCTTCATAGGCAGCGTGGCTTTCACCATAATAGGCAATAGTTTGGTCATCACTTAGCTGTCGCTTCAACTGTCGGGCATTGCCAGAGCTGAACCCCTGCAGCAATTCCTGCAATTCAATGTTCCGCTTCCCAACCAGATACAGCCGGTTCACATCCCGTAGCGCATTAGAGTTCTGAGTCATCCAAAACAGTGCGGCAAGGGTAATTTCAGAACCATCTTCTGCCCGATACAAGGCCCTTAAACCGGATACTACGGAACCGGGTCGCTTATTCAGAGTATTGGTTCTGGTCCCGTCATGCTCAGTTCCATAGCTGCCACGAATGTAGGAGATCAATGACCGGTCTGAACGATCCCCCTGGGCTGCTGCCACGTTAAAAGATGCTTTGCCAGCCGGCAGCAGCAATGCCATTAATCCATCGATAAAAGTGGATTTGCCTGAGCCATTATCGCCCGTGATCAATGTGCCATCCGGGTTAATCGAGCCGGTATGCAGTTGATTAAAAGACCCCCAGTTATAGACAGATATTTCCGCTAGCCGAATCTGACCGGTACTGAACAGGTCTTCAAATGAAAGTGTTGAAAGTTGTGTTTCTGATTCAAAGAGATCACTCATCGTCAGAACTCCCTTCAGTTTCGGAAGGCTCTTCACCTACAGGCTTCCCCGCCAATGATAAATAGCTTGCCAGCATTTCCTGTAAAAAGTCGGCATTAACCACATAACGAATCACAGGGGTGATTTCAAATCGCTCGCCGTCTTTGGAACCGGTCAGAATTTTCCGCTCCTTCATCTTGTCCAAAGCGCCATTCAGATTTCTCCGGTCGCTCCGGCTGCTGTTCGTCAACGGCAGAAATGGGGTCAACAGCGACTCAATATGATCAATATCAATGACCACCTGTTGCTCCCCGGCACTTTCCCGCTCCTGAAAATACTTCCGCAGCACCAGTAACAGAAGTGTGTCGTATACAGAAAGGGTTCGACGGCTGATCAACGAGACAGGCTCTTCATCCTCAGATTCCAGATCTTCCATCGCCTGTTCCTGAAGCAGTGCAATACCTGCCTGTGGGTCGAGAACCATTTTCAGATACATCTCTGCCAGATGTTCTTGGATGGGAGCCTGATAACGACGGAGTGTTTCAAACACTGCACTATTGCTCTTCGCATTCACAACCCCTTGACGCATAAGCCGTATTAAGGCTCGCCGAGCTTCGGGTGCTAATCGAAAATTGGGCTCATCATCGGTGCTGGATACACGTTTTTCTTGACTATCCTCACTGCGATTATCGGGTTCACCCAAGATCTGATCGCTCTTATCCTGCTCTTCTGCCGTTGATTGAATCAATTGGTCAAACAATGCCGATGCCTGCCCAACAGGGGTTTCATTACTCACAGCGATAACTCCTCAATCCGTTCAGGAAACTGATCAGCGGATAGCAAATAACAGGGGATGGACGCCTGAAGGCACTCACCCTCAGAACCGTAAACGACAACATTTTCCCGGTCATTCAAAGTGGTGGCAGACACCGCCTGGGCAACTCGCATATAAGCTACCAGCTCTTCGATCCCTTCGCTGATCGGCAATTCTTTGATAATACCGGCAATGGTCAGAGGGCCGTGCTCTTCTAAAAGGCTCTTGATGTTTTCTGCCACTTCAGCCACTTTGACCGACTGAAGATGTTCAAGCATGGCGTCACTGGGGGTAGATTCATTGACTCGAGAAGCAATATTGCTGGTATCAATCGCTTCTTCCGGCACCCGAAGCCTGAAACTGTCCAGAGAGGTTATTTTTGCTGAACCGGCATTCAACCGCAGGCCAGTATCCACTTTCAGGCTAATATCCTGCTCCCGCAGTGCTAGCGCGGTTTGTTCCAGCTGTTCAAGCAACTGGTTAACAGCCCTGTTTTCAAGGTGGGCACCGCTTTCAACATAATTACGCAAACTCTCTTCAGTACGGTTGCGAACCCGGAAAACATGGTGGCTCTCCTGATTCAACTCTTTTAACAACCGTTCCAGATAACGACACTGCTCTTTGCTGAGATGGGCTGCAGCAGGCCGGCTGAGTA
Source organism: Endozoicomonas atrinae (assembly GCF_001647025.1). Lineage (GTDB taxonomy): Bacteria > Pseudomonadota > Gammaproteobacteria > Pseudomonadales > Endozoicomonadaceae > Endozoicomonas > Endozoicomonas atrinae. The sequence continues at coordinate 6,938 of NZ_LUKQ02000223.1, forward strand.
CAGAACGTAACTGTTCCTTAAATTCCATGCGCCGGTTGGTATCACACAACAGTTGGAAGAATCCGTCAAAGGCACGCCCGGCATCGGATTCAGCCAGTATATTTTCCTTTTCCAGTAGGGATTCCAGAATATCCCCGCGATGATTCTCTGATTCAATCATCTCCACCCGGAGTTTCTGATCCATATGACGGATTTCATCTTCAACCCGCCGAAAATCACCGGTCAGTAACGAGGCCAGTTGATACACTTCCTGAATCCGCTCCCGTTGCTCAGCTTCTGGCAATTCATAAACAACACCGGCTTCCAGATCATCAATCTCCCGTTGCAGTTCGGCTTTTCGGGATTCCAGCAGGATGATTCGCTCTTTCGGGTCAGGGCTGAGCGCCACCGCCAAATCTCGCACTGCATCCTGAACAATTCGCAGGTGTGAAGCAGTGGCATTACTGCCTCGTTCTTCAAGCCCTTTCACAAATCGCATAGCCAGTTCACAGGCATCAGTTCGTGTCAGAAGGTCATTCAACTCGCGCAGCCAGCCATCCTGAATCCATTGGCGGAGGTAAGCCGTGGCTTTTACTTCACCGTCTAACTGATCATATTCCCGCAGCCGGTTAAGCTCCGTATCCAGAATGGCAATGGCCTTGCCAAAAGGCACTTCATTGGTTTCACGAAAAAGCTCGGCGATAAACGCCAGAAGCAGCGGAGCATTGTCGGCCTTCAGCAGTTTCCAGGTGCGGTTCTCCTGATGCAAACGGCTGAACCGGGCAAACTTCTCATGAAAGCTCATAACGGCGATGAACCTCTGTTGGGCTTATTATTGGAGGGCAGCTACTGGCAGAAGTTGGGCAGACTGGCCTGATCCGAAAACCAATTCTAAACGAATGTGCATGTTTAGTTGGAGTGCCGGCCAGTCAAAAAGTTTCATTCTTAGAAGTGGTACTTTTCTCCTCTTCGACGGAAGGCCTCTTCAGAACCTTCCATAATATCGAGCACCGCTTCGGCTACCTTTGGATTATCAAGACCACCTTCTGTTTGTTTTACACCCTGACCATCTTTAGCTTCCAGTGCATAGACCAGTTCTGCATCACCATTAACCGGTAAGTTGGCGTTATGAGTAGCGAAGATTAACTGCCTTTCCTGCTTGACCTTTCTTAACATTGGAACAAGCTCGTTGTATATGAATTTAGAATCCAATTCATCTTCAGGCTGATCCAGAATAAGAGGCCCTTCACCATGAGAAAGCAAAACGGCAAGTGCAGCAGTATTTCTTTGTCCGTCTGATAGCGTGCCATCACTTACCGTCCCAGCGACAGAGCCATCTGAGCGGAAAAGCTTAAGATCAATATTGTCTCTAACCGGCGTTAGAGTCACTTCCCGCCATTCTCTCAACTGTTTGAGAAGATAAGTTTTAACTTCTGGAAGTAATGCTTGGTAATCCGCTAGATCAAGAGCTGAATTATCATTGAGCATATCCCGTATGAAATGCCAAATAGAGTGGCCGGGTTCTTTATTAAAAGCGTCATAAAAAGCTTCTCCAAGTTTATCCCAATTACGGCCCAAGGCAGTGCGTCCATCAGGGAGCAGTTGGGAGCTACACCAACTTTGAAGAAAAGATGACTTATCACCTGCATAGGCGATAGAGAGAGCCTGTAAATAATTCTGTGTAAACGCCACCAAAACTATTACTCCTTGAACCGGTCAGGAAACATAATTTCAAACCGGTTCATGGCTGCTTTCCAGTTCCTGATCGGCATGGTCCATTTCTCGGAAGCTTTTTCCATGGCCAGATAGATTACCTTCATGACTGACTCATCAGTCCGAAAAATCTTCCGGTTCTTGATCGCCTTACGAATGACGC
>NZ_LUKQ02000224.1 GCF_001647025.1 Endozoicomonas atrinae
GAAAATCAACATCATTAAAACCTTCGGGTAGCTGTGGTCGACGAGACATCTGTTCTAGATAATGCATGGTAATGATGCCTAAGCATAGTTGGCGGCAGCTTAAGGATTTAGAAAATGCGATTGGTATTACAACTGATATGGCCATGCTGCCTGAGAATTTTATTTCTAAGTTGATCCATTCCTTCTTTTAAAATTTGATTATCATAACACTTTAATGATTTGAAGCATTTGTCATCAATGTTAACCGTGTGATTTCGAACGTATTCCGGTCTCTTTTCAAACATTTCTATATCTGTATCAGGATTTTTTGCTTTTAACTGCAATGCATTCCGAAGAGCATTCGGACCTCTTCCTACGTAGACTACTTTGAGTGCTCGATGATTCAGAGGTTTGCCTGTCCGTGGCATTAGTTCTTCACTGAACTTTTTCCTGTTATTATCCAATTCTTCCGATACGGCTAATTCTGGCAGTACCTGATCTACAAATACATCCGAATAGAGTTTATCATCGCTTGGTATTGCTTCCTGGCCCATGCTTTATCAGCTCCCTCTGTGAAATAACTATCTGATTCTAATGAATAAAACTGAGCTTTCTGCTTTTGGTGATTCAGTGAGATGGCTTGTAAGATTACACTTATGAAAGTTGGACATTTTTTTCAGAAAAACGTTCGTTTTATTTTTTTGGTATTTTTGTGAAAACCGGTTCAATCAACTGATGGGCAAGAAGTTGTAAAATATGGTGCTTTATAAGTTGTTGGTCAGCAATTGGCTGATTTTTTTCTGAAGGGAGGTAGTTTCCTTCGAAAGAGCGATAAGCCTCCGACAGTTAGCTTATCGCTCTATAAATGTTATGCAGACATCATTTTCAAAGCGTTTATTTCATCAGCCCAGATAGTTTCGTCAATGGTTTCCAAAACCATGGGAATACCATCGAAACGGCTATCAGTCATGATATAGCGGAATACCTCCCAGCCAATTTCACCCTGACCAAGGCTATGGTGCCGGTCTTTTCGTGAGCCCAGTTCGCCTTTTGAGTCATTCAGGTGCATACCTTTCAGGTAGTTAAAACCAATGATTTTTTCGAACTCGGCAAACGTTTTCTGGCAGGCATCCTGGGTCCGAAGGTCGTAACCGGCAGCAAAAGTATGGCAGGTATCCAAACAGACCCCGATCCGGCTTTTGTCTTCAACCTGATCAATGATTTCGGCAATTTCTTCAAATTGCCACCCCAGGTTGCTTCCCTGGCCTGCAGTATTCTCTATCACCGCAATCACGCCCTGAGTTTGCTCAAGAGCCATATTGATAGACTGGGCAATTCTGCTCAGGCAGTCTGCTATATCAATTTTTCTCAGGTGACTGCCCGGGTGGAAATTAAGGCGGTCAAGCCCAAGCTGCATGCATCGTTCCACCTCATCAATAAATGCAAGGCGAGACTTCTCAAGTGCTTCCTGTTCTGGATGACCCAGGTTAATCAGGTAGCTGTCGTGGGGAAGAATCTGTTCAGGTTTGAAGTGGTACTTCTCGCAGCGTTCTCTAAACAGCTCAATGCTCTTCATTGAGAGCGGTTTGGCATTCCACTGTCTTTGATTTTTTGTAAACAGGGCAAAGGCAGTTGCGCCTAATTCATGAGCATTTACTGGGGCATTTTCTACACCACCGGCCGCACTGACATGTGCTCCAACATATTTCATTGATTGGGACTTCCTGTAGGTTCTATGCGATATGCGCAACGGCGGGCACCATCTAAAATGTATTCAGTCCGATTTACCGTTGCATCTGGCGTAAAAAGTGTTCTGAAAACCTGTAACTCAGAGCGACAGAATCCTTGGCAGGCCTGCGCAGCAGCGCAGATTGGACAATGGTTTTCGATAAATAAAAAACCGTCATCTTCTTTGCTGTAAGAAGCCATGTAGCCTTCATCGGTTCTTATCTTGGCGAGTGCTGCTATTTTTGATGCCAGTGTGGAATGCACGGCAAGCTTTTCCTGATAGATCCGCTCCGAACTCTGACTACGATGTTCAATCAGTTGAGTAAGACCCTCGTCACCAAAGATTTCTTTTACGGAAATGATCATCTCCAGAGTCAGCTGGTCATGACGGTCAGGAAATTGGGATTGAGCTCTTGGGGTCAGATGCCATGTTTTCCTTGGACGTCCAACACCACTGCGAATAGTGGTGGTATCCACCAATGCTCTGTCCATCAGTTTTTCCAGGTGGCCACGAGCACCCATGCTTGTGATATTTAGCCGCTTGCCCAAATCACCAGCTGTCAAAGGCCCTTCTGTTTTTAAGTAATTAAGGATCTGGTCCAGAGTTTTCTTATCTTTCATAGCTTTGGATTATATGGAGTACCCATTATTTTGTAAACCAAATGCTTTACAAAATAAGATTGTAGTCGTAGGCTGAATATGTAAATAAAAAAGTTTATAAATATGAGGTGTACGGATGAGAGTTTACCTTGAACACGCCAACGTCACAGTTCCATCGATTGATGAGGCTATTCGTTTTTTGACTGCAGCATTTCCGGAGTTCTCTGTCAGAGGTGGGGGGAAAAGTCAGAAAACGGGTCGAAAATGGGTTCATGTGGGCTCTGAGAAGACGTACCTGGCACTGAATGAGCAGTCAGGTCGCAGGCTGGATAGTGATTACGAAGGGCATGGATTGAACCACCTGGGCTTTGTCACCAATGAGCTGGATTCAATTGATGAAAGACTGGTTGCAGCAGGCTACCAGGAAGATGCTTCTTTCCGTGAAGAAGGACAGTATAGACGACGCCATTATTACTTTGATAACAATGGTATGGAGTGGGAGTTCATTGAATATTCCACAGCGGATGTTTCATTGAGAAATCAGTACTGATGCGGTTTAGTGCTCATAGACTCTGAAAGCCATTGCATATAATGCTCTCTGGTTTCCTGAAGTTCATTGGGCAGATGATGGCGAGCTCCTTCGAGCCAAAGTACTTTGGGTGAGTGATAGAGTCGGCACAAAGCCTTAATGTTGTGTTGCCCATCAACGGTTTTGTCATCCGTGCCTTGCAGGATAAGAGGCCTTATTGGAATCTGTACTTCAGATACCTCTATTCTTTGGATCCATCGATCCAGGGCAGAGACCCACTGGGTTGGCAGAACAGTAGGCGCCAGAGGATCATTGTGCGCTTTGTTCAGGAAGCTTTTATCCCGACAGTTATCTTTGAATTGTCGGGGAATCTGTCGAATAAATGGCCTGACCAGATAGAGCTGGATACGACTGAGTTTCCACAACCACGGGCGAACCAGAGGTGCTGACAATATAACCTGATCAAAAGGCATAGGCATGCTTTGTCTGGTGTGTTGGTTCAATAGCTCTGTAATAATGGCGCACCCTGTGCTTTGGCCATAGGCAAGCCAGGGCTTGGGCAGTATTGACTCGCAGTAACGCATTACATCTTCCAGAACCAGACGATAGAGTTCGAAGTCTTCGATGGTTGCCGGTTGTCCACTGGAAAGCCCATGACCAGGAAGGTCATACGCCAGAACGTTGTAACCTTCCTCCAGAAAGAAGCGGATAATATGCTCAAATAAACCAACATGGTCATAGTAGCCGTGCAGGAGAAATACAGAGCCTTTAGCTTCAGGCCTAGTGTATAAGTGGCAGGCAATTCGGTAATCAGTGCTGTTTATATAGCCCAGGGAGTGCTGGATATCAGGGATGTGGTTTTCCAGGTCAATGCTGTAATACTCAAAGTATGCCTGTTCGTGAGGATATGGAGTCACCAGGCTATTATGCGAGAGTGGGCGTATATCAGAGATAAGCTTAAGTTTGTCCATTAACGCTCTTCAGATACTTTCTGGAGGTCTTTCAAGGGAACTTCTATCTCTCTTCTGGCAATAACCTGTTCTTCAATGCCTTCATCAGTACGAAGGCTTTCAATGAACTGGATAAGAATAATGCCACGATCCATATTAACACCTTTTACAAACGTACTTTCAAGGTGTCGGAAAAGAGGGTTGTCATAAAGCACCGACTCGCCTTCTCTGAAGCGGATGGAGACTGGCTTATCATCAGGAATGCATCCATTGTATTTCCAGACAAATGCCTCAATCTGGTCGATCAGCTGGTCACCGTTGGGTATCGGGCTGGGCAGTAGCTTCCCCAGATCCCCTTTGGGTAGTCGCCCTTCATTAAAAAGCTTGTGACTGATCTTGTTGAAACGAACTACCTGAGTGATTCCCCGAGTGGAACGGATTTTGTGATAAGAGGGAAGGTCTTTCCTGCTTAACCTGATGAACAGATAGCCAGGGAACAGGGGAACTCGGGTACTTTTTTCCTGAATCAGTGGGCAATAGGCCTCAAAGCCCTGGTGCTCAAGGTTATCCTGAGCACGAACCTCCTCTCTGTATTTGGCTTTCAGCAGATACCATCCATGTTTCAAAGCTGCTTCGCTAGATGACATAACAAATCCTTTTGGCGAAGTTTACTGAAAATAATAAACTGGCAGGTAAAGTGCCCGGAAGCGGTTCCCTGCAATATGTGAACTTCATAATCAGCCATTCAGCTAATATGGCAAGCGGCCGGGCTGTCGTACGGTTAACACTTTCCCTATTTACCGAGCGCAGCACAGTACAGCAAAGGCCAGTGTAAGCCCTGAATACAAGAAACACGCCAGTAAAAAATGTGTTAACACAGGCTGGCAGATGGTTTTTGTAACCAATAGGATCAGCTGATCTACAGGTGTTCAACGAGAGCATTCTACAGGACTCTATTATTCAGACAATACTCTATGAGCGGTAGTGTCCTGTAAGGAAAGACTATTTTGTCAGGGAAGCAAGTAAACAGGGAGTTTGATAGAGGGGAACCGGAAGAAAATCTATTTTCTTCCGGTCTTTTTAACCGAGTGATCAGCGCTTGGCTGCTTCTTCGAGCATGGCTACTGCAGGCAGAACCTTGCCTTCGACAAACTCAAGGAATGCGCCGCCACCAGTAGATATGTACGACACTTTTTCTTTAATTCCGTACTTGTCGATAGCGGCCAGAGTATCGCCACCACCAGCAATCGAGAATGCGTCAGAGTTGGCAATTGCCATGGACAGTGAACGTGTACCTTCACCGAACTGATCAAACTCGAAAACACCGACTGGACCATTCCACAGAATGGTTTTTGCAGCAGTCAGGACATCCGCAAACAGCTTCTGGGTTTCAGGGCCAACGTCAAAGATCATGTCATCATCTTCAACTTCATCAACCGATTTGATGATGGCTGGCTCGTTCTCATCGAATTTCTTACCGCAGACAACATCGATTGGCATCGGGATATCACACTTATCCATCAGGGCTTTGGCCTGAGGGATAAGGTCTGCTTCATAGAGGGACTTGCCTACATTTTTGCCTGCAGCTGCGAGGAAGGTGTTTGCGATACCACCACCAACGATCAGCTGGTCACAAATGCCAGACAGAGACTCAAGAACAGTCAACTTTGTGGAAACCTTGGAACCACCAACAATGGCTGTCATTGGACGCTCAGGTTTATCCATGGCTTTGCCAAGCGCTTCCAATTCAGCGGCCAGCAGTGGGCCAGCACAGGCAACCGAAGCAAACTTGCCAACACCGTGAGTAGATGCCTGGGCACGGTGTGCGGTGCCAAATGCGTCCATCACATAGATATCGCACAGGGCTGCCATTTTACGGGAAAGGGCTTCGTCGTCTTTCTTTTCGCCGGCGTTGAAGCGGCAGTTTTCCAGGATAACCAGCTCACCGGCAGCCACTTCAAAGCCGCCGTCAACCCAATCTTTAACCAGACGAATTTCCTTGCCCAGCAGATTGCCAATGTAATCGGCAACCGGCTTCAGTGAAAATTGCTCTTCATACTCACCTTCAGTAGGGCGACCCAAGTGAGAGGTAACCATAACGTGAGCACCGGCTTCGAGAGCCTGCTTGATGGTTGGCAGAGAAGCCAGAATACGAGCGTCACTGGTGACCTTGCCGTCTTTTACTGGAACATTGAGGTCTTCACGGATCAGTACGCGTTTACCTGCCAGGTCCAGATCGGTCATTTTTAAAACGTTCATGGGGAGCCCTCTTGATATTCACTCATGGCTGACTTTCTCAGGGTAAACACAGTCTGTTTATGCCTGCCCTGTAAAGATTGCCGGGGATAACTTCGGAACAGCGGAAAAACGTCGGGGACAATAGCATATAAATTACGCTTCAGGTATTCATTGATACGCTCTAATGACTTGAATCAAGCGGTGTTTCAAGGGTTTTCTGAGGGTCACAAGTTTCTGGTGAAAGTTGTTTGAAAACGTTAGCTATGGCGATGAAATGGCTGATTATGACCTGCTTATCCGCAGGGACTTTCACAAGTAAAATGAAGTATCCGACATACAAGTCATAACGTATTTTGAAATCAGCATAGCAGTTCGATCTGCTAACAGTCAGAAACGTTAGTCTAAGCTCCTTCAATCATTCGTGATAAAGCGATGAAACTACGAACGGCTGGCGTTATTTAAGCTGAGTTTCAAGCCAACTGATCAGTTCCTGAAATGCAGGGAACTGTTTACTAATGTTGTCCATTTTTACTGGCCCAGATCATTTTCAACCAGTGAGCAGAAACATCAAGCATTCGGTTAGCAAACCCCCATTCATTATCAAACCAGCAAAGCAGCCTGACGAGGCGGCTGGCTGATACATGGGTTTGAGTACCGTCAACAATGCATGAGCGAGCATCATGGTTGAAATCTACCGAAGCGTGAGGCTCGTTGGTAAAACCCAGTATGCCTTCCAGGCGGCCATAGGTTGCCTGCTGCAGAATACGATTAATTTCTGCTGCTGACGTGTCTCTGCTGACATGTACCGTAAGATCGATACATGAAACATTAATGGTAGGAACCCGGACCGCGCTTGTTTTAAAGCGCCCCTTGAGCTCAGGCAGCAAACGGTTAATCCCTTTGGCAAGGCCTGTGTCAACCGGAATGATGGAGTGCAGCGCACTGCGGGTAAGGCGGAGGTCGTTCTGGTGATAGGCATCGATAACCGGCTGATCATTCATGGCTGAATGGATGGTGGTCATGGAGCCGTATTCAATTCCCAGGGAGTCATTCAACGTTTTGAGCACAGGTACAATACAGTTGGTGGTACAGGATGCGCTGGAGACAATACGGTGCTCAGGGTTTAACTGATCCTCATTGATACCATATACGATGGTTGCATCCACATCAGGTTTGGCTGGCTGGGAAAAGAGCAGGCGGGGCACTCCCCTTTCAATATGGAGGTTTGCAGTGGTTCGGTCATTAAAAGAGCCAGAGCACTCCAATAGCAGGTCAATGTTCAGGTCTTTCCAGTTGATTTTTCGTGGATCCGGCTCGTTAAAAACCCGAATTCGGTCATCGCCGATAAACAGGTGGCTATCATCTGCGGACACTTGGACCGGAAAACGACCATGAGTGGTGTCATATCGTGTCAGATAGGCCAGCGTTTCGATATTCGCCAGTTCATTGATGGCGACCACTTCCATCCCATGCACAGGGTTATGACAATAGCCATTTTCATACAGTGCACGCATTACACACTGACCGATTCGCCCATACCCATTAATGGCCACCCTGTATTTCATCGCTTGTTTTATTCCAGCTATTGTTGGCGTCAGGTATTGTACAGAAAAATATCGGGAATGTGACTAACCTCCAAGGCTTGCAACACCACGTCTAATCCGAGAGTCGATTAACAATAAACTGGCTCCATATCCAGAATGTTGGTGAGTTGGCAGGCCTTCAACCGTTCCATCTCCTGGACCGGATGCATCGAATACTATCGCTGATCTCGTCGGGAGAATAGCCTTTCTTGAAAGACCTATTTTGATTGAGCACTCTGCTAATTATCCAAAACAGGCCTTTTACTCGATATATATTCATTGTTCGCAGAAGGAACTTTTTAATATTTTATCACTCTAAAAAAACATTTATTAATTTATTAATGGAATATAATTTATGATTGAGGGTAATCCTATACATGCTCAGCATGACTTGAGTCCTTCTCAGGACCATTCGGCAGCTTCTGATTCCGGAAGTTGGCTTGGTCGTACTGTTAAGGTGTTAAAGGTGGTGACCTGTATAGTGTCGGGGGTTGCCGCTGTGGCTCTCTGCGCTTCAGGTTTTTATGCTTTGTCTGCGGTACTTGGTCTGGTTTCCGCTGTGTCTGGATTGGCCATTCTGTTTGGCAGCAGTAAACGTTCTGATGGTCATGTTCCCGTATTTAGTGGTTCTTCAACAGACTCTGATTCTATCAAAGGTGCTGGAGAGCCCGTGACAATAAGCCGGGATGTTGGCAGCTTTCAGGCTCTGTCTATTTCGGGGAAAGTTAAGCTTTATTGGCATAATGGTTCTGCCCGCCCTATTGAAATAACAGCACAGCCAGATATCCATGCAGATATCCATGATTATCTGGATACTCGAGTTGAGAACGGTGAGCTGAAAGTTGGATTTAAACCGGGCTATTCAGCCGGCAAGAAGAAAGTGAGGATCGATGTCTGGTCTCCCATCTGTGAGATGGCTAAAGCCAGTGGGCTTATACCAATTCCATTTTTAAATTATGAAATAACAGCCCATGAACGGGAGCATAGACTTTTCAATCGGCCAACTTCAGAAAGTAATTCATTCCATGCCTCACAGCATTTATTGATAATATCTTCATAGT